>JACRDO010000069.1 GCA_016212885.1 Elusimicrobiota bacterium | reverse complement strand
GCCGGGCTTCCTCCAGGCTTGGCGCGACGGCGGTAACGCCCAGGACGCGGCCTCCGGCCGTGCGCCAGCCTCCGCTCTCCTTCCGGGTCCCCGCGTGGAAGACGATGCCTTCCGGCATCGGGGCGTCGAGCCCTTCGATGAGCCGCCCGATCTTCGGCTTCTCCGGGTAGCCTTCGGAGGCCAGCACCACGCAGACGCTCGAAGCCTTGCGCCAGCGCAGGTCCGTCCGGGACAGCTTGCCGTGGACCGTGGCCAAGAGCAGATCCAGCAGGTCGGTTTCAAGAAGAGGGAGCACGGCCTGGGTCTCCGGATCCCCGAACCGGACGTTGAACTCGAGGACCTTCGGCCCGTCTTTGGTCAGCATGAGGCCGGCGTAGAGGATGCCGCGGTAGTCGAGGCGGTCCGCCTGGAGCCCGGAGAGGGCGCGGTCGAACACCTCGAGGCGGATGCGCGCAAGGAGGTCCGGCGTCATGGCCGGGGTGGGAGCGAAGACGCCCATGCCGCCTGTGTTGGGGCCGCGGTCTGAGTCCAGAAGGCGCTTGTGGTCCTGGCTCGGCGGGAGCAGCCGATATGACCGCCCGTCGCAGAATGCCATCATCGTCGCCTCGCGGCCTTGGAGGCGCTCCTCGAGCACGACGGCGTTCCCCGCGCTTGAGTGGATCTTCTTCACCATGAATTCAGACAGGGCCTCCTCAGCTTCCTGCCGGCTCTCGCAGATGCGCACGCCCTTGCCCGCGGCGAGTCCGTCCGCTTTGACGACTACGCTCGCTCCGAAAGAAGGGAGCGCGGAACGCGCTCCCTCGAAAGAGGAGAAAGCTTGATGGCGCGCGGTGGGGATCGCATGGCGGGCCATGAACCCCTTGGCGAAGGCCTTGGAGGCCTCCAGGCGGGCCGCGGCCGCGCGCGGGCCGAACACGCGGATGCCGCGCTCCTCGAGCGCGTCCGCGACGCCCCCGGCGAGGGGAGCCTCGGGGCCCACGACGACGAGATCGATGCAGTGGTCGTGGCAGAAGCTTTCGAGCGGAGCGAAGTCCAGCGGGCCGATGTGGACGGGCTTGGCGAGCGCCGCCATGCCCGCGGAACCGGGCGCGGCGTAGAGCTTCTTCAGCCCGGGGCTCCGGCTCAGGGCCCAGGCCAGGGCGTGCTCCCTCCCTCCGGAGCCGAGGATCAGGACGTTCGCTTTTCGCATGAGCTTAGATCCGTCAGCGGCGTCGGGTAGCGCCGCGTGAAACAGGCCGTACAGAAGTCCTTCTCCCGAATCACGGCCCGCAGAAGGCCGTCCAAGCTCAGGTAGTGGAGGCTGTCCACGCCCAGGAAGCGGCGGATGCTCCTCAGCGAGCGCGTGGCCGCGATGAGCTCGCTGCGCTCGGGGGTGTCGATGCCGTAGTAGCAGGGCGAGACGATGGGCGGCGAGGAGACGGCCATGTGGATCTCGCGCACGCCGGCCTTCCGAAGGATGCGGCAGAGGCGCCGGGAGGTGGTCCCGCGCACGAGGGAGTCGTCGACCAGGACGATCTTCCGGCCGCGCAGGACCTCGCGGACCGGCATCAGCTTGAGCATCACCGAGTGGTCGCGAAGCCCCTGGGCGGGCTGGATGAAGGTGCGGCCCACGTAGTGGCTGCGGACGAAGCCGAGCTCGAAGGCGATGCCGGATTCCTCGGCGAAGCCGATCGCGGCCGGGACCCCGGAATCCGGAACCGGGACTACGATGTCGGCCTCGGTCCCGAACATCTCCTTGGCCAGCTCCCTGCCGAGCTGTCGGCGCGTGGCCTGCACGCTCAGGCCGAAGACGCTCGAGTCCGGGCGGGCGAAGTAGATCTGCTCGAAGATGCAGAACGCCCGCCTGGGGGAGGGGGAAAATGGGCGCAGGGACCTGAGCCGGCCGTTCTCCACGATTGCCAGCTCCCCGGGCTCGATCTCCCGCACGAGCTCCGCCCCCATCTGGTGGAGGGCCGTGGTCTCCGAAGCGAAGACGTGGGGCGCTCCGCGCGAGGGCAAACGGCCCAGCACCAGGGGCCTGAAGCCCAGGGGGTCTCGCGCCGCGATGAGCTTCGTCGGAGTCAGAAAGAGCAGAGAGTAGGCGCCTTCGACGCGCTTGAGGGAGTCCGCGACGGCCTTCTCCAGCGGGCCCGGATGGCGGGCGATGAGATGGACGATGACCTCGCTGTCGGTGGAGGTGCGGAAGATGGCGCCCTGGCGCTCGAGCCGGCGGCGCAGTGTCCGAGCGTTGGTCAATGTTCCGTTATGGGCGATCGCGATGGGGCCGTGGACGTGGTCGAAGACGAGGGGCTGGGCGTTCTTGAGTGTGCCGTCGCCGGCGGTCGCATACCGCACGTGCCCGAGGGCCGAGCGGCCGCAGAGCGCCGCGATCGCGCTCTCGCCCAGGGCCTCGGTCACCAGGCCCAGGCCGTGCAGGGACTCCAGGCGTCCGTCTTCGGCGGAAACGATGCCGGCCGCCTCCTGGCCGCGGTGCTGAAGAGCGTAAAGGGCGAGGGCGGCCAGGCGCACCGCGCTGCGGTCCCCGGCGATCCCTACGATGCCGCACATAGCCTACGAAGCCACGTAAGTCACGGCGTTGCGGAATATCTCCAGCCCCACCCCGTCCATGAGGAAGGTCTGCCGCGTCCAGTTCGGATGGTGCCAGCGCGTGATGAAGCGCTCGGGATGCGGCATGATGCCCAGGCAGTTGCCCTCTGGGTTCGTGATGGCGGCGATGTTGAAGAGCGAGCCGTTGGGGTTGTAGGGATACGGGGCGAACTTGCCCTCCTCGTTGACGTACTGCATGAGGATGGCCCGCGTTTTCTTCAGATGCTCGAGCACCTTGGGCGACTTGACGACGAACTTCCCCTCCCCGTGCGCCACCGGGAGCTCGATGATCTCCGGCAGGCCGCGGATGAAGAGGGACTGGCTCTGGAGGTTGATCCTCAGCCGGACCCAGCGCGCTTCGAAACGGTTGGAGTCGTTGAAGGAGAGAGAGGCGGTCTGGTCGTTGGACGGGGTCTGCGGCAGCAGGCCCGTCTTCACCAGCACCTGGAAGCCGTTGCAGATGCCGATGACTGGGCGGCCGCTGCGGATGAAGCCGCGCAGCTCGCGCTGGTAGGCGCGCAGCTCGTTGGCCAGTACCTTGCCCGCGCTGATGTCGTCGCCGTAGGTGAACCCTCCCGGCAGGACGAGGATGTCGTGGTCCATGAGCCGGACGCGAGCGCTCTTGATCTCGTTGACGTGGATGATGGCCGGCGCCGCGCCGACCATCTTCAGCGCCACTGCGGTCTCGATGTCGCAGTTCGTTCCCGCGGTCCGCAGGATCAGGGCCTTGGGGGACCTCATTTCCTGCCTCGGTTCTGGCCCGGGAGCGCGACGAGGAGCTTCTCCGGCAGGGTCTTCTGCCAGCGGGCCTTCAGGTCCCGCAGGCCTTCCTCGAGCAGGATGCGCCCGTCCAGGCCGATGACCCGCAGAACGGGGTTGGCGAGCGTCATGCCGATGCGGGAGACGAGAATCCCGCGCAGGGCCTTGAGGAAATCCTTTTCGCAGGCGGTCGCCACCTCGACGAGGATGCGGCCCGGCGACTCAGCGAAGAGGAGCACGGCCTCCCCCGCGGCGTCCCTGGCTTTGGGCAGCTTGTCGAGGTCGATCTCGACGCCGGTGTCGCCGGAGAAGCCCATCTCGGAGGCGGCGACCGCCAGGCCTCCCTCGGAGAGGTTGTGGGCCGAAAGAACGAGTCCTTTGTTCGCGGCCAGGCCCAGGCGCCGGTACGCGTCGCGGGCCGCCTTCGCATCGAACTCGGGCAGGGCCCCTCCGGATAACTCGAGGAACTCGGCCAGAAGAGAGCCGCCGATGGCTCCGGAGGCGCGCCCGATCAGATACAGGGCGTTGCGGGGGCCTTTAAGGTCCATCGTGACGGCTTTGCGGATGTCCTGGATCGGGGCCACCGCGGAGATCAGCAGGGTCCCGGGGATCGGGTTCGCGCGGCCTTTCGGCTCCACGTACTCGTTGTTCAGGCTGTCCTTGCCGGAGATGAACGGCGTCTCAAAGCCGAGCGCCGCGTCGCGGCAGCCTTCAGCGGCTTTGGCCAGGGCCCCGAGCTGGCGGGGGTCCTTGGGGCTGCCCCAGCAGAAGTTGTCGAGCAGAGCGGCCTGCGAGATGTCCGCCCCGACGCAAGCGACGTTGGCCAGGGCCTCGTCCACGCAGGCCATGGCCATCGCGTAGGGGTCGAGCCTGCCGAGGGCGGGGTTGATCCCGTGCGAGACGGCGAAGCCCCGGAAATCCGAGGGGTCCTCGGTGACGGCCAGCGGCCAAATGACGCAGGCGTCGCCTGGGCCGTCATGGTGGAGGCCCTGCAGAGGCTTGACCACGGTGCCTCCCTGCACCTCGTGGTCGTACTGGCGGATGACCCACTCGCGGCTGCAGACGTTGAGGTTCGCGACGGCCCAGCGCAGGATCTCGGCGCAGCGCGCTCCATCCGCGCGCGGGAGGGCGCAGGGGTCCTGCTTGGGGGGCTCCCAGAGGGCGGCCAGCTCCGATTTCGGCAGGCCCTCATGGATGAAATCGAGGTCCATGTCCACGAGGCGCTCGTCTTTGTAGCGGACATCGATGCGGCCCGTGGAGGTGAATTCTCCGAGCGCGCAGACCTCGACGCCTTCCAAGGCCATCAGTTCCCCCAGGGCCTTGAGGTTCTTCGGCGGGACAGCGAGGACCATCCGCTCCTGCGCCTCGGAGAGCCAGATTTCCCACGGCTCGAGGTCCGAGGTCTTGAGCAGGGCGTTGGCTAGGTCCACTCGGGCGCCGCCCTTGCCCTGGACCCGCGCGGCCATCTCGCCGACGGCCGAGGAGAAGCCTCCGGCTCCGCAGTCGGTCAGGGCCCGGTAGAGGCGCTGGCCGCGCGCCTTGAGCAGGGCGTCGAGGACGCGCTTTTCCATGATGGCGTGGCCGATCTGGACAGCTGCCTGGTCCGCGTCCTTGGCCAGGGAGGCGGAGGAGAACGTCGCGCCGTGGAGCCCGTCCCGGCCGGTGCGTCCGCCGACGGCTACGACCGCGTCGCCAGGCAGGATCGCGGATATCACCGCGTCGGCAGGCATCATCCCTACGGTGCCCACGAAGACGAGCGGGTTGAAGCGGTAGTCTTCGTCGAAGAAGATCGCCCCGGAGGCGGTCGGGATGCCCATGCGGTTGCCGTAGTCGCGGACCCCCGCGACCACGCAGGTGAGGGTCCTGCGCGGGTGGAGCACGTTGCCCGGCAGCTCTCCGGCGTAGTCCGGCGGGCAGAAGCAGAAGACGTCCGTGTTGAGGACCGGCTTGGCCCCGAGCCCCACGCCGAGGACGTCGCGGATGACGCCCCCCACTCCGGTCTCGGCGCCGCCGTAGGGCTCGATGGCGCAGGGATGGTTGTGCGTCTCAACCTTGTAGGCGAGAGCCCAGCGCTCGCCGAAGGCGACGACCCCCGCGTTGTCCTGGAAGACCGAGAGGCACCAGGGCGCTTTGAGCTTGCGCGTGGCGGCCATGATGGTCTCGGCGAGCAGGTTCTTGTAGCGCCGCGTCGACTTCCCCTCGCGCAGGGCCACTGGGCTGGTGAAGGTCTTGTGCTTGCAGTGCTCGGACCACGACTGGGCGATGGTCTCGACTTCGGCCCGTGTGGGCTCGCGCTGGATTTTCGTGAAATGCGCCTGGATCGCGCGCAGCTCCGCGGCGCAGAGCGACCAGCCGTGGCGGGCGTTCAGCTCCTGCAGCGCCTTGAGCGGCGCCGCGAGCCAGGGCTGGGTCCAAGAGCCGGCGCAGGCCTGCGCCGCGGGGGTCTCGCTCACAGTTGCGCGACCTTCGTGCGGTGGATGACGGGGTTTGCGAGGAGCTTGGCTACGACCTTCTCGATCTGGGACTGAGTGATCCGGCCGACGAATTGGTACGCGGTCCCGGTGCGCACGCCGTCCGGCTCGGGCAGGCCCATGTCCGCGACAGCCTTGCAGACGCTCTCGCCGACCGGGTCGGTGACCTGTGGCCTGAACCAGACCTCCACGCGCCAGTGCGGGCCGATGAGGAAGGCGGAGGAGGAGGCCGAGAGGTCGAGGCGGAACTCCTGCGTGATCGGGTCGCAGAGGAGCCCGCGGCCGAGGATATCCATCTGCGAGTGAGAGAGCCGCCCGGTGATCTCATAGAGCGAGGAGACCCGCACCTCGCGGGCGCCGCAGACCCCGATGGAGGGCATTTGGCCGAGCAGGGCAATTCCCGGCGCGTCGTTGAAACCGAGCTTCGATGCGACCTCCACGACGTAGGTCGCCGCCCCGGCGGTCTTGCCGTTGCCGCGGGACTGGATCAGAAGATTCCCTTGGTCCTTGCCGTTCGTCTTGGTCATCGGGTCAACCTCCGGAAGGCTTCACGGTAGCGCCGGGCCGTCCCATCGACGACAGCGGGAGGCAGCTCCGGCGCAGGCGGACGCTTGTCCCATGCGCTTTGATCGAGCCAGTCGCGGACGAACTGCTTGTCGAAATTCGCGGGCGAGGCGCCCGGCTTGAAGGCGCTCTGGTCCCAGAAGCGGGAGGAATCGGGGGTGAGCATCTCGTCGATGACGCAGAGCCGATCGTTGATGAAACCGAATTCAAACTTCGTGTCGGCCAGGATGAGGCCGCGCTCTTGGGCGTGCCGGGAGGCGAAATCGTAGAGCATCAGGCTCAGGCGCTCGATCTCGCGGGCGATGTCGGCACCGGCAAGCTCGGAAAGGCGCTCGCGGCTGATGTTCTCGTCGTGCCCTGAGGCGGCCTTCGTGGAGGGGGTGAAGACCGGCCGGGGCAGAGGCGAGGCCTCCTGGAGGCCCTGGGGCAGCCTCTCGCCGCAGAGGGTGCCTTTCTCGCAATACTCCTTCCATCCCGAGCCGGCCAGGCAGCCGCGCACGATGCACTCCGCGTCAACTCGGCGCGCCTTTCGGGCCAGCAGGAGGCGCCTGTCGTAGAGCTCCGGGTCCAGGCGGACATCCGGCGGCAGGGCGCGCAGGATCTCGGCGAAGTCCGTCGTGATGAGATGGTTGGGGACCACGTCCCCGGTCTTCCGGAACCAGAAGGCCGAGAGGGCGTTGAGCAGAGCGCCCTTGCCCGGGATGGGGGTGGGGAGCACGCAGTCGAAGGCGGAGATGCGGTCCGTGGCCACGATGAGGAGGCGCTCGTTCAAGTCATAAACGTCCCTGACCTTCCCGCGGGAAAGCAGCTTGAGGCCCGGGATCTCCGAGCGCAGAAGCGTATTCGCCGTGAAGGTCACTCCCATTCGATCGTGGCCGGCGGCTTGGATGTCACGTCGTAGACCACGCGGTTGATGCCGCGCACCTCCGAGACGATGCGGCTTGCGATCCTGCCGAGAAGCTCCAGCGGCAGCCGGCTGAAGTCCGCGGTCATGCCGTCCACGCTGTCCACCGAGCGGACAGCGGCGACATCGTCGTGCGTGCGCTCGTCGCCCATCACCCCGACGCTCTTGACCGGCAGCAGGACCGCGAAGGCCTGCCAGACCTTGTCGTGCCAGCCGCTTTTGAGCAGCTCCTCGCGGACGATGAGGTCGGCCCGGCGCAGGCGGCCTAGGCGCTCCTTCGATACCGGGCCCAGAATCCTGACCGCGAGTCCGGGACCCGGAAAGGGGTGGCGGCCGAGCAGGGACTCCGGCAGGCCCATGGCCCGGCCGAGCCTGCGCACCTCGTCCTTGAAGAGGAAGCGCAGGGGCTCGATGAGATCGAGCTTCATGCGCTTGGGCAGGCCGCCCACGTTGTGGTGGCTCTTGATGACCGCCGATGGGCCGTGGACCCTGACCGACTCGATGACGTCCGGGTAGAGGGTGCCCTGGGCCAGGAAGTCCACCCCGCGCAGCCGGCGGGCCTCCTTTTCAAAGACCTCGATGAAGGTCCGGCCGATGATCTTGCGCTTGCGCTCGGGGTCCCTGACGCCAGAAAGGCGCTTGAGGAACAGCGCCGAGGCATCGACGGTCTTGATGTTCAGCCGGAAGTCCTTGAAGGCTTCGCGCAGATGCTCGATGTCCCCGATGCGGCCGAGGCCGGTGTCCACGTAGAGGCAGAAGAGCCGCCGGCTCACGGCCTTGTGGAGGAGGGCCGCGGCGACCGAGGAATCCACGCCGCCCGAGAGGGCGCAGACCACCTTCCCGTCCCGGACCTGGCCGCGGATGCGGCGCACGGACTCCTCGAGGAACGATTCCATGGTCCAGCGCTCGCGAACCGCGCAGACGCGCCGGGCGAAGTTCTCCAGCAGGCGGGCGCCGTCCGGCGTGTGCGCCACCTCTGGGTGGAACTGGACCCCGTACTGCCTCCGGGCCGGGTCCACGACCGCCGCGTAGGGGGCCGTCGCGGTGCAGGCGAGGACCCGGAACCCGTTCTTGCCCAGGCTTCGCGCGCCGTCGCCGTGGCTCATCCAGACCGGCATCTCGCGGGGCAGGCCTTCGAAGAGGGGGTCGTCGCCGAGCAGGGTCATGGTGGCGTGGCCGTATTCGCGCCTGCGTACCGGGGCGACCTTGCCGCCGTGCTGGTGGACGAGGAGCTGCATCCCGTAGCAGATGCCCAGCACCGGGATGCCCGCCTGAAGGAGGCGCTCATCGCAGCGCGGGGACCCGCTCTTGTGCACGCTCGCCGGCCCGCCGGAGAGGATGAGGCCCTGGGGCGCCTTTGCCAGCACCTTCTCGGGAGGGGCGGTGCAGGGGAGGATTTCGGCGTAGACCTCCAGCTCGCGCAGGCGCCGCGCGATGAGCTGGGTGTACTGGGAGCCGAAATCGAGGACGATGATCACGCTTTCGCCATCCCGATGTTCTGGGCTTTCTGGAAGATCTTCCCTTCGGTCCGGATGGAGGGGGCGATGATGATCTCGGTCATCTGCATCTCGCGGATGGTGGCGGCGCCGACGGAGCCCATGCATGTTCTGAGCGCCCCGATCAGGTTCTGCGAGCCGTCGTCCGTGCGGGATGGGCCGATGAGGATCTCCTCCAGGGTCCCGGTCACCCCGACGTGGATGCGGGTGCCTCTCGGAAGGTTTGAGTGCGGGGTCGCCATTCCCCAGTGGTAGCCGAGGCCCGGCGCCTCTTTGGCCCGGGCAAAGGCCGAGCCGACCATCACCCCGTCGGAGCCGCAGGCGATGGCCTTGCAGATGTCGCCGCCCGTGGACATGCCGCCGTCCGTGATGATGGGGACGTAGCGGCCGGTGCGCTTGTAGTAGTGGTCGCGCGCGGCTCCGCAGTCCACCGTGGCCGTCACCTGCGGGACCCCGAGGCCGAGGACCCCGCGGGTGGTGCAGGCCGCTCCGGGCCCGACGCCCACGAGCACGCCGCTGGCCCCGGCTTCCATGAGCTCGAGGGTCACGTCGTAGGTCACCGTGTTGCCCACGACCACGGGGATCTTGAGGGTCTTGCAGAATCTCTTGAAGTCGAAGGGCTTGTATTTCGTCGCCTTGTGGCGGACCGTGGCGACCGTGGACTGCACGAAGAAGACGTCGCAGCCGGCCTTCTCGGCGATGGAGCCGAAGCTGTCCGCGTTCTGCGGGACGCAGCTCACGGCGCAGCGGACCCCCGCGGCCTTGATCTCCTTGACGCGCTTGGCGATCAGGCTCTCCTTGATCGGTTCCTTATAAAGCTCCTGCACGAGCCGCGTGGCTTCGGAAGGGCTCGCCGCGGCGATCTTGGCCACGACTTCGCGGGGCTTCTCGTAGCGGGTGTTGATGCCGTCGAGGTTCATGACCGCGAGGCCGCCGAGCTTGCCCATGGCCGCGGCGAACCTGGCGTCCACCACGCCGTCCATGGCCGAGGCCAGGAACGGGGTCTCCAGCTTGACCCCGCCGATCCTCAAGCTGATGTCCACCTCGTCCGGGTTGATGGTCACGCTGCCGGGGACCAAGGCGATCTCGTCGAATCCGTAGCAGCGGCGCACCTCTCGGTCACGGCCGATGAAGACGGGCATCAACCCCCTTCAAAATATTCGAATCTGGAGGTGCGGATGGGATTCGAACCCATGCATACGAGTTTTGCAGACTCGCCCCTTAAACCGCTTGGGTACCGCACCGAGTGATGAAAATTATGCCTTTTTTGGGGGTAGCGGACAATATCGGGAGCCCTTATTTCGTAGAATAAGCCTACCAATGAAACTATTGATCCCAATCCTTGCCGTCATCGTCATGACCGCTCCAGCGCGGGCCGAGGAGCCGCCAAATCCAGCGCAGGAGCCGGAGGAGATCGAAGCCAGGCTGACCCGCTTGGAGGGGTCCGTCTATGTCCACACCTCCGCCCAGGCCGAGGAGGAGTTCATTCCAGCCGAGGAAGACATGCCCTTGGAAGCCGGAGACCTGATCCGGACCGGGAGCGGCAGCGCCGCGGAGGTCGCCCTCGACGGGGATTCGATCATCGAAGTGGGGCCCGACTCGGATTTCATAGTCAATTCCCTGGCTAAGAGCGAGAGCGAATTCCATCTCGGCATCGGCTCCCTCGCGGCCAAGCTCAAGTCCCTGCTCGGCGGGCAGCGCATGAAGTTCCGCACCATGACCGCCGTGGCCTCGGTGCGTGGCACCGAGCTGGCAATGTCCCAGGGCGGCGACGACGAGCCCGCACATGTGGGCGTCTTTGACGAAGGAATAGTGTCCGTGGAAGCCGAGGGCGCCGAGGGCGCCGTCGAGATCGGCCCGGGCCAGGAGACCGAGGTCCGCCGCGGCCGGCCCCCGGGCAAGGCCCGAGAGCTGCGCCGGCTTCTGCGCCAGAAGCAGTCCTTCGGCCGCATCCGGGGGAGGCTGGCCCTGCTCCCCAAGCAATGGCGTCCTAGGCGCATGGAGGAGCGCAGAGCCCTGCGCCATAAGTGGGGCCGGCGCAAGCCGCTGCGCCGGGAACAGCTCAAGAACATCCGCGAGGACCGGAGGATGCGGCGCTACGAGCGGCTCAATGGGCTTCGGGAAAAGCTCCGCGGGCAGAGAGAGCGCAGGCGCGAGCGGATTGAGAAGCCGGGCCCGGAGCAGGGGGAACGCGGGGAGAGGCCGCGCGACCGCTGGAAGCGGATCCGTCAGGGCGGGCCGGATGAGCCCCCGCGCGAGCGCGCGGATGAGAAGGATCAGCGCCGGCAGGAGCAGCCGCGCAAAGAGAAGAAGCGGCCTGGCAAGGGCCCGGGCGGCGGGAAGCGGCGCTGAGGGCTAAGGGCTCGCGGTCATTAGAAGGAACCAAAGGTTCTCGTGGGTCCTGCCGTTGATGATCGGCTGGGCCAGGGCCGTCTGGACCAGCCGTATGGTTTCTGCGCGGCGCCCCTGCCTCAGGTAGGCGATGCCGAGGTTCAGGCTGGCCGTCGGATCCCCCGGCTCAAGCTCAAGCCCCTTTTCAAGCTGGCGCTTGGCCTCGCTCAGGCGCTCATGCTTGACGCACAGCGCTCCGAGGAGGAACCTCGCCGCGGCGTAGCGCCCGTCGAGCGCCACGGCCGAGCGGTAGCGCCGCATCGCCTCTTGGTCCCTGCCCAAGGCCTCCGCCAGGAGCCCGAGCCCGGCCTGGGCGCGGGCGCTTCCGGGATCGGCCTGAACGGCCTTGAACAAGGCTTCCTTGGCCAGGCCCGTGTCCCCTGCGTCCAGACAGGCTTCTCCCTGAAGGACATAGAGCAATGACCGGGTCTTCGGACTCTCCTTGAAGCCGCGCAGGCCCTCGGGAAGGGCCGAGCGCTTGAGCGTCACGATCCAGCGCGATATGCGCTGAGCCTGGCCGTGCTCGATGCTCCGCGGGGCCGAGAACTCCAGGATCGGAAGGTCGTCGAAGTTCACGCGCGCCGCATCCGACATCTCGTGCACCTCCGCGTCCGTGAGCAGGAAGGTCGCGGCCAGGAAAGTGAACGGATGGTCGAACCCGCTGCGCGCCCGGGCCAGGATCCTTAGGAACGGAGAGCCGGTCGAGAAGATGCGCTGAATCTTGGCGTAATCCGGGCTCCAGGGCTTGCGCGAGCCGAGGAGGAAGAAGTCGGTGCCTCCGTTGAACATCAGCATCGAGTGCGGGAACACGGCGGAGAACGTCCGCATGATCATCCTGAAGTCGTCGACGCTCATGTGATAGCTGTGGAACCACTGGCAGAACACGCCGTCCGGAGCCAGCCGGCTCCTCGCCGACTCGAACGCTTCAAGGGTGTAGAGGCCGGCCACCCCGGAGACCCAGGGATTGGAGGGCTCCGAGCTGATGATGTCGTAGGGCAACCCCGCGGCGGCGAGGAACTGGCGCGCGTCGGCGTGGATGACGCGCGCGCGGGGGTCGCGCAGGACGTTCCGGTTGGCCTTCGCGAAGAGCGCCGCGGCTTCGCTCACCGCGGGCTCTATCTCCACGATGTCCACGGCCTCCATGCCGGCGCCGGAGGCCAGGACAGCGGCCGAGGCGCCGCTGCCCAATCCGATGACCAAGCTGCGCCGCGGCTCCTGCGGGTGCATCAGCAGGGGCAGGACGCCCAGGAGCGTCTGGGTGGCGATGTCCCTCCCCTGGGAGGCGTCCGTCTTGCCGTTGATGCGGAGATAGCGCTCCTCTCCGGCGCCTTCCAGCACCGCCACGGTGGCGATCCTGCCGTCCCGGTAGAAAATGACCTTGTCCGCGAGCATGCGCTTGAGGAAGCCCTTGTAGCCGCGGACCTCCGCGTACATCCCGCCGTAGAGGAACATGCCGCTGGAGAGGATGCGCGGATCCCAGGAGGGGCAAAGGAGAGCGGCCTCGATCATGAGCAGCACGGTCCCCGCGGCGAAGGCGGAACGGATGCCCGCTTCCTCTGAACTGAAGGCGACGGCCAGGACCGCTCCTCCGGCGTAAAGCCAGGAAGCGCACACAAGGGCCTTCTCGGTCCCGAGCATCGGCACGAGGGCCAGGCCGGCCAGGGCCGAGCCGATGATCGCCCCGAGGGTGTTCGCCGAGTAGTATGTCCCGGTCGCCGCGCCGATGCGGCCGCGCTCCGGGCCGGCGGAGGCCACGGCCCAAGGCAGGACCGCGCCCATGAGGACCGTGGGGACCGCCATGACCGAAGCGCATAGCAGGATCTGGATGGCGTGCAGAGAGAACTCGCCCCGGGCCATGATGGGGAAGAGGCGGATCACCGCATAGGGAAGCACGTTGAACAAGGGCAGGGCGGTGCGGACCGTCAAGGCGATGACGCCGAAAAGCAGGCCCAAGCCGAAGAGCCCGGGCGCTTTTTGCCTGCGCAGCGCGTGGAAGAGCAGGCTTCCGGCGGCTAGCCCGGTCAGGATTACGGCCAGCATGATGGTGAACGCGTAAGTCGATGACCCGATGACCTGCGCGAACGCCCTGGTCCAGGCCACTTCGCAGACCATGGCCGCGGCCCCGGAGATGAACAGCGCCGCGGCCGGAAGCCAGGGAAGAGGAGGGCCGGGGGTCTGCTCCGGCGCGGGGGCAGGCGTTTCTTCGCCGCGGCCTTGCCGCCAAAGCAAGAATACCATCAGCGCGGAGGCCGAGTTCAAGGCCGCTGCCAGGAGCAGTGTCCTGCGGACTCCCAAGGAAGGGATGAAGATGAATCCCGCCGAGGCCGCGCCGAGGACCGCGCCGAGAGTGTTGAGCCCATAGAGAAGGCTGAGCGGGCGGTCAGCCTCCTTCTGGGCACGGCCAACGCTCGCCCAGCGCGTCAGGATAGGCAGGGTCGCGCCCATTAGGCTGGTCGGAAGGATGAGAACGAGCAGGGAGGTCGAGAAATAGACGAGGCTCTGGACCCCTTGGGACGCGCTCAGCAGGCCGTAGGGCAGGAGGGCCGCCCCGATGAAGCGGATCGCCGGGCGGGAGAGCCAGCCGGAAAGGGCGATGGCGGCTTCGAGGCAGGCGTAGATCAGCAGGAGCCGGCGCAAATCGCCGCGGTCCGCGGCCCGGCCGCCGAAGAAGGAGCCCAAGGCCAAGCCCGCCATGAAGGCGGCCAGGACCGCCGAGGTCGCGAGCGTGGTGTTGCCGCAGAAGAGCGTGATGAGCCTGACCCAAAGGATCTCGTAGATGAGCGCGGCGAAGCCTGAGAGGAAGAAGCTGAGGCAGATGATCGGCATGTGGCTTCCCTTATGATACCATTCGGGCAGGGACCAGTTTGGTACAATGGGCCCTTAGGAAGAGGTTGAGGCATGGAAACGCGTCTGACTCGCGAGAAGTTGAGCTTCGATGAGGCCTTCGATGCCGTGCGCTCCGGCGCTTTCGGGGGCACGGCCCTCTACATCGGCACGGTCCGGGATATGGAGGATGACCGCCGGGTGGCGGCGATCAACTACGAGGCGTACGACCCGAGGGCGCTTTCAGAGCTCGCCAAGGGCGCGCGCAAGATCGAGGAGCGCTTCGGCGCCCGCGTGGTCGTGTTCCACCGCGTCGGCCCGGTGCCGGTCGGCGAGGCGAGCGTCATCATCGCCGCGGCCGCGCCGCATCGCGACGCCGCCTTCGACGCCTGCGCGGAGATTATCGAATACCTGAAGCGGTCCGTGCCCATCTGCAAGACGGCCTTCGTCCCCGCGGAATAAGACGTGCTGAAAGCGAAGGACGACCTGTCCTGGTACGCGCGCAAGGCCGACGGCCTGCGAGGCCCTTGCGCTGAAGGCCCCGGCGCCGCGCCCCGGGCGCGCGGGCTTCTGGATGCGCTCAAGGCGGGCGGCGTGAAGGGCTCCATCGACGAGCGCACCCTCTACACCCGCCGCCTGCCGCCCGGCTGCAGGGGCTGCCTGCTCGGGCGAGGAACGAACCTCTACGTCACGGGCCTGTGCACGCGCGAGTGCTTCTTCTGCTTCAACGAGAAGCCGCGCAGAGACGAGATCGTCGCGCACGGCATCCGGGTGGAGAATCCCGGGGACGCGGCGGAGATCGTGGAGCGCTACGGCTTGGCCAGCGTCGGCATCAGCGGCGGCGAGCCCTTGCTCTTCCCCGAGCGCGTGCTGGGCATCCTCCGCTCCCTGCGAAAGCTGCCGCGGCGCATCCGCGTGGACCTCTATACCAACGGGGACCGCGCAAGCGAAGCCCTGCTAAGCGAGCTCAAGGAAGCGGGGCTGGACTCCGTGCGCGTCAACCTGGTCGCCAACGGATTCGACCTGGCGCCCTTGAAGAGGGCTTTGAGGCTCTTCCCGGAGAGCGCGGTCGAGGTCCCGGTCGTGCCGGACTTGATGGAAGACCTCAAGCGCATGGTATTGGATTTGGACAAACTTGGCGCTCCGTTCCTCATCCTACACGAGCTCTTCGCCGCAGGGGCGGCGAGAAGGGCTGGGAGCCTCCTCTGGAGCCCGGTCCAGGGCGCCGAGGAGGCGGCTCTTGATCTTCTGCTCTTCGCCCTCAAGCGGACGAGGCGCCTTTCAGCCTATTACTGCTCATGCCTCACCCAGGAGAGCATCAGCCGGCGGGGCCTGGCGCGGCGCGGACGGGCGCTGTGATTTGGGACGCCGTTGTGGCGGGAGGCGGCCCGGCGGGCCTGACGGCCGGGTTCTATCTCTCCCGGGCAGGATGGAAGACCCTCCTCATCGAGAAGGACCGCCTGGGCGGGCAAGCCTCGCGCCTTGAGGCCATCCAGAACTATCCCGGCTTTCCCGCGCCGGTCAGCGGCAAGTTCTTGATGGGCCGGCTCCTGCGCCAGGCGAGGAGCTTCGGCCTGCGCGTGCGCAAAGGCGAGGTCCGCTCGGTCCGGCAGGCCGGGCATGGACTTATCGTGAGCCTGCGCAGCCGCGCGCTGCGCTGCCGGGCCGCGATCCTGGCCTGCGGAGCCGGCTTTCGTCCGCTCGGGCTCGCGGGCGAGAAGAAGCTCCAGGGCCGCGGGCTCTATCACGCGGCTTTCGAGGAAGCGAAGCGCTTCAAGGGACGGACCGTGGGCGTGGTCGGCGGGGGGGAGACGGCCGCGCATCAAGCCCTCCGGCTGGCCCGCTATGCCCGCAAGGTCTATGTCTTCTGCCGAGGGCGCGCGATCAAGGGCATCGCCCCGCTGAGCCGCGGGGTGCGGGCGCACCCGCGGATCGAATTCCTGCCGGGCGCAGCGGTCCGAAAGCTGGCCGGAAACGGGAGGCTTGAGGGGGTGGATCTGGAGGTTTCCGGCAAGCAGCGGCGCGTCGCGCTGGACGCCCTTTTCGTTTTGGTCGGCAAGGTCCCCCGGCGCCCTCGGATCCTGGGCCGGGGGAAGGCGCGGGTGTTCACGGCAGGCGACGCCCGGGACGGCAGTTTCCGGCAGGTCGTCATCGCCGCGGCGGACGGCATGGCCCGGGCCATGGAGTGCGAACAGATCCTGCGGAGGCTTGGGTGAACGCGCTCACCGAGGCCTTCGAGATCCTGAGCGTGAAGGACATCCCGGAGATCGGGAAGGTGTTCCTGGCCCGGCCCCCGGGGGAGGCTTCGCGGCGCTTCGAGTTCGTGGACGCCGTTGACCTGGGCCGGCCGCGCTCGGAGAAGTGGGTCGTCATGGCCTCGACCCAGTACGGCTGCGCGTGCGCCTGCCGCATCTGCGACGCCGGCAACTTCGGCTATCACGGCAACCTGGACGCGGCGATGATCCTCGAGCAGATCGAGGCGGCCGTGCGCCTGCACCCGGAGGAGGATCCCTCGGCGGTCCGGATGTTCAAGGTCCACTTTGCGCGCATGGGGGAGCCCAGCCTCAACCCCGCGGTCCTGGAGTGTCTCGAGCGCCTGGCGAAGGATGGGAGGTTCCCGTCGTTCTTGCCGAGCATCTCGACCGTGGCTCCGAGCTGCGCCGTGGCGCGGGACTTCTTCCGGAAGCTGAGGGACATCAAGGACAGGCGTTTCAGCGGCGGAAGGTTCCAGCTCCAGTTCTCGCTCTTGTCCACGGACACAGAGGCGAGGAACGCGCTCATCCCGGTGAAGAAATGGGGCTTCGCTGAGATCGCGGAGTACGGCCGGGCTTGGATGAGGGGGGGGGATCGGAAGATCACGCTGAACTTCGCCCTGGCCTCCGGGATCCCCTTGGACCCTACTGAAGTCGAGCGGTTCTTCCCGCCGGAAGCCTTCCTGGTGAAGATCACGCCGGTCAACCCGACCCGCAGAGCGGACAAGAACTGTTTGACCACCGTCTGGTACGAGCCTCCGGCCCATATCCTCGGCCTCAAGGATGATCTCGAGCGCCGCGGTTTTAAGGTGATCCTCAACGCTTCCTGGCCCCAGGAGGTCGAGGGCCGGGCGAGCTGCGGGCAGCTTGCCGAAGAGACCCTGCGCAGCGAAGTCCGATTTGGATAAGTTCTCCCCGGCGCGCTCCGGCCTGCTCGTGGTGGACATGCAGGGGTTTTTTCTGGACCCGAAGAGTCCCGCGTGCCTTCCCGCGGCTCAAGCGATCCTTCCGCGTGTCCGCAGGCTGGTCAGCGCATTCCGTGCTCGAAGAAGGCCGATCGCCTTCGCGGTCTATAAGACGCCCAAGAGCGGGCCCATGGCTCGGCGCTGGCATAAGGTCTGCAGGAGCAAGAGAGACCTGGCTTTGCCGTTTGCGCTTGAAGGCGAAAAGCTTTTCGTGAAGGCCTGCTACAGCGCATTCCGGGGCACGGTCTGCGGCCGATGGCTCAAGCGGAGAAAGGTGCGCGACCTGGTCGTCTGCGGGGTCAAGACCAACCTCTGCGTGGAGTCCACGGTGCGCGACGCCTTCGACCTCGGTTTCTCCGTCTTCGTCCCTATGGACGCCTGCGGGGCCTCGAAGAGGAGCCTGCACCTGGGCTCTCTGCGGAATATGGCTGTGGGATTTGCTCAAATAGTGAAGTCCGGCGTCCTGCTGGGGCGGTTTTACCCCTCATCGCAAGCCTTGAAAACCTCGAGATGGACCGGCTATACTCCAAATACAGGGGATTCATATGAGCCCGCAGCAACAAGAGAAAATCCTCAGTGAAAACCCCGGGATCAGCATGGACCCGGAGGTCATGTGCGGCGCTCCGACTATCAAGGGAACCCGCATCCCGGTTGTTTTGATCCTGGAGATGCTGGAGGGAGCGAACAGCTTCGAAGATATTAAGCGGCAGTATCCCGCTCTTGCGGACCGGGACATTCAAGCCGCGATCCACCTCAGCTCATCCGTCCTTGCCATGCGCTGATTCATGCGCATTCTCCTTGATGAGAATGTCGCTTGGGCGATAATGGACTTCTTGATCGCCGTCGGGCGCCATGTTGACCACGTGAAATCCATAGGCGGCGGATTGAAGAATGGCGCCGTGTATGGGAAGGCGAAGCAGGGCTACGATCTATTCATAACGAATGACCGCGATTTCCTGAATCCAAAGGATTTCCCTCCGACGGAGAATCTCGGAATCGTCTTCCTCCAAATCAAGATGGCCTATCCCCAAAAACAGGTGAAGGCTCTCGGAGATATCCTGGCCAAAGAACCGCCCGAAAGCCTCAAAAGGAACCTGATTCTGCTGAGGGAATCGGGATATGAAAAGTTGTGCGGGAAACCCTGAAATAATGAAGTCCGGCACCATCCTTCAGGCCTTTTGACCTGTAGAATTTAATATAATATCTAATTCGCCTTAAATAGCGCCGAGTTTCTTTTCGTTCCATTTCGCAACGGAGAATGATGAAAAAGATCCTTTTCACGACCGTCTGCCGCCCTCTGGGCCCCAAGTACGGGGACGGCCCCAGCGTCGGCTACGAGCTCTTGTTCGGCCAGGTCACCCGCGCCCAGGGCATCTTCAGCCCACGGGCCACGCACCTCCACTTCGGCCTGGACTACATCGCTCATAATATCGATACCCCGGCCGCGATCCTGCACTTCCCGTCCAAACGGGAGCTGATTCGCGAGCTGAAGAAGGGCTACGACTACGTGGGCATCTCCTTCATCCTCTCGACCTTCCACCGCATGAAGGAGGTCTCGGCCCTGGCGCGGCAATATGCGCCGCAGGCCAAGATCATCCTGGGCGGCTACGGGACCGTGCTCAAGGACGGGGAGCTCAAGCCCTACGGGGACATCATCTGCCGCGGCGAGGGAGTGGCCTTCATGCGCGAGCTGCTGGGCGAGCCGCCCAAGCCCATGCCATACGACCACCCGAACATCATCAGCCGCCTGCGCTTCTTCTCCATGCCGGTCTCCAACACCGGGATGATCTTCGCGGGCCTGGGCTGCCCCAACGGCTGCGACTTCTGCTGCACCTCGCACTACTTCAGCCGCAGGCACATCAAGCTCCTGCCCACTGGCGCGGACATCTACAAGGTCGTCTCGCAGTACCTCGAGAAGGATCCTGACATGCAGTTCACCATCCTGGATGAGGACTTCCTGCTCAACAAGAAGCGGGCCATGGAGTTCCGCGACTGCGTGATGGCGGCCGGCAAGCCGCTCTCCATCTTCGTCTTCGCGAGCTTCAAGGCCTTGAGCCAGTACAAGTTCGACGAATTGCTCGAGATGGGCGTCGACGGGGTCTGGATCGGCTACGAGGGGACCCGCTCGGGCTACTCCAAGCAGGAAGGCCGCCCCGCCGGGGAGATCCTCACGGAGCTCGCGCAGAAGGGCTTCACGGTCCTGGCCTCCATGATCTTGGGCTTCGACTATCAGGATAAGCAGATCGTCCGGGAGGAGCTGAGGGGATTTTTGCGCCGCCGCCCCTCCTACTGCCAGTTCCTCATCTACGGCCCCACGCCCGGGACCCCGTTCTACGCCCGCGTCATGAAGGAGAACCGCATGCGGCCCGAGTTCGTCAAGGATCGTGAGCTCTACTTCCACGAGTGCACTGGCTTCACCTCGGCCGTGGTCCACCCGAAGCTCAGCAAGGAGGACATCGAGGGCCTCCAGGGATGGTGCTTCGACCAGGACTACCAGCGGCTCGGGCCTTCGGTCTTCCGCAGCGTGCGCGCCTGGCTGCACAACTACGCGTACCTGAAGGACTCTTCCTCCGAGATCCTCCGGAAGAAAGCCGAGCGCTCCAGGCAGGACGTCCGCAAGGCCTACCCCATCTTCCTGGCCGGGAAGCTCTTCGGGCCGAACCCGCGCATCCGCCGCTGGATATCGGCCCTCGAGCGGCGCTGCCATCGCTTGGTCGGCGCCCCGAGCCTGCTCCAGCGCTTCGAGTCCCTGCTCATGGTGGCCATGGCCGGCTGGACCAAGCTCACCTACGAGCTCGACCTCTTCCAGCACCCAAGCCCCAAGCCGCGGCGCTTCCGCCTGGAGAACCCCTTCGAGAAGTGGGTCCGTATCTACGGCGAGGCCTGCCCCAACGGCGCCGCGGCCGAGCTGCGCGTGAGGCTCGAGCAGAAAGCCGCCTCCCTGCGCGTCCGTCTGGAAGGGGCTCTCGACGGCAGGAACGCCGAGCAGTTCCGCCGGCGCTTCGGCTCGGCCATGGCCCGAAAAAAGGAGGCCCTCGTCGTGCACATGGAGGGCCTCAAATTCATCGACCGCAAGGGCCTGGCGGTGTTCTATAAGACCCTGCGGCGCTACCGCAGGCGCATCCGGGTCGTTCCGCCCTCCAAGCTCCTCAAGGACTCCCCGAATCTGCGGGCCTTGTCCTCATACTTCCGTCCGCTTGTCGAAGCGTCCTAGCGCGGCGGGCCCACACCCAGAGCAGGGCCGCGGCTACGAGGCAGAGGCCGAGGCAGAGCCCGAGCCACAGCCCCAGCACGCCCCACCCGGCCCAGAAAGCCAGATATATCCCGGCCGGCAGGCCGATGAGCCAGTAGCCGATAGCGTTGGCCGCCATGGGGATGCGCGTCTCGCGCAAGCCCCGCAGGGACCCGGTCAGGACGACCTGGGCGCCGTCGAAGACCTGGAAGAAAGCCGCGACCCCGAGCATGGAAACCCCGAGGGCCGTCACGGCGGGGTCCGTGGTGTAGAGGCGCAGGATCGGGCCCGGAAGGAAGAGGTAGGCCATGCTCGCCAGGCTCATGAAGGCGACCCCGAGCCCGAGCGCCGCGTAGCCTGAGCGCGCGGCTGATTTGGGCTGCTCGCGACCGATCCCCTGCCCGACCCGCACCGCCGCGGCGTAGGAGATCCCCAAGGGCGCCATGAAGGACATGCTCGCCAGGTTCAGCGCGATCTGGTGAGCCGCGGCGGCCGCGGCGCCGAGACGGCCGGAGAGCATGGTCACGAAGCTGAAGGCCCCGACATCGGCGAGCATCTGCAGGCCCGCGGGCGCGCCGATGCGGAGCAGGCCACGAAAGGTCGAGGCCCTGAAGCCGCGGAATCTGTACCGGGACAGGCGGACCTCGCTTAGGGCGGCCGCCACGGCCGCGAGCTGGGGCCGGGTGATGTTCATCGTCTGCAGGTATTGCCGGCAGGCGGCGAAGAGCAGGCCCGGGAACAGGGCCCAGCGCAGGATCTTGAGATAGGCGGCGGTCGTCTGCGCGATGGAGGGCGCGATGCCGGCCAAGGCGAAAAATGCCCTCCGCCATGGAAAGCGCCAGGAAGATCGGCGCGGCAACGGCCAGCGCGAGCAAGGCCGCGTGAGCGAGCACCTCGGCGCATTCGTGCCGGCGGCCCGCGCCGAAGGCCTGCGAGGAGAGCGGGTCGATGCCGAGGAGTATCCCAAGGGCCAGGATGAAGAGCAGGAAGTAGGTGGAGCCGGCCAGGCCTACGCAGGCGATGGCCTCCGCGCCGAGGCGGCCCGCGAAGACCGTGGCCACGGTGCCGTAGAGCACCATGCCCGCCTGCATCACCGCGATCGGCGCGGCGAGGGCGAAGACCGATTGGAATTCCTCAGCGGCCAGCCAGCGGCGCATGAGCC
Source organism: Elusimicrobiota bacterium (assembly GCA_016212885.1). Classification (GTDB taxonomy): domain Bacteria; phylum Elusimicrobiota; class Elusimicrobia; order UBA1565; family UBA1565; genus UBA9639. The sequence continues at coordinate 1,244 of JACRDO010000069.1, read as the reverse complement.
CATTGTCGCTTTTTCAGGGCCTGCGCTGTGCTACACTATAGCGGCCCATGATCCTGCAAGTCGCCCGCCTCGGGCATCCGGTCCTCCGCGAGAAGGCGAAGCCTCTGAGCATCGAGGAGATCCTCTCGCCCGAGACCCAGCGCCTCATCGACGACATGGTCGAGACCCTGCGCGAGCGAGACGGCGCGGGCCTGGCGGCTCCGCAGGTCCACTGCTCCAAGAAGATCATCGTGGCAGAAACCCGCGAGAAGAATCCACGCTATCCGGATGAGCCCCTGCTCAAGCTCACGGTGCTCATCAACCCGGAGATCACGAAGCGGTCCAGAGAGAAAGCGGAGGACTGGGAGGGCTGTTTGAGCGTTCCAGAGCTCCGCGGGCTCGTGCCGCGCCACAGGGAGATCTCCGGGCTGGCTTTCGACCGCGAGGGCCGCAAGGTGGAGTTCTCGGCCGCCGGCTTCGCCGCGCGGGTGATCCAGCACGAGGTGGACCACCTCGCGGGCCTGGTGTTCCTCGACCGCATGAGGAACATGCGCTCCCTCGCCTACTCCGGCGAGCTGGCCAAGTTCTCGGAGCAAGGGCCGCGATGAGGCCGGCCCTTTTCGGCTGCGCCGGCTTTCGCCCTGGCCTATGACGGCAAGGGATATGTCTTGATGGAAATGGGGCGGTTCACGGAAGCGGAGAAGAGCTTCAATAGAGCCCTGGATATCGGCCTGGGGGACAAGCAGGCGGACGCCCTCGTGGGGATGGCCATCCTATCTCTAAGAAAAGGCGACAGGGCCGCGGCCAAGAGGCGCTACCTTGCGGCCGCGTGGCACGACCAGGTTTTCAAGGAAGGCTTGGAAGCCTTGGCCGAGAGAGGTTTCAGCTTCAACGCCCGCCAGCAGAAGGACGTGCTGGCCCTCATGCGGCTGTGCGGGCTCGCGAAGTAGCCGGGAATTCCCGAAGAAGATTGGTGCGCTCGACAGGAATCGAACCTGTATCACCAGCTCCGCAGGCTGGTGCTCTATCCATTGAGCTACGAGCGCAAAGGACGGCTCCGGATGACGAGGAATTATAGCAAACGCACCAAACATCCGACAGCCGCAGGTTTGGTACGTCCCGAACTTAGGGCTCGTAAAGAAATAATATGGACATTTGGCTGAGGCGATTTCGGAGCGAGACAAGGAGCGAGGAGCGAGCATACCCTCTGCGGTATGTGAGCGACAAGCGACGCGGTCGCAGCCCGAAATCGCCCAGCCCCGACG
>JACRDO010000071.1 GCA_016212885.1 Elusimicrobiota bacterium | reverse complement strand
TCCCCGCCCCAGACTGATCCGGCGACAAAGAAGTGAACCCGCGTGGGAAAAGCCCTTCTGCGCAACGATTCGGGGCTCTCCTCCAGGCCGTCCGCATCCGGCGCCTACGGCCGCGGGATGTATCCGCGCGCAAGGCCGGCATCGAGGTGCGCGCCGACGCGTGGGTCTTGGGGGCGCAAGACGAGCAGGTCAATTCGGACCTGGAGAAAAACAGCAGATATTCGGTCGTCATCCTCGGCCCCGACGTCCTGGGCGCGAAGCAGGGCGCGGTGGTCCCGATCGTAGGGCATGCGTTGTCGCATGTGCAGGACCACCGGAGCGGGGCGCACGGCCGCAGCCGGGCGGCTACCGAGACGAAGGCGTATTTGACGCAGATATACGTGTCGCAGGAGCTGGAGAAGGCGGGGCTGGACGCGCCGTTCCGAGGCGCTCCGGCCTGAAGCGACTCTTCAATATATCATATCAGCTATTGCATAGTATGAGAGCCTAGGGTATACTATGGTTGTGAGAAAAAATCTGACGATTTCTCTGCAGCCACAGGACTGGGAAGCGGTGCGCAGGGCGGCCGAGTCCCTAGGCGAGACCTACAGCCAGCTCTTCCACCGCATCATCCACGCATTCTTTCAAGCCGGCGAGGTCAAAGCCCGGACCGTGGCCAAATATCGCCCCATGTTCGCGCCGCATGAGTCTTTCCTGGCGGACCGGGCCCGGGTCTTTTCTCGATCGCGAGCCCGCAAGAGGGGCCTCTGAATGTCCATCCCCAAGGCCATCCGGCAGTGGGACATCTTCCGGGCCAATCTGGGCGACGGCCCCAACATCAAGAATGCGTTGGTTGGGGCCGTCCCGAACCAACGCCGTATGGATGTTCGGGACGGCCACGACTGCTGGCTGCTTGTCCTTTCGTCCACCGAAACCAACGAGATCCTGGGGAGCACGGTCCTGGCCTGCGAGATCGTGCCGGATCACATCCAGAAGCTGAGCCCCTCGCCCCTCAACCTTCCCGTGAGACCCGGCGACACGGGCCTAGGGTGGCCGGCGGCCATATCGGTCATGACTTTGGCCAGCATCCCCAGGAATTGCCTCGTGGCCTTGGAAGGCCGCCTGGATCCCGCGGGTCTGCGCGCGGCTTCGCTCAGGGGTTTGGAAATCATGACCGGGGCGGAGCCCTGGCCCTGATAGTCGTCGTCAGGGACGCAGCGCCGCGGCGATGTCGGAGCGGATCTGCCTGAGCAGGGCCTTGACCGAGGGGAACCTCTTCTCCGGCCGCAGAAAGCGGAGGAACTCCACCTTGAGCCTCCGGCCGTACAATTCGCCCGCATGTCCGGGGATGTGGACCTCCATCGAAAGGGAGCGTCCCGAACATCCAAACGGCGTAGTTCGGGACGTATCGAACCTACGACGTGTGGAAGGTTCGATGCGGCCGCAAGCGTCTATCGTGGGCCGGGTGCCGACGTTGCAGACGGCCGCGCGGGGGGTGCGGAAAGGGCCTCCCCTCACCCGCACTGCGAAGACTCCGCGCGGGAGGAGAAGCTTGGGGTCGATATCCAGGTTGGCGGTGGGGACCCCGAGCTCCGCGCCGAGCCCGCGGCCGCGCAGGACCGTGCCTGAGACGCAATAGGGCCGGCCGAGCAGCTTCGAGGCCTCCTCGATGCGGCCGTGGAGGAGGAGCTCCCGGACCCTCGACGAGGAGACCTTGGCCTCCCCTTCGCGGACCAGCGGCGCCGCGGCGAAGAAGATCCCGCGGCGCCGGCAGGCTGCGCCAAGGGTCCGTATGTTGCCCTGGCGGCCCCGGCCGAAGGCGAAATCCCGCCCCACGATGATTCCGCGGGCCCGGCAGCGGCGGAGCAGGAACTCGGAGAAGAACCGGGAGCAGCTCACCTTGGCAAGCCGCGCGTTGAATCGCAGGATCTTCACGGCGTCGATCCCGACCGCCCTCAGCAGGTCCCGGCGCTCCTGAGCCGTGCTCAGCAGAGGGGCGGAGCCCGGGTGGAAGAAAGACTTGGGAGGAGCATCGAAGAGCGCGACCAGGGTCTTGAGCCCCTTGCGGCGGGCCGCGCTTTTGAGGGCCGCCAGCAGCTTGAGGTGGCCAAGATGGACCCCGTCGAAGGTCCCGACCGTGACGAGGTATTCCGGCTTCATGGGCAAGGGACCTCGGCCGGAGCCAGGAGGGCTTCCAGCGCGGATGAGTCGAGACGGGCCAGCTCCTCGGCCGAGCGCGCCCGCTCCACGCGGAAAGGCCCCGCGGCTTCCCGGCGGAGCGCGCTCAAGGCCGCGCCGCAGCCCAGGTGCCGGCCGATGGAGGCGGCGATGGAGCGGACGTAAGTGCCGCTGGAGCAGCGGAGCCGGAAAGAGGCCTCCGGAGGCGCCCAGGAAAGCAGGTCGAACGACTCGATCCGGGAGCTTCGCATGCGCTCCGGGACCTCGACGCCCCTGCGGGCATAGGAATACAGCGGGCGGCCTTGGAACTTCACAGCTGAGTATTTCGGAATGGGCAGCTCGACCTCTCCCAGGTGCTTCTCGAACGTCTGCCGCAGGTCCAAGGCGCATACGGACGGTGGGATGGGAGCTTCGCGCAGGATGCGCCCGTCCAAGTCCCCGGTCTCGGTCTCGATGCCGAGGCGGAAGCGGCCGCAATAGACCTTGGGAAGCCCCATCAGGGCCTGCGCGCGGGAGGTGGCCCGGCCCACGAGCAGGATCAGGAGCCCGGTGGCCATCGGGTCCAGGGTGCCGCAGTGCCCGACTTTGGTTCCTTTTGGGAACCGGCGCCGCAGGGCCGCCACCACGTCGTGAGATGTCCACCCGCGGGGCTTGTCCGCCAGCAGGAGTCCCTCCATCGCGCTATCGGCGGCGGCGCGCAGGTCGTTCTCCGCTCGCGCCGCCCTCGGAGCGCTGAGGCCCGCTCCGAGGGCGGCGTCGGCCGCGGGTGGAAGCCGCGGTCCGGAGGCTCTCATCGGAGAAAGGGCCGGCCGCCGGCTCTTCGGAGTGAAGGCGGTTGAGCAGGCTCTCGATGCGGTGCGCCCGCTCCGGCGTCTCGTCGAAGACAAAGACGATCTTCGGGACGTATTTGATTGCGAGCTTATGGGTGAGCTCCGTGCGGATGTGCCCGGCTGAGCGCTCCAGCGCGCGGGCGGTGGACTGGCGGTCTAAGAGCGAGCCGAGGACCGAGTAGTAGACCCGGGCGGTCTTCATGTCCGGGCTTAAGTCCACCCCGGTGATCGTCAGGAAGCCCGAGAGCCCGGGGTCCTTCAGGGTCGAGACGAGGCGCGAGATTTCCTGCCCGAAGAGCTCCTTGAGGCGCTCGCTGCGAGCGAACATGGCGTGCGGCTCCTCAAGAGGACGACTCGAGCCGGCGGATGCGCTTCTCTTTGACGAAGGCTTCGATGATGTCGCCCGGCTGAGCGTCGCCGAAGGTCCCCAGTCCGACGCCGCACTCGAGGCTCTTCTCGACTTCCTTGGCGTCGTCCTTGAAGCGCTTGAGCGATTCGATCTTCGCCTCCGCGAGGGCCGCGCCGCCGCGCAGGACCCGGACCGAGGCGCCGCGCACAAGCTTCCCCTCAAGGACGAAGCAGCCCGCGATCTTGGAGCCGCGGATGGAGAAGAGCGCCCGGACCTCCGCCTTCCCGACAACTACGTCCACGATCTCCGGCTCCAGGAGGCCCTCGAGCGCGGCCTTCACGTCGGCGCTGAGGTCGTAGATGATCTCGTATCGGCGGACCTCGACCCCCTGCAGCTGGGCGACCTCCTTGGCCCGCGGCTCCACGTCCACGTGGAAGAGGAGGACCACAGCGTCGGAAGCGCCGGCCAGGAGGATGTCGGATTCGTTGGCGTTGCCGAGGCCCGAATGGATGACCCGGACGCTGATCTCGGAGGTCGAGATCTTCTCGATCTGGTCCTTGAGGGCTTCGATCGAGCCCTGGACGTCGGCCTTCAGGATGATCGGCAGCTGCTTGGCCTTGCTGGACTTCAGCCCCAGCAGGGAGAGGTGCTGCTTGTGGGCGAGGGCCTCCTCGCGCTGGATGCGGTTGCGCTTGAGCGCGATCTCCCTGGCCATCGCGTCGTCCTTGACCACGTTGAAGGCGTCGCCCGCCTGCGGGGCGCCCCCGGAGATGCCCAGTATCTCCACCGGGGTGGCCGGCCCCGCGGAGGTGATCCTTTCCCCGCGGTCGGTGACGAGCGCCTTGACCTTGCCGGAGCACAGGCCCATGACGAAGGGGTCCCCGACCTTGACCGTCCCGTTCTGGATCAGGACCGTGGCGACGAAGCCGCGCTTGGTGTCCATCTTGGCTTCGATGACGGCGCCCTGCGCGGCCCTGGTCGGGTTGGCCTTCAGCTCCAGCAGCTCCGCCTGCAGGAGGAGCATCTCGAGGAGCTTCTCGAGGTTGAGGCGCTTCTTGGCGGAGATGTCGACGAAGATCGTCTTGCCGCCCCACTCCTCGGGCGGCAGGCCGTGCTGGGAAAGCTCCTGGCGGATCTTCTGGGGGTTCGCTCCCGGCAGGTCGATCTTGTTGACGGCCACGACGATCGGGACCCCGGCGGCTTTGGCGTGGTCCATGGCCTCGATGGTCTGCGGCATCACGCCGTCGGCCGCCGAGACCACGAGGACCACGATGTCGGTGACTTTCGAGCCGCGCGAGCGCATGGCGGTGAAGGCCTCGTGGCCCGGCGTATCGAGGAAGACGATGTCCCCTTTTGGCGTCGTGACCTTGTAGGCGCCGATGTGCTGGGTGATGCCGCCGGACTCGCCGGCGACGACGTCGGACTTCCGGATGGCGTCGAGAAGGCTGGTCTTGCCGTGGTCCACGTGGCCCATGATCGTCACGACGGGCGCGCGCGGCTTGATGTCCTCGGGCTTCTCCACGACGGCCGCGGCCGCGGCCGTGATCTCGGCCTCCATGTGGAGCGGCTTCACCTCGAGGTCGAACCCGTAGTCCGCGGCGATGAGGATGGCGGTCTCCGAGTCCAGGCGCTGGTTGATCGTGGCGAAGACCCCTTGGCCGATCATCTTCTTGATGAGGTCGTTGACCTTGAGGCCCATCTTCTCCGCGAGTTCGCGCACCGTGACGAGGGTCGAGACCTGCAGGGGCTTGAGCGGAGGCTTCTCCTCCTTGGGCGGAGCGGGGGGCTTGGCGGCCGGCGCCCGCGGGCCGGGAGCGGCCGGCTTCGCGCCCTGAGCCGGCTTGGCAGGGGCAGGCCTGGCCGCAGGACCTGCGGGCCTCGGCGGAGCCTTCGCCGGCAAGGCCGCGGGCGCCGCGGCGGAAGCTTTGGCCCCTGGGGCCGGTTTCGGGACCGCTCCGGGCGCCGCGGGGCGGGGAGCGGTTGATGAGGGGGGAGGCGCTTTCGCCGGGGCCGCGGCTGGTGGCTTGGCCGCGGGCGGAGCCGCCTTCACGGCCGGCAGGACAGCGGGCCTCAGGGCCGCGGGGGCGTCGAGCTTGTAGGTGGCCGTCGGTTCCGGCATAGCCTTGGTCGCGGGCCTGGCCGGCGCAGTGGGCGGAGCAGCCGCGGCCGGGGACTTCGGGGCGGAGGGCGCCGCGTCCTTGGGCGCTTCAGGCGGCTTCGTCTCGGGCCGCGGGGGCGGAGAGCCGCCGGGGGCCACGCGGGCGACTGCGGGGGCGTTCACCGCTGGACGGTGAGGCAGCTTCCGGTACTTCGCGAATGCGTCTACGAGTTGGGTCGAGGGCGGCGCTATGGAATTCTCCTCCTGCGCGGTGCGGACAGCTGCCTGGGCGCGGCTGATGACGAGACCCGTCCCCTTCTTCCTGTCTTTCTTCAGAGCGGTCTTGGGCTTGGAGACCTTCTCGGCGTGCTTCTTCGCCGCGGCCTTCTTCTCCGCGGCCGGCTTCTTGGCCGCCGTCTTCTTCGTGGAATCCTTCTTCTTTTCCTTCTCCATGGGTCCCTCCAGCCCTAAGACGCCAGTCACGAATCTTCCTTCGGAGTCTTCTCACCGGCCGCGTCAAGAGGCGGCGCGCTTGGAAGCGCAGTCCTCGGAGGGCGGCTGTTCTCCTCTCCCGCAGAGGGCGGCGGCCCTGGGGCCGCAGTCCTCGGAGGGCGGCTGTTCTCCTCTCCCGCAGAGGGC
>JACRDO010000006.1 GCA_016212885.1 Elusimicrobiota bacterium | reverse complement strand
ATTGTCATAATGGTCTTTCCGTATGTTATGACTTTGTTCACTCGTTTTAACAAAGACCGGGTTCTGGTCTGGCGCAAGTTTTTCATTATTATCATTGCTTGTTACATGCCGGTTATTGCTCTTCTTTACTGGGCGGCGGTTAGGCATGCTTTATTTATGGGAGAAGTGTGGATGGGTTACTATTTTGTTTATATTATACTTGTCGGTTTTGTTAAAAAACGCTTAAATCTCCAATTAGGTTGGTGGAAATGTATTGTGTTGGCCACACTATATTATTGCTCAACCCTGTTTTTACTTAAAAGTTTAACTCTTCACTATGATGATGCTTTGGGTTGTTTGTTCTCCTCATGTTCCCCGTGATATGGAGTCGGCATAAATTAAATATCGGAGCCTGAGAGAAGACATATGTATCGTTGAGAATGAATACCACTGACAAGATCAATTACCTAAACAGGGTCAACGAGGCAGCGGCCTTCCTAAAGCCCCGGCTCGCCGGCAAGGTTCCTGAGATCGGCATCATCCTCGGCAGCGGGCTCTCCGGCGCGGTCCCGCTGCTGGAGAACGCGGCCGCCGTCTCCTACGCGGACATCCCCGGCTTCCCCGAGCCGACCGTGAGCGGGCACGCCGGACGCCTGGTCGTGGGAGAAAGGGGCCCGCTCGGCGCGGCGATCATGCAGGGCCGCTTCCATTACTATGAAGGGCATCCGCTCGACGCGATCACCCTGCCGGTGCGCGTCCTGCGCGAGCTCGGGGTCAAGACCCTGATCCTGAGCGCCGCGGTGGGATCTTTGCGGCCGCGCATCAAGCCGGGCCACCTCGTCTTCATCAACGACCACATGAACTTCATGGGAGCCAACCCCCTGAAGGGCTTCCATACCAAGGAGTTCGGGGAGATGTTCCCGGACCTCGCAGGCGCCTACACCCCGGCCCTGCGCAAGACGGCTCTGGCGCTCTGCAGGAAGCTCAAGATCCCGGCGTGGGAGGGCGTCTACACCGCGGTGGCCGGGCCCTCCTATGAGACCCCCTCCGAGATCCGGGCTTTCGCGAAGCTCGGCGGGCACGTGGTCGGGATGTCCGTGGTCCCCGAAGCCATCGTCGCCCGCCAGATCGGGCTCAGGATACTCGCTTTCGGCTGGATCTCGAACATGGCGGCCGGGCTCGCCAAGGAGAACATCGAGCACGGCGACGTGCTGGCCCTCGGCGAGCGGATGGCCGCGACCATCCGCCGCTTCCTCGAGGCCATGCTCGATCGGCTCCAAAAGACGCCCTGAGGGAAAACTATGAGGATGCTGGACATGATCGCGAAGAAGCGCGACGGCTTCGAGCACGCCCCGGAGGAGATCGCCTTCATCGTGCGCTCCGCCGCCCTCTCCGAGGTCCCGGACTACCAGCTCTCCGCCTGGCTGATGGCCGCTTGGCTCAAGGGCATGACCCGCGGCGAGACCGTGGCCCTCACCCGGGCCATGGCCCGCTCCGGAAAGACGCTCAAGCTCTCGGCCCTGCGCGCTCCGAAGGTGGACAAGCACTCGACCGGAGGCGTGGGCGACGGCATCTCGATACCCCTGGCCCCCCTGCTCGCGGCCGCGGGCCTCGCGGTCCCGATGATGTCCGGACGCGGGCTCGGCCACACGGGCGGGACACTGGACAAGCTGGAGGCGATCCCGGGATTCAAGGTGCGCATCCCGATCCCGGCCGTGGAGAGGCAGGTCAAGAGGATCGGGGTCTGCATGTTCGGGCAGAGCTGGGACCTCGCTCCGGCGGACGGGAAGCTCTACTCTTTGCGCGACGCGACGGCCACCGTCGAGTCCCGCCCCCTCATCGTGGCGAGCATCCTGTCGAAGAAGCTCGCCGAAGACCTCAACGGCCTCATCATGGACGTCAAATGCGGCTCCGGGGCCTTCTTCAAGGACCCCGAGCAGGCCGAAGGCCTGGCGAGCGACCTGGTGCGCACAGCCTGCGGGGCCGGCTTGAATTGCGTGGCCGTCATGACGGACATGGAGCAGCCTCTGGGGCTCGCGGTCGGCAACGCGCTCGAGATCCGGCAGGCGGTTTCCATCCTTCAAGGCGACTTCGCCGCCTCGGACTACGCGGAGGTCCTCTTCACCCTCGGTGGCTGGATGCTGGTCCTGGGGCGCCTGGAGAGGGATTGGCGCAAGGGCGCGGAGAAGCTCAAGGCCTTAATCCGCACCGGCAAGCCGCTCGCGCGCTTCAAAGACATGGTGAAGGCGCAGGGCGGGGATGCGCGCGTCGCAGACGACCCCGAGAAGTTCCTGCCGCGTCCGAAGCTCAGGCAGGAGCTGAAGGCGAGGTCCGAAGGGCATCTCGTGCGGCTTGACGCGAAGCTCATCGGCCGCGCGGCCGTGGCCCTCGGCGCCGGGCGCGACCGCCAGGAGGACGCGATAGATTTCAGCGCGGGCTTCATCCTGCGCCGCAAGCTCGGGGATTCCTTGCGCCGCGCAGACGTCATCGCCGAGGTCTACGCCTCGGACGCGCAGAGGCTCCGGGAAGGGCTGAGGATGGCCGAGGAAGCCGTGGGGATCGGCCGGGCTAGACCTAAGCCGCGCAAGACCATCTTGAAGGTGATCAAGTGAGCAAGCTCATCGTCTGCGACCACCCCGTTCTCCAGCAAATCCTCGGCGGCCTGCGCGACAAGAGCACCCCGCCGCCGCGCTTCCGGGACCTGATGGAGAGCGCGGGCCTCATCATCGGCCTGGAAGTTTTGAACGGGATCAAGACCCAGCCGGGGCAGGTCACGACCCCGCTCAAGGCCGCGAGCGTGCGCAACCTGGGCCAGCCTATCGCGCTCGTGGCCATCCTCCGGGCCGGGCTCGGCATGATGCCGGGGCTCCAGCGCCTCCTCCCGGAGGCGCGCGTCGGCCACATCGGCCTCTACCGCAACGAGGAGACGCTCAACCCCGTGCGCTATTACGTCCGCCTGCCGGCCGCGATCGAGAAGAGTTTCGTGCTCCTGCTCGACCCCATGCTCGCCACGGGCGGCTCCGCGGCCGAGGCCGTGCGCATCCTCAAGACGGACGGCGCGAAGGACATCCGGCTCCTCACCATCCTCGCGACGCGGACCGGCATCCGCCGGGTCCACCGCGAGCACCCCGACGTCCAGATACTGACCGCGGCCGTGGACCCCGTCCTCAACAACATCGGCTACATCGTCCCGGGCCTGGGCGACGCCGGGGACCGGCTGTTCACCCTTTAATCCCCCATGTCTTTTCCAAAGCGGACTCCGGTCGCCGAAGCCCTATCCGCCAAGCCTGGAGAGAAGCTGGCCCTGGCCGGCTGGGTGCGCACCCTGCGCTGCAGCAAGGGCGCCTTCAGCTTCATCACGTTAAACGACGGCTCCTGCCTGGACAGCATCCAGGTTCTGGCCGAGGGGAAGCTTCCCAACTACGAGAGCGAGGTGGTGCGGCTGAGCGCGGGCTGTTCCGTCCTCATCCGGGGAGAGCTGGTCGAAAGCCCGGGCAAGGGGCAGGCGGTGGAGCTCAAGGCGAGCGAGGTCGTCCTGCTCGGCAAGGCCGACGCGGAAAGCTATCCGATCCAGCCGAAGAAGCACACCCTCGAGTTCCTGCGGACCGTCGCGCACCTGCGTCCGCGCACCAACACCTTCGGCGCGGTCGCGCGCTTGCGCAACGCGGTCTGCTCCGCCATCCACGAGTTCTACCAGAAGCGCGGGTTCCTCTACGTGCACACGCCGATCGTGACGGCCAGCGACTGCGAGGGCGCGGGCCAGATGTTCCGGGTGAGCACGCTCGACCCCCTTAAGCCTCCCCGCACGCCCGAAGGGAAGATCGACTACGGCCAGGACTTCTTCAGCCGGCCGACCTTCCTGAGCGTCTCGGGCCAGCTCGAGGGCGAGACCTACGCCTGCGCCCTGGACAAGATCTACACCTTCGGCCCGACCTTCCGGGCCGAGAACTCGAACACCCCGCGCCATCTGGCCGAGTTCTGGATGGTCGAGCCCGAGATGGCCTTCAACGACCTCGACGACGACGCGGACCTGGCCGAGGCGTTCATCAAGCACCTCTTCTCGGCCGTGCTCGAGCGCTGCCCCAAGGACGCGGCCTTCCTGAGCGAGCGCTACGACAAGACCCTGCCGGGCACGCTCAAGCACATCGTGGAGAGCGAGTTCGTGCGCATCAGCTACACCGAGGCCGTGGACATCCTCCGGAAGTCCGGCAGGGCCTGGGAGTTCCCGGTCTCCTGGGGAACGGACCTCCAGAGCGAGCACGAGCGCTACCTGAGCGAGGAGAAGTTCAAGAAGCCGGTCATCCTCATGAACTACCCGGCCAAGATCAAGGCGTTCTACATGCGCCTAAACGACGACGCCGCCGAGCACGGCGGCGAGCCCACCGTGGCCGCCATGGACGTCCTGGTCCCGAAGATCGGCGAGATCATCGGCGGAAGCCAGCGCGAGGAGCGCCTGGAGGTGCTGGAGGCCCGCATCCGGAAGATGGGCATGAAGCCGGAGGACTACTGGTGGTACCTGGACCTGCGGCGCTACGGCACGGTGCCGCACGCGGGCTTCGGGCTGGGGCTGGAGCGCACGATGCAGTTCGTCACTGGCATGTCCAACATCCGCGACGTCATCCCCTATCCGAGGGCGCCGAGGTCCGCGGAGTTTTAGGGACCAGCTGTGTCGCGGCTGGCCAAGCCGATGCCTTTCTGTGGAACTTTTCCGACCCTCGCTCGTATTACTCCGCAGGGTGATCCCGGAGTTGCTGCGGGATAGCATGAGTCGTCGGTCTGATTAGGTCCTCCGGCCTAAAAAGAGTGGGCCCATGGGCCCTGACCCGCGGCAGGAAATAGGCCTACACTATAGCGACGGGCTCGTGATCCGTGCCGGAGGTGGTGCGATGAACCGAATAACAACCGATCTCGCCGCTCTGATCCTTCTCGGGACTCTCGCTTCCTACTCATCCGCCCAGGTCCCTGCCGATTCCAGCGCCAAGGACGCCGCCGGGCCCGCCCTGCCGAGCCAAGCTCCGGATTTCGACGGCAAGGGGACCGCCGGGCCCGCTCTCGCAAACCAGGACCCCGTGGCCGTTCCGGCGGGCTCCAGCACCACCCTGCAGCTCTGGGCGTCGAGCGACACCGTGGATGTCTTCTCCGAGATCGCGGAGCCCGTGCCTGAGGGCAAAGACGAGGACAAGGCGGAGGTCGACGGCAAGACCCTCTGGCGCGGCACCCAGCTCAACAAAGGAGAGGCTGTCGAGGTCACCGAGATACGGAACGACGGCTGGGCCCGCGTCAACCTGCCGTCGCAGAACTACTCGGGCTGGGTGCGGCGCGAGAGCCTGGGGCAAGACCGGGCTCTGGCCGAGAGCTTCCGCCAGGTCCGGGTGCATCCCGCCGCGGCTGGGAAGAATCCCTATCGGACCGCATTTTTGAGAGAGACCCAGAAGCTCGAAGGCGTCCCTTATGTCTGGGGCGGCCGGTCTGCGCGGGGCGTGGATTGCTCAGGCCTGGTCCAGCTCGGCTTCTCCTACATCGGGATGGGGAACCGGGTCCCCAGGACCGCGCACGAGCAGAGGAATCATTCCAGGCCGGTGGACCCCAGGGACCTCAAGCCCGGGGACCTCATCTTCTCGGCTCACCGAAAGAATCCGGGAAAGGTCAGCCACGTCGTCATCTACCTCGGCAACGGCCTCATCCGCGAGGCGCCCTACACGGGGAACGTCGTAAGGACCGTGGATGCCCGCTCGCGCTTGGGGCTCAACCTGCAGAGTGCGGCCCAGGGCAAGAGCACCGGCAAGTACGTGCTCTTCTTCGGCACCTACTTCAGCGACTGAATTCTCCGCGCGAAAGAATACTAGAATACCCCCTGTCTGCCAGACGCGGGAGGGCTGCCATGATCGCGCAGATTCTTATTGCGGACGACAACGACGAGCTCCGCGGGATGCTCAAGGAATTTTTGGAGATGCGCGGGCACCGGGTCCTGGAGGCCACGGACGGCGCCCAGGCCTTCGCCTTGGCGGAGAAGCACCGGCCCCACCTCATCATCATGGACATCGTGATGCCCGGCCTCTACGGCTCCACCGCCCTCAAGCAGATCCAGGAGTACCCCGGCACCTCCAAGATCCCCATCATCATCCTCAGCGGCAGCATCGACGCGCCGATCGCCGCCGGCATCCAGGACTCGCCCCGCCTCCGGTTCATGCACAAGCCCGTGGATCTGAAGTCCATCGAAAGCATGATCCGCGAGCTCCTGCCGATGGGCGGCTACACTCGCTGAGGGCGTTGACCTGGATCAATGACCGGAATCATCCCCGTTTGTTGACCGCCGGCGTAGGCGTTTTGCGCATCCCGCCGTATAATAGATATAGAACTCAGATGACCTGCCGGAGGTGGAGAATGACGACGTACCAAACATCGTCCAAACCTTCCAAACGGCGTAGGTTTGGACGTATCGAACCTAAGTCGTCTGGAAAGTTCGATACGGAAATACGTTGGTTTGGTGCGTCCCAAACCCACGTCGTTTGGAAGTTTGGGACGAAGGCCCGCAAGAGCGCTGCGGCGATCGCGGCGTTCTTTTTCTTTGCCCCTTTGCTCTGCTCCGGCGCAACGATAGAGGCGGACAAGGCCGCTGCCGCCGCCTTCGAGACCGCGGTCGGCCGGGCGTTCTCATCCATCGACTTCACGGCGCTCAAGGCGCGGGAGCCGCTTCGCAAGGGCGAGGAAGGCTCTCAGATCCAGGCGCCTCGGGATGCCTTCATGGCCTCGCAGGAGTGCTCCAGGCTGGACGCGCATTTCCTCATGCGGCCCGCGCTCCCGGAGGCCTTGGCCATGCTGAGGCCGTGCATGGAGCGTCTTTCCAGGGATTCCGGAGTCCCCATCTTCGCCGCGGAAGGCCTGGTGCTCGAGCAGCAAGGCATCGTGATCGCCGTTTCGGGCCCCATCCCCTCCGGCAATCGCATCGTTGAAGATCTGGAATACACCCTCCAGATCAGGAACGGCTCACTGCTGAGCTATCCGGCCAGGGTCCTCCAAACCTACGAAGCGCTTCAAAAGAGCGTCAGGAAGTAGGACAATCCTCACTGCGGAGCCCGGCTCCGCCCGGATGTTCAAGGAATTCGAGGTCAAGACCGAGAGGCGGACACAGCTGCTCGACATCACGCGCGAGGCGCAGGCCTTTCTCCGGGAAGCGAAGGCCCGCTCCGGGATACTGACCCTCTTCGTCCCGCACACGACGGCCGGCGTGACCATCAACGAGAACGCGGACCCCTCCGTCGCCCGCGACATCCTTTCTTTCACCTCCAGCCTCATCCCCGAGGATGCGGGCTTCTCGCACGCCGAAGGCAATTCGGACGCGCACATCAAATCCTCGCTGTTCTCCCCCTCCCTTGCGGTCATAGTCGAGGACGGCCGCCTCAAGCTGGGAACCTGGCAAGGGATCTATTTCGCCGAATTCGACGGCCCGCGGCCGCGGAAGGTCTGGCTGAAGTTCTTGGCCGGCTAGCCGCCGAGCCGCGCGAAGCGCGGCGAGCGCTCTTTTGGAAACATTCCGTCAGGATCTGGCATCCCGTCGCGCTTCAGCATCACCGTCATGTTTCCAAAATACGCCGGATTCCATCCGGCGGAGCTAGTCCTGGCCGGCCAGGCTGCGGAGCTTCTCGAAGTTGACGAGGGCGATGTCCTTGCCCTCGCGCCGGATGTAGCCCTTGGTCTCGAAGTCCTTGAGCAGCCTCACCGTCGTCTCGATGGTGAGGCCGGACATCTCGGCGAGGTCCTTGCGCTTGAGCGCGGTTATGACGGGGTTCTTGGGCGGGGGCGCGGGGATGTGGCGCACCAGGGTCCCGGCCAGGCGGGCGCGGGCCGGCTTGAATGCGATGTCGCGGGCGCGGGCCTCCCCGCGGCGCACGTCTTTGGAGACCTCGCGGAGAATGGCGACGGCGGCCTGCGGGTGCTTGAGCAGGAAGCGCCGGAAGGTCTCCTCGCCGACCATGGAGACGACGGACTCCTCCATGGCCTCCGCGTTGTCGGCGTAGGGCCAGTTGGCGAGCAGGGAGATGTGGCCGACCAGGTCCCCCGGGCTCTCGAAGCGGAACAGGAGCTGCTGGCCGCTGCGGCTCGATTTGTAGACCTTGACCTTGCCCGTGCAGCAGACGTAGACGCTCGTGGGCTGCTCGCCTTCGTAGAAGATCACCTCGCCTGGGCGGAAGCGGTTGGCGATGCGCATCTCCCGCCATTCCTTCTGCGAAGGCTTGTCGATGAGGGCGTAGAGGCAGTTCTTCCGATGCGCGCAGAAATCGCAGTTCGGAGCCTCCTTCTTGGAAAAGCCCATGATCTTAAATATGATATCACATTCCAGCCTTGAAGTCCTTGCCATCGCCGACGGGAATGGCTAAAATCTCGCATAAGCGGTGGCCATAGCTCAATAGGCAGAGCGCCTGGCTGTGGCCCAGGAGGTTGCGGGTTCGAACCCCGTTGGCCACCCCAGATTTCGCAGGAGGTCCCTTCATGGAGCTCCCAAAGCCGTTCCCGGAGATCGGCAGGCCGACCCGTCCAAAGTCCCCTGGTCCGATGCCGTGGTCTGGTCCGAATGGATCGGCAACGGCCAGCGGGTCTACGAATGGCTGCCGAAGGAGAACATCCGCAACGCCTCTTGGGCGACCGGCGCCGTGTCGATCCAGATACACGACCGCTCCTACCTCTACAACACGGTGAAGTATTTGCTCATCCGGTCCGCGTTCATCTCGGTCGGGCAGAACGTGCCGATCGGCTGAGCGAGGCCGTTTTCCTCCCGCTCGGCTACTTCCCGTTCGACAGGAACGCGTGCAGCTCTGAGAGGCTGTTCCCCGCCACAAGCGTGAAGACCAGCGAGGCGAAGGCGAGCATCGAGGCTTGGGCCGCCCGTCGCCCGCGCAGGCCCGCGAAGCGCCGCCCCGCAAGAAAAGCCGCGTAGAGGACCCAGGTCGTCCAGGCCGCGAGCACCTTCGCGTCCGCGCCCCACGGCTTCCCTTTGACGCGGAAGGTCCATAAGACCCCGAGGGCGATACCGGCGCTCAGCGCGAGGAAGGCGGCCGCGATGATGCGGCTCTGAAGGCGGTCGAGGTCCTCGATGGCCGGCAGGCGGTAGCATATCTCCGTCGGCTTGCGCGACTTGATCTGCCGCTCCTGGATGAGAAGGGCCAAGGAGACGCCGAAGGCGTTGGCAAAGGCCGTGTAGGAAAGCATCAGCAGGAGCGGGTGGGCGTTCAAGAGGGAGCTGCGCAGATCCGGCGCAAGGGCCGCGACCGCCGGGTCCGCGAAAGCGAGCGCGGCGCCCGCGCATATGAGGGTCCAGGGCAGGACGAAGGCTCCCAGGATCTTCAAGCGGGCAAGCCCTTCCACCAGCCAGAAGATGAGCGCGTTGAAGAACGCGATCGCAGATAGTGCCCCGAACCAGGTATGGATGGGGAGGAGATAGCGATGCTCGCTCGCGCGCCAGAAGGCGGCCGTCCGCAAGCCGAAGCCGGCCATATGGAAGGCGAGCGCGAAGCCGAGCAGATGCCACATCCACAGCGTGATGCGCTCTCTACGCGAAAAGACGTAGGCCAGCGCGAGGCCGGTGGATGCCGCGTAAAGAGCGAAGGCCGCGCTGAAAAAGGCTGTCTCCACTAGACCTGCATGGAGGGGTCGATGCGCTGAGCCCAGGCCAGGATGCCTCCGGCCAGGTTGAAGCTCTTCGCAAAGCCCTTCCCCTTGAGGATCTTCACGGCCTCGGCGGAGCGGCGGCCCGAGCGGCAGAAGACGACGATCTCGTCTAAGGGGCGGAGCTCCCCGAAGCGTCCGGGCAGTTCTGCGAGCGGGATGAGCTTTGACCCAGGCAGGCTGGAGCGCGCGTGCTCGCACGGCTCGCGGACGTCCAGGAGCGTGAAGGTCTGCCTCGCGTCGAGCTTCGCATTGAGCTCCTCGACGCTGACCTCGGGGATGAACGGGTTTCCAGGCAGGGACCAAGCCATCTTCAGCGCTGGTAGGGAGCGCTGCCCGAGGCGTGGTCCGTGACGTCCGCCACGTCGTCGAGCTGCGGGATCTCTTCGCGCAGGGCGCGCTCGACCCCGTTGCGCAAGGTGGCCCGGGCTCCGGCGCAGCCTTGACAGCCGCCCGCCATGCGCACGAAGACGCTGGCCTCCCTCACGTCCACGAGCTCCACGCTGCCCCCATGGGAGCCGAGGGCCGGATTGATCTTCTCCTCGATGACCTTCGCGGCCCGCCTGCGGATATCCTCCGCCGGCGGGATGTTGGAGGAGATGCCCTTCGCGAGCGCGGCTCGGCCGCAGGCGCGATGCTCGGCCAGGGCCTTGGCGACCTTCCGGGCCATGGCCGGCCAGTCCTCGTCGTGGTCCCGCGTCACCGTGGCGGAGTTCCCCGCGATCTTCACCGCGACGACCCCCGGCAGCCTGAAGAGGGCCTCGGCCAGAGGCGAGCCTTCGGCCTGGTCAGCTGAGCCGAAATACACCCCTCCGCCTTCGTGCAGGGGCTCCTCGAGTGTGAACCGGCAGGAGAGCCAGTTCCCGCTCAGCATCGCGGACAGCTTCATTTCGGCGCTCATGGATAGCGGGGGACGAGAGGATCCACCTCTTTTGACCAGGCGTCGATGCCGCCGCGCAGGGCGCGCACCGCGCTGAAGCCGTGCGCCATCGACAGCACGCGGACGGCGTCTAAGCCGCGGGGGCCGAAGTGGTCGTAGAGCACGATAGGGGTATCCTTGGGCCAGGATGAGAAGAGCTCGTCGACCAGCTTGCGCGTCGCAAGCCGCGACCCTTCGATGTGGAGGAGCCGGTGCTCGGGCTCGCTGCGCACATCCAGCAGCTCGAGCTTGGCCTGCGCGGCTTCCAAGCGCTCGCGCAGCTCGCCGGGGGAGATGAGGAGCTTCTCAAGCTCCGGCTCGGGCGCTTCCTTGGGCTGGTCCTTGTCCATAGCTGGGCCGGCTAGATTAAATCAAAAAATAAGACGGGCTTCCCGCCCGGTCTTCATCCGGGGCGGATAAGCCCGTAGCTCTCGCGCAGGCTCAGTTCTTCTTGCCGGGCGAGACGCTGAGTGAAAGAACCCGTTTATTTCCGCGGGGGACGGCCACAGTCCAGGCGCCACCCACGTATATCGGAATGACGGTCGCCTTGCCGTCCGACATCCGCTTCCCCCAAGAACGCAGGAGGGTGGCGGCGGGACGCTCGCTCGGCTTCGTCGCCTTCTCGACGGGGTTATTCACCGTTGTGTTCTGTGCCATATGGGTACTCTCCCCACCTCACATCTGAAGGATAGCCGAACTCGTCGGATCGCGCATGATGCAAATGGCCCCCACGTCGGGAGTCAGAGGGCCCATCTAAAAGGGGCCGAAAGGCCTATGCCGGAATGCCGGGTCCTGCGGCCCATCCCGCCGGGGCCTGCGCGGCCCTGGACAAGGACCGGACCCGCGCGATATACTATAAGAGCGCCTAACAAAACCTATGTGGAGCCTGGGAGGCCCTAGCCTGAGCCGGATTCAAGGAGCGACGTCCCGAACATCCAGAATGCGTAGGTTCGGGACGTCCCAAAGCTACGCCGTCCGGTTGTTTGGGACGAGCGAGGATAGCTTAAGCTATCTGAGCGAGGAGCGACGACGAAGCCGGCCAGGCCCACACCTAGGTTTTGTTAGGTGCTCTAAGTCGAACGGCCTATGAATCTCTGCGCATCGCTTTTTGGCTTGGCGGCCCTCCTTGTAGGGATTGCTCCGGCGCTCGCTCAGACGAAGGTCGAGGTGGCTCCGGTGCAGGCCCCGGGCTCAGGCGCCGGGTCCGCCGCGGGCTCGCTCTCCGGGTCCGCGAATCCGAACATCAACCTGCAGAACCCCGCCGACATGAACCTGACCGGAAGCGTATTGCCCGGGGTGTCGAATCCTCAGACGGTCCAGCCCAAGCTCCGTCCCAGCGCGGAAGTCCCGGTCGTGAAATCCGGGAATTTCCAGGCCTCGCCCGCTCAACAGCTCCGCCCCTCGGGCGCGGCGGACGTGACCGGAAAAGTAGGAGTCCGGAATCAGACTTTGGTCCAGCCATCGAAGACCCAGAAGCTCGCGCCCGCGGCGATCCAGCCCTCCGTACAGACCGGCGCGAACGCCGCGAGTCAGCAGGCCCTTCCCAATCCAGGGCCGGCCGACATGAACCGGCGCACGCCCCCCCCATCTCAAGATGGGCCCGGCGCTGGGGGCGGCCTTGCAGCCGGGCTTAAAGATTTGGAGAAAGCCAAGGCTCAGGAGCAGAAGACCGGCGAGAGGGGCCGGGTCGAGGGCGTTCTGAACAGCCTCTTCGACCAATCGCGCTCGCGCTCCTCAGGCAGGAACGCTCCTGAGAAGGGCGCCTCCGAACAGAAAAAGGATCTAGCGGAGCCCCTGAACCTCCCGGACCCCAAGGTCCTGGGCCCGGAGAAGGCGCTCGAGAAGGTCCGCACCCTGGCCGCTTCCGCCTCCGCGGCCGACGCCCCGCGCCTTTACCAGCACGCGATGGGAGTGGCGCGGGAGCTGCCCGGCGGCAAGTCCAAGGAGACGGTCTCCAGGCTTTTCAGCGAGGCGTCCGCCAAGGCTCCGAAGGCGGTCCCGTTCCTGGCTGACCGCGCCCTGGAATCCGCGGCTTCCGGTTCGAGGAAGGAGACCTCCCGCTACACCAAGGCCATGTCCGGCTGGAGCTCCCTGCTGAGCAGGGGCGGGGAGCCTTATATCGCGAACCTCGGGGAGTTCGGGTCCGTCGTGGACCGCCTGCAGGCGCGCGGCGCAGGGGCGCATGGGCAGAAGCTCAAGGCGCCGAAGTCCGTGGTCGAGGCCATCCCGGGAAAGGAGGGTGCGAGACTGCTGGTGAAGGTCAAGCTGCCCGTTGAGCTGGCTTCGGATGTGCCCGCGGTCCCGGTGATCCTCGCCGAGTCCTTCAGCCTGAGCGAAGCGAAAGCCGTCATTGCATGGGAGCCGCTCGCCGCGGAGGCTCCGCTCCATTCCGCTTTCAGGCTGGCGCCGCAAGGCGGCCCGGCCGCTTTCTACCGCGCCGAGCGGGCCCAAGGCCGTTCGGTGCTCGCGAGCTTCCGGCTCGCCTCCCGGAAATGGCTGGCGGCCCGAGCCTCGGGGCTCGCCGAGCGCCTGCGCCTGCTCGTCGTGCGCATCCTCCGGAGCCTGGGGATACTGACGGGCGCGGCTGAGCCAACGTTCACAGTGGACGCCTCCCCGCGGGTGCTGGAGTCCCTCCGGGCTTTGCCGCCTCGCGAACTGGCGGCCGCGCCCGAGCGGGCCCTGAAGGACGACCCCTACAAGCTCGGCTACTCGCTCTACCCGCTCAATCCTTAAATTGGCGATATTCCTTCCAGCGGCTCTGCTCGTCTCGCTCGCTTCGGCCGCGCCGACCGTTACCCTGCGCCGCGGGCCGGACGCCCCGCCCGAGGTGACGGGTTATTTCACCTCCTTAGACCGCCTGCTCGACTCAGCCGATGCCTTGCTCTGGCGCTTGGCCGACAGCGCGGGTCGGCCCACCGTCGGAGCGGCCCGCTCGGCCCTGGCCGGCCTGCGTTCAATGGCCAAGGACTACGAGGCCGTCTCCGGAGACCTGTCGGCCGCCGCCGCGGTGGAAGAAAGCGCAAGCGCCCTCTTGAAGCTTGTCGGAAGCTCCCCGGACGCGGACGAGCTTCCGCAAGAGGCCCTCGGGCTTGTCTACTCCCTGCAGAAGGACTCGCTCCATCGGCTGGCTCAGCTCATACAGCAGCGCGCGCTGGAAGCCCCGGGCCCCAAGGGCGCGATCCCCGCCAACGTCCTGCTGGCGCTGCGCGGCCCGGAGGGCTCCGAACTGGAGCTGCCGGCCCTGGATGTCTCGAACATCTCCGCTTCCGACTCCGTCCCTCTTCGCGCGGCCCCTGGCGCTACTGGAAGCCAGGGACCGCGCGGTGAAGCCGTGCTCCTTAGCCGCGCGGCCCCTGGCGCTACTGGAAGCCAGGGACCGCGCGGTGAAGCCGTGCTCCTTAGCCGCGCGGCCCTCGCGCCGGGCCTGAGCGTCGCGAGGACTGCGCGAGAGGAGAACGTCTTGCGCGCCGCCCTCGCAGTATTCTCCGGCAAACCCCGGCCTAAAGACGCCTCCGTCGTCTTCGGAAAGCGCCGAATCTGGCTGCGCTTGCCGGGCGCGAGCCTCTACGCTTATCCGGCCGCGGCGCGAGCCGGCGGCTCGGTGCGCCTCTTCTATCGCGAGGAGGGCGGCTCAGCTGCCGAGCAGGGCCGCCTCTACCTGCTGAGCAAGGCGCTCTTCGATGCGGGCTTCGCCGTGAGCGTGGAGAGCGGCGAGCTCCTCGCGACCGTGGATGGGACCCGCTCGCGCCTGGACGCCGAAGGGATGGCGGAGAGCTTCGTCTTCGCGGCGCGCGCCGCAGCTGCCGCCCGCTCGCTCACCGGGCGCCTGCCGGCTTTCCTGGAGGGCTCCGTCTCCCAGGCGGAGAATGCGGCCCGGCTCGACGCCTTGGCCCGCAACCTCGTGGCCGAGGGCGAGATGAGCCTGCCTTCGGAGGCCAAGGCTTTCGCGCGCGGCGCGCAGGACTACCGGAGCCGCGAAGGCGAGAGGGAGGGCCTGAGGCTGCGGATGAGCAGGACCCTCGCCGCGCTCCATCTCCAGGAGTTCCCCCCGGTTCCCGTCGGGAAGCGCACCATCGAGCTGCACTTCAACGGGCCCATCGACGCGGCGCTCGCCCGCGCAGAGCTGCGCCTTGAGAACGGGAGATTGGCGCGCGAGCGCGGCTATGACCCGCTCGCAAGGCTCGCCGCGGCCGTCTCGGCCCCCAAGCCCGAGGCGAAGACTCTCCTCAGGCTCGAGCCTCTGGCCTGCGACATCCGGCCCATCGGGAAGGTCGGTTCCCGTTTAGCTGAGCGCGGGCAGTGGCGGCTTGACCAAGACCGCTGGGTGGTCCTCTACAGCCTTCGAGACGGGCCGGAGCGAGGAGCTTTGCTCTTCGACCTGCTCTCGCGCCGCGCGAAGCCGAAAGCCTTCGCGATGGGCGAAGCGCTCGAAGCCATGGACGAGGCCGGGCTCTTGAGGCCGGCCCCTGAGGACGGGGCCCCTAGACCCGCGTGGAAGAAGGCGTCTGCGTCCGCGTCTTCAGCCGTCTTCTTCGGGCGGACCCTCAGGCCCGGCCCCGCGGTCTCGGGCCGCGTCACCTACGGCCGGGCCCAGGCCATGCTCGGTGACAGGATCTACGCGACGCCCTACGCGGCCGGGGCCGACGAGAAGGCCCTGCGTCGGGCCAAAGCCCTGCTGGTCACCCAGGGCGGGCCCCAGTCCGCGATGCTCGCCGCGGCAGCCGGGGTCCCGGCCCTGGAGCTGCCGCAGGCCGAGTGGACCGAGAGCGCGGGCCTTCGCCTGGAGGAGCCGCTCTTCGCAGCGCCGCGCAAGGCCGCGGGCGCCGATGTCCGGGACCTGGCCGGCGCGCGCCGCATCGCTCTGCGGGAAGGCGAATTTGTGAAGCTCGACGCGGAGGGCGGCTTCGTCGAGTTCCCGGAGCCGGACAAGCAGGCCGCTCTCGCCCGCCTGGAGGAGGCTCTGAGCGCCCTAGAGCGCGGCTCGGCCCCCGACTCCCTTGTCCTTTGGACCGAGGCCCAGATGCGCGGTTCCCTGACGCGGCCCCAGAAGCGCGAACTGGCAGCTGCCCTGCGCCTGGAGCTCCGCCGCCGCGGCTTGGGCTTCTCGGAGAGCGACGAGAAGCGCGTCCTGGACGTCCTAAAGGGCGCGGGATTCTAACGGGCCGCATGCTCGACGCGCACCTCCACCTCCAGGACCCCGCTTACGAGCGGGACCTGGCTGATGTGATGCGCCGCGCGCAAGCCGCCGGGGTTCCTGGGGTCAGGTCTGGACAGTAGACATTTCCAGTTCCTCCAGGAGCCGGTAGACTTCATCAACACGGTTCCTCAAGTTCGCATCATCGCGCAACGTCTCCTTGAATCGGGTTATCGCTTTGTTGACGGCATGCTTACGCAGTCCAAAGCGTGCGCCGATTTCTGCAAGCCGCAGACCTGCCCTCTCGTGAAGCAGCAGAGCAGCAACCTTTCCGGAAAAAGAACCTCTGCGCCAGGGAATGACGGGGTCGGACTTGTCAAAGACACTAGCCACCGCCTGCAGGATGGCAGGCTCTTCGGGTCGTAGTCGGAGGAGCCTCGCTCGGGAATGTTCCTCCCCCAATTGTGAGGCCGTGACCTTCTTCATCTTCAATACGAACTCCTTGCTGCCCCAATATGTCTGCCCGACAGCGTTACCCCATGGGTCATCTGTGGCTCTCGCCGCAGTGAATTGCGCGAAAGCTTCCCGGCTCTTTGTCGGTTCGGTTCCAAATACTCTCATCGTAGTGTTGATATCAAGCCATTCAGGGGCTGGCCTTATCCCGAGAAAATGAGGGCAACTGCTCCAAGGATACTCCCAGGGCTGGGACGCCAATCCCGTTCGCACCGGATTCTGATGGATATATCGGCTCAAGGTCATCCAGTATGCGTTTGAATCGACCAAGAGCGCCTTGAATCGGCCTTGGAAGATGTGTCCCACCCGTTCGTGTCGTTGGTTGAAGTGTTGTCCGTAGAGCCCATTGATAAGGTGAATGCCTCTGGAAAGAGCCGCCTGCGGAGTCTTGAGTAGAAGGTGATAATGGTTCGGCATCAGGACATAGGCGTGGAGAATGAACCCGAACCTCTGATGAGCAAGACTTAAGAGCTGCAGGAAGAAGGAGAAATCTTCCGCATCTGCGAAGATAGTGCGCTTCTCATTGCCTCGCGCGAACACATGGTAGAAGGCTCCTGGAAATTCCAGGCGCAGTGGTCTAGCCATATATCAAGTAATACGATCGAGGGCCGATAAAGTTCCCTTATCTTCGCTTGCTTATTGGAAGACAGTCGTGGAATGTCTACTGTCCAGACCTGACCCTATCTAGAAGGCGGCGCTCGTCCTCGCTCAGGAAGTGCGTCCAGTAGAGCAGGGCCGGGAAGGCCAAGACCGCGGCCAGGCGCGCACCGGTCCAGAGGATAGCGGAGGAGCAGAGGGAGGCCGCGTAGGCGAAGGCGGTCGTGGCAGCAGCGGCCAGGGCCACATGGGCGAGCCGGCCGCGCTCGTAGGGGATGGGGTAGACGCGCCGGCCGATGATGCCCAGGGCCGCGGCCATGGCGCCGTAGGCGAGGAAGGTCGCCCAGGCCGCGCCCATCATCCTCCAATAAGGGACCAGCGCGAAGGTGCCCAGGATCTTCACGGCCGCGCCGAGCAAAGTCACCCAGGGGAGCACGTCGGTGCGCTTGCTGAGCGTCACCGAAGCCATGAAGTTGTCGTAGATGCCGTTGAGCAGGTAGGCGGCCAACACGATGGGCACGATGGAGAGCCCGGGCCAGTAGGATTCATGGATGATCGCCCTGCCTCCGATGGATAGGCGCGCGATGTCCGGGATGAAGAGAGATAGGATGAGCACGATCCAGAAGCCGCAGGCCGCGTAGTAGGTCAGAATCCGGCCGAAGATCGCGCCCGAGTCCGGGTCTTTCGCCTTCTGCAGGAAGAACGGGCGCCAGGCCTGGTCGAACATGTTGACGATGAGCTGCATGAAGATGCCCAGGCGATAGCTGGCCTGGTAGATGCCCACCGTGGATTCGTCCGCCAGGCGCAGGAGGATGGGCCGGTCGATGACCTGGACCGCCATGGACCCGAGCCCCGCCGGAACCAGGGGCCAGCCGAAGCGCAAGAGCTCCTTGTAGAGGTCCTTCAGGAAGAGGGGCCGCATCTTGAGCGAGATGACCGGCGCGAGCACGGCGAGGGTCGCGGCCGAGGCCGTCAGCGAGGCGAGGAAAACCCCGCGAACCCCGAGGCCCAAGCCCGCGATGAGGCAGATGTTCATCGCGAGGTTGAGCGCGATGTTGAAGGTCTTCACTCCTGCGAAGAGCCAGGCCCGGTGCTGGAGCCTCAAGTCCGCGAAAGGCACGGTCGAGAGCGCGTCGAAAGCGAGTATCCAGGCCGCGTAGCGCACGAGGTCCGCTCGGCCGGGAACCCCGCCCAGCGAAGCGAGGGGCTCGGCCAGCAGGTGCAAGGCCAGGGAGAAGGCAATGGAGGTCGCGGCGAGGGACCACATCGCGGTCGAGAAGGCGTCTTCTGCGGAGCGCCCCTCCTCGGAGGCGAAGCGCATGTAGGCCTGGTCCATGCCGTACTGATAGAGGACGTTGAAGAAGGCGACGTAGGCGAAGACCGTGGCCACCACGCCGTACTCGCTCGTCGTGAGGTAATGCGTGTAGAAGGGCAGGAGCAGGAAGTTCAGCAGGCGCGCGACCACCGTCGAAAGCCCGTAGACGAGGGTCTCCTGCCCGAGGGTCCTGATGTCGCGCAGCATTTTGCCGGAGTATTGTAATATAACGCCGCGTGGCGAAGAAGCAGAAAACACAGCCCCCCGCTCCCCGCCGGGCCCCTGGCGCTGATGGAAGCCAGGGACCGCGCGGTAATGCCGTGCTCCTTAGCCGCGCGGCCCCGGAGCTCTGGATCTTCCTGCTGGCCCTGGCGGTCCGCCTCGTCCATTTCTGGCTCTACAAAGGCGATTTCTGGCACAACACCCCCCTTTTAGACGACAACGTCTTCGTCTCCTGGCGGGACGTGATCCAGCGCGAGGGCTTCCTTGCGAGGAGCCTGGGGGCTTTCAACCTCAATCCAGCCTACCCCTACTTCCTGGCCTATGCCGGCGAGCTCATCGGAAATGGGGTCCTTCCAATCGTGTTCCTCCAGCATCTCTTGGGCGCCTTGGCGTCGGTCCTGCTCTTGCGCATCGCCTCGGAATCTTTCGGCTCCAGGGCCGGCTGGATCTCCGGGGTCATCGGCGCCCTCTACGGCCCTGCGGTCTTCTTCGAGTCGCGCCTGCTGGGCGAGAGCTTCATCTACCTGCTCAACATCTGCGCGCTCTATCTGCTCTTGCGTCCCGAACGTCCAGACGGCGTGGGTTCGGGACGTACCAAACCTACGGCTTTCGAATGTTTGGTACGCGCTCCGGCTCAGAGACCGCGGCTTGGGGCGTTCTTCGCCGGGATCTGCCTGGGGCTCTCCTCCGCGTTCAGGCCAACGGCCCTGGCCTTTGCGCCGTTCGCGGCCGCGTGGCTCTATTGGTCGCTCAAGCCTCGCGGAGCGAAGCCGCTTGCAGTCTGCCTCCTGCTGTTCGCCCTGGGGGTGTGGCTGCCGATGCTGCCCTTCCAGCTGCGCAATCGCATCGTAGACCCCGCGAGCGGCTTCGGGCTCGCGGTCGCGAGCGGCGGGGTGAACCTCTATCTGGGCAACAACCCCGAGGCGGACGGGCTCAATAATCCACCCTCCTTCGTCCACTACGGCCCTGGCATGCAGTACCAGGATTTCAAGGAGGAGGCCGAGAAGCGCACAGGGCGCTCCCTCTCGGCGAGGGAGGTCTCAGGCTACTGGACGCGTGGGACCTTGCAGTGGTTCAGGGATCGGCCGCGCCGGGCCTGGCGGCTGGTCGCGCGGAAGATGCTCCTCTTCTGGAACCATCGCGAGCCCCCGGACAATTTCTTCCTCTCGCTCTTCGACCGCATGACGCGGCTTGGGTCCCTTCCCCTCCTCGCCTGGGGGTTTGTGGCGCCGCTGGGGCTTCTGGGCGGGCTCATGAGTCTTGGAAGGCGCCGGCTCCTGCACGCCTACGCCCTGACCTACTTCGGGCTGTGCGCAGGGTTCTACGTCCTCGCGCGCTACCGCTTTCCGGCCGCGGCCGCGCTCATCCCGCTCGCGGCTTCCGCTCTCGTGCGCTTCCACGACCTTGCCCGTGGCTCGCAATGGGGCAAGGTTTTTGGGCTCCTGCTCTTGTTCGCGCCTTGCCTTTATCTGGCAAGGCTGCCCCTCATCGGCGAGGAGGACCCCGCCTCGGCCCACTACAGCATGGCCGTGGTCTACGCGAACCAGGGGTGGAAGGATCAGGCCGTCGAGGAATACAAGGCCGCGGTGTCCGCGGATGCGAATTTCGTCCCTGCTTGGCTCAACCTGGGGCTTCTGCTCGATTCCATGGGCCGAAGCGAGGAAGCGCTCGCGGCCTTGGAGAACGCGGCCAAGCGCGAGCATGACCCGGCGCAAAGCGAGCGCTTGAAGGCGGCGGTGGCGGAGCTGAAGCGAAGGCCGGTGAAGTAAGGCCGGCACGCTCCAAAAACCGGCCGACTCCACAAAGGAAGAGGTGAAACCCTGGGGTCAGGTCACGCGGAATGTCCGATGTCCAGACCCTTGCCTCCTCCTCAGGGCTTGATTCTTGCGCCGAGCGCCGAGCAGAAGCTCGCCAGGTCATCGGGCCCGCGCTCGATGACGAGCTGAAGGATGCTCATATCCAATGACCGGTATTGATGGACGGCCACGTTTCGGAATCCCACCATGGCGCGAAGCTTCTCCGCTAGGCCGCCGGGGATGAGTCCTGCTTGCGCCAGCAGGTCGAAGGCCTGGGCGGAGTTCTGAGGCGCTCCCAGATGGCGCTCAGCCACAACCCTCATCGCCATGTCGATGGCCGCTTGGCAGGCCCGCTCCAGGTTCAGCACGATCGCGTCCTGATGGGTGAAGTTCTCAAGGCGCTTCGCGTCGCCGGCGAATTCCTCTCTCACGCGCCGGATGCAGCGCTCGATGATGGACGCCTTGTTCAGCAGAACGTCATCCATGGGAAGCCTCCGAGCTGTAGGCGGCAAGCACCGGCGCCCTGTCCTCGCACAGGCGCGCGTAGGCGGAAAGCATCTGCATCTCGAAAGTCAACCGGGCTATGGAGTCGCCCGAATACAGGACCCTCCCGCCGCAGACGACCTCCTTGGCGTGCACCAGGGAGCCGGGATCCAGGACCGAGATCTCGACCGGACAGCCGGTGATAAGTTCCAGACGGGATTGAACATTCAGGACGTCCAGCGTGGAGGCCGTCCGCTCCATTGGCAGCAGCAGGGCGAGATCGAGGTCGCTATCAGCCTGGGCTTCCCCGCGAGCCCGCGATCCGTAGATATAAACGGCGATGACATCCGGGAAGGATTCCCGGATGATCTCGACGGAGGCGCGATGAGAGGCGTTGCACATAGGGGTATTTTACCAATTTTTTCGGAGACAACCGGACTGTCGCGAAGTCCCGGCGCTTGGGCGCGGCGGTCTTGGAACTGAGGCGAAGGCCGGCGAGGTAGGCTTTCCTCAGCCCTTGCGGAGCGTCTTGCGGGCCACGACGCGGACGAATTCCCGCAGGGTCTTCCAGCTTTTCTTGACGTGAGGGAGCATCTTGGCGTGATCCAGGTCCGTGTAATGGTGCGCCAGGATATTTCTGAAGGCGGCCAGTTCCTCGAGCTTGGCGGCCAAACTTGCCCGTATCCATCCATGGGCGCCAAGGATGGCGAAGGTCTCCCGGTAGCTGGATGGCCGAGGCATGTCCAGGTTGGCGATCAGGTGATTGGCCATGTCCAGCGCGGTCTGGATGGAGCTTTCCATCACGTAGCAGAGGAAAAGGCAGGTCTTGCGATCCTCGCGCAGGTTCCGGACGGTCGTCACGCGGGAAGCCTCTTCCCAGTCCTGGAGCAGTCTTCGGATGGATTCGATGCGCTGGGCGATCCGCTCTCGGTCCAGCGTCATGCGCGGGCCGCCCGGCGCAAAGACTCGGCCAAGAGCCGGTCGTGCGACGGCTTGAAATCCAGGAACTCGTTCAGGACGCGGGCCTCATAGCGCGTCCGCTCGATATCCGAGCGGCGAAGCACGCATCTCCCTGTCGCGATGACCCGGTATTGGAGCGGGAGCGGCATCTCGCCAAGCAGGTTCACATCGAAATCCCAGCCCAGGCGCCGCCCAAGGGCCGCGGCGATCTTGACGCGCACTCCGACGCAATCGTGCCCGGCGCTTGCGCGCGCCGCCCTCTTCGGGAGAGGAGACCGGCAGCCCTGCGAGGACTGCGCTTCCAAGCGCGCCGCCAGGCCCAGGGCGATATCCACGTCCCTGAAGTCGTCCCGGGAAAGCGCCGAGCCGTAGATGTATGCCAGGCGCAGAAAGGGAAAGCCTCGCAGGACGCGGCCTATTGCGGCGAGATTCTTGGCGTCCATCAGCGGAAAGCATTGTATCAAATCGACCTGCTGCTCTATGCCGTCGTTTCTGCGCGCGCCGCGAAGATTTGTATTGGAAGACACTGGATACGGCGCGCATATTTCTTGAAGCTCTGAGCGGTGAGCCATTAGCCCCGACCTCATGAGGACCGTTGACGACAAGCTCGCGGCTCATGGCTCATAGCTCTTGGGCTGCGGGCGTAGCCCGCGCTGGGGTCCACGGTTTCAAGGGGAGCCTGGCTCGCGGCCCTGGCCCTGGAGGCGGCCCGGGTCCTGCGCGTTCCCGGGCGCCAGGACGAGGCCGCGGCGATATCGGGCGGCCTGCTCGCGTTTTTCCTCAATATGAAGCTCAACCCGGTTTCCGTGGAGCTTATGGCCGTGGCCGCGGTCCTCGCCGGCGCGCTGTTGGACCAGGCCCTTGCGCTCGCCCCCGACTTCGGGCCCCTGCCCCAGCTCCGCCT
>JACRDO010000073.1 GCA_016212885.1 Elusimicrobiota bacterium | reverse complement strand
TTCCTTCACCGACTTCAACGACGGGACCCTCGTCTGGGACGGCAAGAACCGCGCAGGCAGGGATGTGGCCAGCGGCGTCTACTTCGCCTATGTCAAATCTTCAGGAGGCGCGAACACGGTCCTGAAGTTCGCGATCGAACGATGAGGCCTCTGCTAGTGCTCCTGCTTCTCCTCTTCGGCGGCGCCGCCGGCACGGCGCAAGCCGCCTTCAACGCCGATTCCGCCGGCACCTCGGCGGGGCAATTCCTCAAGCTCGGCGCGGCCCCCCGCGGCGCGGCGATGGGGGAGGCCATGGCCGCGGCGGCCGACGACGCGGCGGCCCTCTATTGGAATCCCGCGGGGCTCGCGATACTCGAGAAGAAGCATGCGCAGTTCAACCACGCCTTGCTCTACCAGTCGGTCTTCTGCGATTCCCTCGCTTACGCGCACCCGGTGCGGCCGGCTATAAAGTCCCGCCGCCGGGAGCTCAAGCCGAGCGGCCTGGGGACCCTGGCGATAGGGGTCTTCTACCTGAACGCCGGCAGCATCGAGGAAGTCGACAACACCTGCAGCTCTCAGAAACCCGACTGCAAAACCGGAGCGTCTTTCACCCCAAACGACATCGCCTTGACGGCCGGGTGGGGCTCGACGATCACCGACAACCTCGACATCGGCTTCGCGCTGAAATACATCGACTCGCGCATCCAGCGCAGCGCCCGGACCGGCGCGGCCGACGCCGGCATAAGGCTTAAATTCCTCCTTGCAGACTCCTGGCCCTACGTTCTCGCGGCCTCCGCAAGCAACTTCGGCGGCAAGCTCCGCTATGACCAGAGGAGCGACCCCCTGCCGGCCGCGGTGCGCCTGGGCCAGAGCCTGAGGCCGGTGAAGAATCTGCTGCTATCCTTCGACGTCGTCGGGCCCTCCGACAACAAGATCTATCCGAACGCCGGCGCGGAGGTCTCCGTCCCCTTCGGGGAAGATATGGTCGGGATGCTGCGCACGGGCTTCTCGGGCAGGGTCTCGGGCAGCGATCTCGAGGGCCTGGCCGGATTCTCCTTCGGCTTCGGGCTCTCCGCCTACGGCTTCGGGCTCGACTATGCCTGGGCCCCTTACGGCCTGCTCGGCCAAGCCCACCGCATGGGCGTCTCCTACCGATTCTAAGTATAATCTATTCGGCCGCCATGAGCCGGGCATCCATCAATTACGTGACCCACCGGGGTCTCGTGCAGCTGCGGGAGAAGGCTCGCGAACTTGCGGCTCTCCTTGCGCGGCTTCGAAGCGATCCCACCGCCCCCCCGGCCCGCATGCAGGAAATCGAACGCGAGCTCCAGGACGCTCAAGGGCGCGTCGAGAGCGCCATACTCATCGACAACGCGGGCAAGGACGCCTCCGACATCCTTTTCGGCGCCGCGGTGGAAGTCAAAGACGCCTCCGGGAATCTCCACCTCTTCAGCATCGTCGGAGAAGATGAGGCGGACCCGGGCTCGGGGAAGCTGAGCTGGACCTCCCCGCTCGCCCGCGCCTTGTACGGCCTGCAGGTGGGCAGCGCAGTGACCTGGCCGCGCCCCGAGGGCGACCTGAAGCTGGAAATCATCGCCATCCGCTATCCGCGCGACTAGCGCTCCGTTTCCGGCCTCGAAAAAAGACCACGGGACATCCCTTGCCTGCTGGTATGACTATATGTTATACTTTTGTTCATAATATTGGTAGTATTCAATCATGGCGAATTCGGTCAAACGAGCGATCAGCCTTCCTAGAAAGCAAGATGAGAGGCTCCAAAACCTCGCCAAAAGGCGGGGCGCGCCCTACAGCAGGCTGGTTCAAGACGCGATCCAGAACTACCTCAAGATCGAGGAGGAGAGCCGCCTCGATCAAGCCTACCGGCGCTATTATCGGAAGTCTGGACGATAGTCCATGCGCCCCAAATCCATCCGCCGAGGCGACGTGTTCCTGCTGAAGCCGCCTGCCGGCCGCGCGGCTATGGAGCACGGCGCTACCGCGCGGTCCCTGGCTTCCAGCAGCGCCAGGGGCCGCAGCAAAGTCCAGCCGAGGCCGGTGGTCGTGGTCCAGAACGACTTCGGCAACCGGTACTCCCCGGCGACGATCGTGGCGGCCGTGCGCACGGAACTGCGCCGCGGCCTGCCCGTCCACGTCGCGCTCCCTGGAGGATGGGGGAGAGCCCCCAGAGGCTCGATCATCGACTGCGCCCTGCTGGCCGCGATGCCCGTCAAAGCCCTCGGCGCAAGGCTCGCTCGCCTGCCGCCCTCCTGCATGCGGAGGGTCGACGAAGCGCTCAAGGTCGCGCTCTCGCTCCGGTAAGCCCAGGTCTGCAAGAAAAAGATATGATACGCGCTCTTGCCATGAACCGGAAGCGGAAGCCGGACGTCGAAGGCTCCTTGGCCGCGCGCTTCAAGGAGATTCTCTCGCTCCTGGGGGAAGACCCGGCGCGCGAGGGCTTGCGCAGGACCCCGGAGAGGGTCGCGAAGGCGTTCCTGGAACTGACGTCCGGATATCGCGCGGACATCGACGCGCTCATCAACGGCGCCGTCTTCCAGGTGGACTACAGCGAGATGGTCCTCGTCAAGGACATCCAGTTCTACTCCCTCTGCGAGCATCACGCCCTGCCGTTCTTCGGGAAGGCGCATGTCGCCTATATCCCGGACAAGCGCGTACTCGGGCTCTCGAAGATCCCCAAGCTGGTCGAAGTCTTCTCCCGCCGGCTGCAGGTCCAGGAGCGCATGACTCAGCAGATCGCGCAGACGCTCCTGGACAGGCTCAAGCCCCTCGGCGTCGGCGTGGTCCTCGAGGCCCGGCATCTGTGCATGGAGATGCGCGGCGCCCGCAGCCTGCTGTCTCCGACCGTGACGAGCGCGATGCTCGGCGCCTTCCGCCGCGACCCGCGCACGCGCGAGGAGTTCCTTTCCCTTATCCAAAGCACGAGGTAGCCCTATGGCCAACAGACTCGCGGAAAGGGCCCTGAAGACCCTTCAGGCCCTCCAGAAAGCCGGAATCGACATGGGCCGGATCACCGGCGAGCTGGAAAACGCCGGGGTGAAGGCATTCGCCGACGCCTTCCGCAGGATGATCGACGGGATCGCTGTGAAGGCCCGCAAGCTGAGCAGCCGGGCTCCGGCCGCGGGAAGCGGCGATGCCAAGAGAGCCATGGCCGAGCTCTCGGCCGAGCGCGCGGTGGAGCGCCTTTGGGCGAAGGACCCATCTCTTTGGAAGCAGGAGGAGGCTCACAAGAAGATCATCTCCAACTCCCTGGGCTGGCTGAGAATGCCCAAGGAGATGGCTTCCAGGACCCAGGAGCTCTTAGAGTTCGCCGGCGAGATCCGGAAAGCCGGCCTGCGCCGGGCGGTTCTTCTGGGCATGGGCGGCTCGAGCCTCGCGCCCGAGGTCTTCCGGCGCACCTTCCCGGCCAAGCCGGGCTTTCCGGCCCTCAGCGTGCTCGACAGCACGGACCCCGAGGCCGTGCTGTCAACGGACAAGGAAAACGACCCAAAGACGACGCTCTACATCGTGTCGAGCAAATCCGGGACCACGACCGAGCCTCTGCGGCTCTTCGACTATTTCTGGGGCCGGGCCGAATCGGCTCTCGCGGGCTCGGCCGGGATGCATTTTATCGCGATCACGGACCCGGGCTCCTTCCTGGAAGGGCAGGCGAAGGAGCGGAAGTTCCGGCGCGTGTTCCGCAACTTCCCGGACATCGGCGGGCGCTTCTCGGCGCTCTCCTATTTCGGCCTGGTCCCCGCGACCCTGCTGGGCATTGACGTCCAGGAGCTCCTGCGCAGGGCCTCCGTGATGGCCGAGGCCTGCGCCCAAGACGGGGAGGGGAATCCGGGCCTGCGGCTGGGCGCGCAGCTGGCCGCCCACGCCTCGGCCGGCCGAGACAAGATCACCCTGCTGATGTCCCCGGAGATCGAGAGC
The DNA here is from genome assembly GCA_016212885.1 of Elusimicrobiota bacterium. Classification (GTDB taxonomy): domain Bacteria; phylum Elusimicrobiota; class Elusimicrobia; order UBA1565; family UBA1565; genus UBA9639. The sequence continues at coordinate 1,528 of JACRDO010000073.1, read as the reverse complement.
CTGGGGCTCTGGCTGGAGCAGCTCATGGCCGAGAGCACCGGGAAGGAGGGCCAAGGCGTCGTGCCCGTAGCGGGCGAGCCCTTGAGCGCGCCCGAGGATTACAGCCGGGACCGGGTATTCGTCCTCACGAGCCTGAGGTCCTCCAGCAGCTCCGCGCCAGAGAAGCTTGCGGGCGAGCTGGAAGCGGCGGGCCATCCGGTCATCCGCCTGGAGCTCTTAGACGAGCTGGACATCTGCGCCGAGTTCTTCCGCTGGGAGATCGCGACCGCGCTCCTGGGCCGCCGTCTCGGCATCGACCCCTTCGATCAGCCGGACGTCCAGTCCGCCAAGGACAAGACCAAGGCCGTGCTGGATGTGCGCGCGAAGACCGGCCGGCTCCCGTCCATCCAGGCGGACTCGGCCGAGCCCGGCCTGAAGCTCTCCTTCTCGCTGGCAGCGAAGGGAGCTCTGTCCCTCGACGAGAGGGCTTCTCTCGACGCCTCCCTTGCGCGGTTCCTTTCCTCGGCCAAGCCCGGAGACTACCTCGGGCTCCTGGCCTTCGTGTCGCCGAGGGGGGGATACGGCGAGCCAATGCGCTCGCTCGCGCAAGCTCTGCGTGCCGCCTCGCCCGCGGCGCTCCAGACGGGCTACGGTCCCCGCTACCTGCACTCGACCGGCCAGCTCCACAAGGGCGGCCCGAACAGCGGGCTCTTCATCGTGCTGGCCCGGGAGGACGCCGCGGACGCGCCGATCCCGGGCTGCGCCTACGGCTTCGCGGACTTAGTCAACGCCCAGGCCCTGGGCGACTTCCAGGCTCTCGACTCAGCCGCGCGCCGCGCGGTCTTGGTCCGCTTCGCCGGGGACCCGCGCAAGGCGTTCAAGCGGCTGGAGGTTGCCGTACGGGCGGAGGTTGACCGGAAGGGGGTCAAGGCTGTAAAATCTTAGAAGTTCGGAATTGTTGGGGCCGGCTGAAAGCGGGCGTGGTTCAATGGTAGAACGGGAGCTTCCCAAGCTCTAAACGAGGGTTCGATTCCCTTCGCCCGCTTTGAGCCGGTCTTCTTTTAGACCCTGCGCGCCCACTCCAAGTTTTGGAAGAACCCGCCATCGACTATAAGAAGACTCCTGGGCTCGGCGATCCCTCGATGACTTTGAGGGGAACGCTTACTGCCAGGAGTTCTATATCTAACGAGGCTTCGCCTCAGACTGACGAGTCATGCTATCCCGCAGCAACAGCGCGTACTGGTCAGAAGTCGCGAGGCCGCGCCATGTCTAGGGCGGCCCAAAAAGATATTGGATATCAAAGCGCTTTTTCTATTTTACCTTGCCCAGGCAAGGTAAAAGTCAAAAAAGCGTTGCAAAATAAGCACAATTTCTGCGTCATGCTGTCGTCGGTTAAGTTCAGGCGCGATGCGGTTAAGACGTGCTCCTTATCCGCACGGCCTTGCCGGCCGGGCGCCTCGACGCCCGAAATCTGCGAATTAATTCTTGCGCGAGCCCTAACCGCGCCGGGCATAGGCCTTTGGGCCCAAATCCGATGATAGGTCCTTTG
>JACRDO010000072.1 GCA_016212885.1 Elusimicrobiota bacterium | reverse complement strand
GTCACGGCCGAGACCCCGGAGGATGAGCGCGCCGGGATCTTCCGCAGGCTCGACACGGGCGAGACCCAGGTCCTGGTAAACGTGGCCGTGGCCACCGAGGGCTGGGACTGCCCGCCGGTCTCCTGCGTGGTGCTGCTTCGGCCCTGCTCGCACAAGTCCACCATGATCCAACTGATCGGCCGGGGGTTGCGGAAGATCGAGCCGGAGCGCTACCCCGGCCTGGTCAAGACGGACTGCGTGGTCCTGGACTTCGGCACCTCGGCGCTCATCCACGGCTGCCTGGAGCAGCGAGTGGACTTGGAGGCATGGGACCGCGAGGGCAAGGGCGAGGCCCCGGTGAAGGTCTGCCCGAGTTGCCATGCCGAGGTTCCCATCGCGGCCCGGGAGTGCCCGTTCTGCAATCACGAGTTCCAGGCGGCCGCCAAGGCCGGGCGCGAGTTGGCCGACTTCAAGATGGCCGAGGTGGATCTCCTGCGGCGCTCGCCCTTCCAGTGGTGCCCCATCAACGTGGACGGCTCCATCGTCATGGCGACCGGCTTCGAAGCCTGGGGCGGCATATTCCAACGGGGCGGCCGCTGGTACGCGGTGGGCGGGGCCGGGAGCGCGCCTGCCAAGGTCCTCTACGTGGGCGACCGCCTGGCCTGCCTGGCCTCGGCCGACGACTGGCTCAGCGTCAACGAGACCGAGGACGCGGCCCACAAGTCCAGGCGCTGGCTCGGCCAGCCGCCAACCGAGAAGCAGCTCAAGTACCTGCCGGCCGCCTTCCGAAGCCTCGTTTCCACCCGCTACCAGGCGTCCTGCGTGCTGGCCCACAGCTTCAACCGCCGGCGCATCGAGCTCGCGCTGGCCGCGGCGAGGAGCACACGGTGATGCTGGATCGGGCCCTCGGCTACATCGAGCTGGGCTGGGCCGTGTTCCCGCTTGTCCCCAACGCCAAGAAGCCCCTGACCAAGAACGGCTTCAAGGACGCGGCCAAGTCCGCCTACCTGGTCCGCAAGTGGTGGACCGAGCGGCCGGACGCCAACATCGGCATCGCCACGGGCGAGGCCTCGGGCCTGGCCGTGGTGGACGTGGACGTAAAGAATGGGGCCAAGGGCCGGGAGTCCCTGGCCTCCATCAAGGGCATGACGCCGACCCTTACGGCCGCGACCCCGAGCGGCGGCTGGCACCTCTACTACGCTTGGCCCGAGGGCGGGATGCGAAGCAAGAACGGCCTTTTGCCCGGCGTGGACGTGAAGGCTGACGGTGGCTACGTGGTCGCGCCCGGCTCGCGCATAGACGGCAAGGACTACGAGTGGCTCGACCCCGAGGCGCACATCATGGCCGTTCCGGACGCGGTGATCGCGCTCATGCGAAACGGAACCGGCCCGAAGCCAGGCCCGGGCCCGGAGCCGGGCGGCGACATCCCGGAAGGCCTTCGCAACGCGACTTTGGCCAGCATGGCCGGCTCCATGCGCAAGCGTGGCATGGACTCGGAGGCCATCACCGCGGCCCTCAAGGTGGTCAACGCCAAACGCTGCAAGCCGCCCCTTCCGGAGGCCGAGGTGGAGGCCGTGGCCGCGAGCATCTCCAGGTATCCGGCGGCCGAGGGGCCCGGCCCGCCCCAGCCCACGGCCGCCGAAGAGGAAGACGACATCCGGCCGCCGGGATTCACCGACGACGCTTTGGCGCTCGAGTTCACGGCTAAACATGCCGAGAACTGGCGCTACGTCGCGGCGTGGGGATACTGGCTGCACTGGGAAGGCCCGCGCTGGCTCAAGGAGACCACTCTCAAGGCCTTCGATCTCGCCCGGCGGACATGCCGCGAGGCTTCCGCCCGCTGCCAGCATCCCAAGATCGCGGCCAAGATCGCAAGCGCGCCCACCGTGGCCGCGGTCGAGCGGCTCGCCCGGGCGGACCGCAGGCATGCGGCCACGGCCGGGCAGTGGGATGAGGACCATTTGCTGTTCATCGCGTCGAAGGAGGAACCCGTATGCTCGTAATCGCAGGAGGAGACGGCAAGTCTGAAATCGACGGCGTGAAGATGAGGCCGCACAGAAGAGAAGACTACTGCACCAGGATGTCGCCGGCCTGCCCCGGCCCTGGCAAGCGTTGTCCGGCCTGGCTTGGCTTCCTCGCGGATGTCACCGCCGGGGACGTCGAGCTGCAGCGCTACCTCGCCCGGGTCGCGGGCTACTGCCTGACCGGCCTCACGACCGAGCACGTCATGTTCTTCCTCCACGGCACGGGCGCAAACGGCAAGTCCGTGTTCGTCAACACGCTCGCCGCGGTCTGGGGCGACTACGCGACCCACGCGCCCATGGACGCCTTCATGGAGACCCGCGGCGAGCGCCACCCCACGGACCTGGCAAAGCTCCGGGGCGCGAGGCTCGTCATCGCCACGGAGGTGGGCCAGGGCAGGCGTTGGGACGAGGCGAAGATCAAGGCCCTGACCGGAGGGGACACGATCTCGGCCAGGTTCATGCGGCAGGACTTCTTCGACTACAAGCCGCAGTTCAAGCTCATGATCGCGGGCAATCACAAGCCGTCGCTGAGAAACGTGGACGAAGCCATGCGGCGGCGCATACACCTCATCCCCTTCACCGTCACCATCCCGCCCGAGAAGCGGGACCAGACGCTTCCCGAGCGCCTGCTCTCAGAGATGGACGGCATCCTCACCTGGGCTATCCGGGGCTGCGTGGAGTGGCAGAAGATCGGACTCAAGCCCCCGCCGTGCGTGCTGGCAGCGACCGAGGAGTACTTCGAGTCCCAGGACGCCCTGGGGCGCTGGCTGGAGGAGGAGTGCGGCAGGTCGGACCGGGCCACGGTCACGACCGAGGAGGCCTACGGCGCATGGAAGGCCTGGGCCGAGAAGCAGGGCGAGTATGTGGGCTCGATGAAGAAGTTCGCGGAGGATCTGGCCAAGCACGGCTTTCAGCGCTGGCGCAGCGGCCGCAAAAAGGGGTTCCGGGGCCTGCTGTTGCGGAGCGAGGAGACCCAGGAGGAAATGCTGTGAGTTCCAGCCCTTTTCCCAAATCAGTGCCGGATAGTGCCGGTCTTGCTGGAAATCCCTGTTGCGCGCGCGTACGCGCGCGCGTGACGCCGATAATGAGCAGAAGCGGCACGATCCGGCACTATCCTGATTTCGTCAGCATTTTTCTTCCCGCAACCCTCCGATGGGCCTTTGCCTGGGGCCTTGCGGCCGGCAGGATGCAAGGCGGGGGCGGCCCGGCCTGGGAAATCTACAAGCAAAGCCTCCCGGTGCTCTTCTGGGACATCGCCCACAACTTCGAGAGCTTCCCGCAAGGAGAACCGAAATGAGCAACCGCTCCAAGGGCGCACTGCACGAGAAGAAGGTCGCGGACCACCTCAAGGCTCTGGGCTACCTGGTCGAGCGGAGCTTCGGCAAGCCGGGCTGGAGACCGGGACACGGGCTCGTTTTCTGCGCCAGGGACCTCTTCGGCGCTTTTGACATCGCGGCCTTGAAACCTCCGGACGAGGTGCGCTTCATCCAGGTCACCTCCGGCGCGGTCGCGGTCCGCAAGGCCAAAGCTTTCTCGGTCTGGCCCAAGGCTGAGGTCTGGGAGCACCTACGCGCGGGGGTCTACAGAATTCACCTCGCGGACGGAAGGACCGAGGTCGTGGACGTGAAGACCGGCCCGGCCGCGTCAACAGTTTGAGTGTTCATGGACATCGCATGGCATCGCGGATTAAAACTATGAGTGAGCCCAAGAGCGCAGGCCGGCCCATGCGGGTCTGCAAGCACTGCGGCAAGCCGCTCTGGCCCTGGTACTGCAACCAGAGGGTCCACCGCAAGTGCTGGCCCGCGTGGCGGCGCAAATACTTCCGCGAGTACCAGCGCCGGCAGCGCAAAGAGCTCAAGCAGGGCTGGGAGGAGCCGGATGGCAATGAGGCGTAGGGGGCCCAGGAAGCACTCCCTGGAGAAACTGCAAGGCGCGCTGGAGATGATCCAGCGCGGCGAGAACCCCTTCCGCGCCTCCAAGATCGCGGGTATCCCCAGGACCTCGCTCCTCTACCACCTGGAGAAGCTCCCCAACGACGCCTTCCCAACGGGCGTCAACCCTGTCGTCGAGCACATCCGGCGCAAGATCGAGCTGCTGCTCTGGAAGACGCGGCTGCGCCTCATCCAGAACATGTTCCACAAGTCGCGCAAGACCGACGAGAAGACCTCGGCGATCATGTGGAAGTACCTCAACGAG
>JACRDO010000001.1 GCA_016212885.1 Elusimicrobiota bacterium | reverse complement strand
GAGACGAGCCTCGGCGCGAGCGTCAAGTATCTTCAGAGCCGCATAGGCTCCTATTCCGCATCAACGATGGCGGCTGATTTCGGGGCCAGGCACCAGCTCAAGGGGAAGCCCCTGGCCCTTGGATTCTCGATGCTCAACGTGTGCCGGGGAATGCGCTTCATCGAGCAGACCGATCCCCTACCCCTGACTATGGCCATCGGAGCCTCGTACAGGCTTTCAGGCGCGCTCCAGCTTGCGATGGATGTAAGGCGCGAGATTGCGGACAAGCGCACGGCGCTCGGCATCGGCACGGAGTACGCCGTGTTCCCGGCGTTCTCCCTTCGCATGGGCTACGGGTCGGGCCTGGCTCAGGCCGCTTCCCGCGGAGCCCTGGGCGCTCTGGGAGGGCTCGGCGGAGGATTCGGCCTGAAGATGGGCCCCTGCCGGGCGGATTACACCTTCACCCCCTTTGGCGAGCTCGGCAATGTGCAGAGGATATCTCTCGGAGCCCGCTTCTGACCAACCCCAGCCTGCGCAGTTCGCCCTCGAGTTTCTTTGCGCCCCCATAGCGGAGGGCGCGCATCCCGGCCCTGCGCGCGCCTTCGACGTTCTCGGCCATATCGTCTATGAACAGCGCCTCCCCCGGCCTCACGCGCGCGCGCCTCAGCGCCGCCTCGTAGATGGCGGCCCCGGGCTTGCGCAGGCCGAGCCGGTAGGAGAGGATCGCGCCACGGATGTAGCGCGCAAACGCGTAATTGCGCCGGATGAACTCGTAGTGCAGGCGGTTCGTGTTGGAGAGCAGATAGACGGGGCGGCGCCGGGACACGCGCTTGAGCAGAGCCTGCGCGCCGCGGTCTAAGGTGAAGTGATCGCACCAGAGTCTGCGGAAGGCCTTGAAATCGCCCTGGAAGCCGAGCTTTTCCCGGAAGAGCCGGTAGAGTTCCAGCGGCTTGACCCTGCCGCACTCCACCGCTTCAGCCAGGCGCATGGACCCCATCAGGCGGAAGACGGCGAGCGGCCTCCTGCTGACCGCGGCGATGATGCGGCGCTTGACTTCGGCCGGGTCGAAGCGCAGGAGGACGTTTCCGATGTCGAAGAAAACCGCCTTGATCGCCAGTTTTGGTTCCATGGCTATTGACGCCGGTGCGCCCTATTCCTAATCTATACCGAATCCATTATAAGGAGTAGCTCACATGAACGCAAACGACCTGCAGCTCCAGGCCAAAGTCGAGGACCAGGCTTTTGAGCGCATGGCGCCGGTCATCAGTCACGAGATCCGCAACCCCCTCGCCGTCATCGGCAACTCGGCCTATTTCATCAAGTCGAAGCTCGCCGCCTCCGGAGCCGTGGACCCCAAGGTCGAGAAGCATCTCGGCATCATCGAGTCCGAGGTCAAGCGGGCCAACGAGACCTTGGGCGAGATTCTCGCCTATGCCCGCATGCGCGAGCCGGCCCGCAAGCCGCAGAGCCTCAACGACCTGGCCGAACAAGCCCTCAAGAGCCTGCCCCCCTCGGCCGGCGCCGGAGCCAAGATCGAGCCCGCCCCGGGCGATCCGAAGGTTTCCGCGGACTCGGAGCTCATCGTCAAGTGCATCGCCCACTTGATCCGCAACGCCGCGGAAGCCGCTGCAAAGGGGCCGGCCCGCGTGAAGGCGTCCGTTTCAGGCCGCTTGGCCGTGATCGAGGTGACGGACTCGGGCCCCGGCCTTGCGCCGGAGGCGCGGGCCAACCTCTTCACTCCGTTCTTCACCACGAAGCCGCGCGGCATCGGCCTCGGCCTGGCCTTCGTCAAGAAGGCCGTGGAGCGCCACGGCGGCAGGGTCCGGGTGGAGAACCGGGACGGCAAGGGCGCCGCGGCGCGCATCGAGCTGCCGATCTAAGGCCCCCCCAGCCTGCGCTCAAGCTCCTGGCCCGCGATATTGCTCTCAGCGGCAGGGCCGATCCTGAGCGCGTCCACCAAAGCCAGGAGCTCATAGAGGCGGGGGTTCTTCATCACCGCGTGCGGGACCGAGGGATAGAGCGGGGCGACGGCTTGGCCCCTGGCATGCCCCTTGTCGGAGGGCCAGACGAACCTGTCGTGCTCTTGCAGGGCGATCCTGTGCGCCAGGGCTGGCGCGGAGTGAGCCGTTGGGATTCCGCGGCACAATGGGCCGGGCTCGGCCGGGAACACGTATTTGAGCCCGTGGAGCAGGAACTCCAGGAGCGCGCCCCTGCGCACCATGCGCTTGTCCGGGCCCAGCATGCCGACCCGCCGCGCGCGTTCCAAGGCCATGCTGACCTCGGAGGCGGAAATCCCGAGCTTCTGGGCGAGGTCCATGGCGCGCCACGGCTGTCCGCCAAGGGTGGTGATTTTCAGCAATATCAAAACGTCTTGCGGTTTTAAACCTTGAGAAGCCTTCATATTGCGCTAGATTAGCATAATATTCGCAATTTGAAAATCGCAAATCGGAATGAGGCAATTTTCAACCTCCGCTGCGCCGCTCGGGCATTGCATGCTCGCGCTATCTCAACAGGGGGACAGCTGCGCCGCCGTCTATCTTGGGCTTCGCGTCTTCCGTCAGATCCACCGGCCGCTTCAGCTTCAGCGAGCTTATGGTCTCAGTGAATATCTGGGGGTTGGGATCCTTTCTTTTCGACAGCCGCCGCACCAGCGCGGGATCGTCCCGCCGTGCATCCATATCGATCCTGCCGCCGAATTCGTACCGGACCACGACGTTCAGGCGGTGCTCGACATCGTTGATCTTGAAGTAGCGGACCCTCTTGAAGCGGCTCGAATCCAGCTCCAGGCAGTCGTATCTCGCCGTGGGATTCCCGAACAGGTCTCCGGCTTCCACCGGCGTCGCCCTGGCCCGCCCCGCGCACCGCGATTCACCGGAGAAGATCGACTCCCCCTGGGCGATGGATGTGTCGAAGCTGATGGACTCCATGAACTCGGCGGACACCGCGCCCCCGGGCAACGAAAACCTTTCCTTCCACTTCCTCTCGTAGTGGCATCGGATCTGCCGGCGGGCCGGCGAGAAGCCTTCCAGCCTGGGAACCTGCACGGCCCAGTAAGGATCGTCCCCGCCGCAGTCCCATTGGACAAGCGAATCCCCTCCGTCGGAGGCGAAACCGCCGGAGGCCGCAAGTACGCAGAGCAGGGAGAGGACGCGGGCTTTCACGGCCGCGCGGCGACTATGAGCTTTAAGCCCTTGACGGCTTTGACGACCACGGCAGCGCCGGCTTCCAGGCCTCCCCCCGCGCTCTCGGCATCCCACAGCTCGCCCCCCACCTCGACCTTGCCGCGAGGATCGAGCCGGCCCACCGCGCGGCCCTCGGCCCCGAGCATCCCTTCGATGCCGGTCGGCACCGGGCGCCGGTAGGCCTTGTAGACGATGCGGGAAACCACGGCGACCACGCACAAGAGCCCCGCAAGGCTGCTGAACAGGATCGACCAGGAAATGGCGAGCCCGCCGGCGGCATTCTGTTGGAAGAGCATGAGGGCTCCCAGGAGGGTCGAGGCGATGCCCCCCACGGCCAGCAGGCCGTAGCTCGTGATCTTGATCTCCAGCGCGAAGAAGACCAGCCCGGCCAGGATCAGGAGGACCCCGGCATAACTCGCCGAAAGGGTCTGGAACGAGTAGAAGGCCAGGATCAGCGATATCGCCCCCACGATGCCCGGAAGGATCAGGCCCGGGTTGTAGAGCTCGATGAAAAGGCCGGCGGCGCCGAGGCTCATGAGTATCATCGCGACGTTGGGGTCGCTCAGGGCCGCGAGCCAGCGCTGGCGGCGGGTCATCCCGTAGCGCTTGACCGCGGCGCCGGCCGTGCGCAGGGGCTTGTCGAAGTCGTGAAGCTTGCGGCCGTCCAGGGCCTTGAGGAGGTCGTCGAGGCTCGCCGCCTCAAGGTCCACCACGCGCATCGCCACGGCCTCGGAGGCCGGGATGGAGGTGCTCTTCGAGACCGCCTCGAAGGCCCACTCCTCGTTGCGCCCGCGACGGTGGGCGATGGACTTGAGATACGCCGCGGCGTCGGAGACCACCTTCGTCTCCATCGTCTTATCCTGCTCTTCCTTCTTCCCGCCCCCCGGCAGGCCCCCGCCGCCGATCATGACCGGGTGGGCCGCGCCGATGTTCGTGCCGGGGGTCATCGCGGCCACGTGCGCGGCCATGGTGATGAAGACCCCCGCGGAGGCGGCCCGCGCGCCGGAGGGATGGACATAGGCGATGACCGGCGCCTTCGAGGAGAGGATCGCCTTGACGATGATCCTCATCGAGGGATCCAGCCCGCCCGGGGTGTCGAGCTGCAGCACCAGCGCGTCCATGTCGCGCCGTTCGGCCTCTTCGACCGCGCTGGAGAGGAACTCCGCGGCCACCGGGCTGATGACGCCGCTGAATTCCGCGACCAGCACCTTGGGGGGCCGCCCTTCGGGAGGCTTTGCCGCCGCGGGCGCCTGCTTTTTGGCCGCAGCAATCTTGGCCGCGGCAGGCGGCGAGAGCAGTATCGCCCATGCGGAAACCGCGAGAATGAGGCTTTTATATCTATTCATAATCAGCGTATGCCTCCCATCCTGGACGGGGGCCAGTAGAGAACCCACGCCTTGCCCTTGAGGTACTTTTTCTGGACCGGCCCCCAATAGCGCCCGTCGCAGGAGCGGTCGCGGTTGTCGCCCATCATCAGATACGCCTCTGGCGGGACCACGACCGGGCCGAAATTGTCGCGTATTCCGTCGCCGATCTTCTGGTCCAGCTTGCGCGTCTCCCAGAGGGTCTGGTACTGCTCGGGACTCGTCGCGAAGGACGCCCTCGGATGGCGGTAGGGGTCCAGCAGCTGCACATAGGGCTCGCGGCCGAGGGAACCCTCGTTGACGAAGACCTCCCCCTCGCGCAGCTCGACGCGGTCGCCCGGCAGGCCGATAACGCGCTTGATGAAGTCCTTGCCGTACTGCGGGCTCCCGCAATGCTCCTCCTTCCTGTTTTCGGTCGGGAAGCGGAAGACCACGATGTCGCCGCGCTGGATTTGCCGCAGCGCCAGGACGCGCTTGTCGGTGAAGGGGATGCGCAGGCCGTAGATGAACTTGTTGACGAAGAGGTGGTCCCCGACCAGGAGCGTCTTCTCCATGGAGCCGGAGGGGATCTTGAAGGCCTGTACGATGAAGTACATCAGCATGGCCGCGAGCAGCACCGCCGAGAATACGGTTTCGGCCCACTCCATGTCCTCGTTGAGGAAGTGGCGCCGCTTCTCGGCCTTTCCGCCGTCGTAGAAGGCTCGAAGGAAGGCCCAGGCCCCGAGCACGGCCGCCCCGCAGAGGCTGGGCAGGAGGCTCCGGGCGGAGAAGGGCCCCTCCGGCGCGGCGAAGCGGCGGCTTTCCATCGAGAGCATGACGACCATCGTAATCGAGAATCCGGCCAAAGCGAAGAAGACCGAGTGCCAGAGCCTGGCGAACCACGGACCGTCCAGCCGCCCGCTGTCCGTCCAGCGGCGCGTCAGCCAAGCGTAGGCGCCCATCGCGAATCCGATCAAAAACAGCCTTTCTTCCATAATGGTTTCCCGTCCTATTTATTGATCCGCAGAACGGCCAGAAAAGCCTCCTGCGGCACCTCGACCGAGCCGAGCAGCTTCGAGCGCTTCTTCCCTTCCTTCTGCTTCTGGAGCAGCTTGCGCTTGCGCGTGATGTCCCCCCCGTAGCACTTGGCAAGCACGTCCTTGCGGGCAGCTGGCAGGGTCTCGCGGGCTATGGCCCGGCCGTGGACCACGGCCTGTATCGCCACCTCGAACATCTGCCGGGGTATGAGCTCCTTGAGCTTCTCGCAGAGGGCCCGGCCCATCGAATAGGCCTTGTCCCGGTGCACGATCTGGCCCAGGGCGTCGACCGGCTCCCCGTGTATGAGGATCTCGATCTTGACGAGCTTCGACTCCCTGTGCCCGCTCGCGTGATAGTCGAAGGACGCGTACCCCTTCGAGACGGACTTCAGGCGGTCGTAGAAATCCAGGACGATCTCAGAGAGGGGGACCTCGAAGCGGATGATCATGCGCTCGCCCGAGACGTACTCGACGGACCGGTGCTCGCCGCGGCGCTCCTTGAGCAGGTTGATGACGGATTCCTGGTACTGCACCGGAAGGACGATCACCACGTTGACGTACGGCTCCTCGATGGCTTCGATGTCCCCGTAGTGGGGGAACTTGGCCGGGTTGTCGAGGACCGCCCAATCCCGGTCTTTCTTCGTCCTCACGCGGAAGACGACGTTGGGGCTCGTCACGATGAGGTTCTGGCCGAACTCGCGCTCCAGCCGCTCCTTGACGATGTCCATGTGCAGGAGCCCCAGAAACCCGAGCCGGAACCCGAAGCCGAGGGCCTGGGACGTCTCGACTTGGTAGGTGAAGGAGGAGTCCTCCAGATTCAGCTTTTCGAGGGCTCCCTTGAGCGTCCCGTAGTCCGCGGGATTGACCGGGAAGACGCCGGCGAAGACCACGCACTTTGCTTCCTTGTAGCCCGGCAGGGGCCGCGCGAGCTCTTGGCCGACCTCCATGAGCGTGTCCCCCACGCGGACCTGGTGGATGTCCTTGATCCCGCAGACAAGGTAGCCCACATCCCCGGCCGAGAGCGCCTTGGCTGGGGATTGCTTCGGCCTGAGGTAGCCGGCTTCCTCGATCGTCAAGACCCGGCCTTTGGAGAAGAACCGGACTTTGCGCCCCTTCTCGAAGACGCCGTCCACGACCCGGACGTAGAGGATGACCCCGCGGTAGGGGTCGTAGACCGAGTCGAAAACGAGCGCGGCCGGGGGCCTCAGGATCGAGCCCGAAGGCGGCGGGATGCGGCGGACGATGGATTCCAGCACCTCCTCGATGCCGCGGCCCTCCTTGGCCGAGACGCGGACGGGGTCCTCGAAGATCTTCAGCACCTCGAGGATCTGCTCCTCGGTCCCGTCCGGGTCCGCTGCGGGCAGGTCGATCTTGTTGACGACCGGGATAAGCTTGAGCCCCAGCCCCTGCGCGAGCTCCGCGTTGGCGAGGGTCTGCGCTTCCACGCCCTGCGTCGCGTCCACGACCAGAAGGGCCCCCTCGCAGGCCGCCAGGGCCCGCGAGACCTCGTAAGAGAAGTCCACATGGCCGGGGGTGTCGATGAGGTTTAGGACATAGTCCCTGCCGTCTGGGGCCCGGTGGCGCATGCGGACGGCCTTCGCCTTGATGGTGATCCCGCGCTCCCTCTCGAGTTCCATCGAGTCCATGACCTGCTCGCTCATCTTCCGGGGGTCCACGGTGCCGGTCATCTCGAGCAGGCGGTCGGCGAGCGTGCTCTTGCCGTGGTCGATATGGGCGATGATCGAAAAATTGCGGATCAGCGCCGTCTCCAGGCCGGCGGCCCTGCCGGGGTTTTCCCTCATGCTTCGATGGAAAGGAGCGCCCTGCGGACCGCCTCGGAGTCGGCTTGGCCGGCCGCCAGCCGGACGGCCTCCCGCGCCTTCTCCATGCTGAGCCGGCGCACGATCTGCTTGATCCGCAAATACATCCGCGATGACACCGACAGCGTGTCCACGCCGAGGCCGACCAGGAGCGGGGCGGCCTTGGGATCCGACGCCATCTCGCCGCAGACGGAGACGGTCTTCCCGCGGCGGTGGACCGTTTCGACGATCTCGCGCAGCAGCCTCAGCACCGCGGGGTGGAAGGGATCGTAGAGGTGCGCGACCTCCTCGTTGACGCGGTCCACGGCCAGCACATACTGGATGAGGTCGTTGGTCCCGACCGACACGAAATCGGCCTCCGCCAGGAGCGCGTCCAGCATCAGCGCCGCCGCGGGAACCTCGACCATGATGCCGAGCTCGATCTTCTTCGGAAGCTGGACCCCCTCGCCCAAGAGTTCTTGGGCGGCCTGGGTGAAGACCCTGCGCGCGCTCTGAAGCTCCCGCAAGGCACACACCATGGGAAGCATGACCCGCACCTTGCCGTGCAGGGACGCCCTCATGATCGCGCGGAACTGGGTCTTGAGGAGGTCTGAGTGGCGCAGGAACAGCCGGATGCCGCGCAGGCCCAGGAAGGGGTTCGCCTCGTTCTTGGGCGTCTCGAAGCCGAGGTGCGCGACCCTGTCCCCGCCGATGTCAGCTGTGCGGATGACGACGGGCAGGGGGTCGAAGAGCTTCGCCGCCTGGGAATAGGCCTTCGCCTGCTCCTCCTCGCCTGGCTGGGCGGTGCGGTTTAAGAACAGGTACTCCGTGCGGAAGAGCCCGATGCCGTCGGGCTTTAAGCCGGCGACGGCCTTGAGCTCCTCGATCGTGTCGAGATTGACCATCATTTTCAGCTTGTGGCCGTCGGCCGTCACCGCGGGAACACCACGAAGCTCGTCGAGCGCCTGATCTTCCTTGAGGGAGTCCAGCCGCGCCTTCTGGTACTTCGCGACGGCCTCGGGGCTTGGGTGGATGATGATGAGCCCCTGGTCCCCGTCCAGGATCAACTCGTCGCCGGTCTTGATGCGGTGGCTCGCGTCGGCAAGCCCCACGACCGCCGGGATCTTCATGCTCTGGGCGAGGATCGCGGTATGGCTGCTCTTGCCGCCGAGATCCGTGACGAAGCCGAGCACGCTGCTATCCTTGAGGTTCAGCGTATCCGAGGGCAGGAGATTGCGCGCCACCAGGATCGCCGGGGCTCGGGCGTCCGCCAGGCTCTTCTTTTCGTGCTTGAGCAGGTGCGAAAGGAGCCTCTTGCCCACGTCGAAGAGGTCGTGGCGGCGCTCGCGGAAGAACTCGTCCTGGATTTTCTCGAAGGCCTGATTGATCCGCTCCAGCGCCTCGGAAAGGGCGAACTCCGCGTTGACGCGCTCTTCCGCGATGCGGCGCGCCACGTCCTTGGTGATCAGCGGGTCGGAGAGGATGAGCCGGTGCGTGTCGATGAGCTTGGCGTGCTCCTTGCCGAGCATCTTGAGCACCTTGGACTCGGCCTGGTCCAGGTCGCGGTAAGTCGCATCCAGCGCCGCCTTGAAGCGCTTGATCTCCTGGCGGACGTTCTCCGGGAGGATCTCGATGCGGCTGACGACGATCTCCTCCGGCTCGACCGTATGGGCTTTGCCGATCGCGATGCCGGGGCTCGCGGCCACGCCCTTGATGACGATCACGTCGCCGAGGAGCGCGAAGCGCTCCGAGTGCTTTGTATATACATTCCGTCGATTATGGGATCCCTGTCCCGCTTCAGCATCTGTTTCACAAATACACACACGCGAGACTTCGTCTCGCGGGGCTAATCCTCATCGAACTTCCTCGCGAAAAGGGCCTCGATCTGCTCGATGGCCGCCTCCTCATCGGGCCCGTCGGCCGCGATATGGAGCTTCTCGCCGAACGCCGCGGCGAGCATCATCAGGCCCATGACGCTCTTGCCGTTGACGACGATCTCCTCTCCATCCATGACCTTGCTGACCCGGACATCGCTGAGGAACCGGGCGCTCGCCTGGACGAACAGGGAGGCCGGTCGCGCATGCAGCCCGAGTTTCGGTGAAACCGTCAGCGTCCTCCTTTTCATGCCGCGTCCGCAGCTGCCAGGACCGTCCCCAGCGCGATCAGCCCCAGGTAGATGCGCCCCGCGGAAACGCCGGCTGCCTTCAGCGCAACGCAGGCGCCCAGCACGGCCACGCTCCAGCGCGAGAAAGCCCCCCAAGGCGGCACCAGGAGCGCGGCCAGGGCTGTCAGGACCGCGGCGCTGAGACCGGCAATACGAATCCAGACCGCCGCCCTCTGCCAGCGGTAGCGGCCGAGTTCTGCGCTCAGGCTCTCCTGCCAGAGATAGCCCAGGCGGATGCCCTGCCACCGGGTCCAGAGCGCGGGGATGTTGAAGAGCGCCAGGTAGAGCAGGCAGCCCGCCAGAATCGGATGAGGCAGGCCTGCTGTCCAGAAGAGTCCCCACGCCGCGATCGCGACGGCCGCGCAGGCCGGCCGCAGGGCCCCCCAGAACAGGGTGTCCCCGACGGCCGCCAATGCGGAAGCCATCGCCTTCTTCAGGGCCCCGAGGCGCGCCTCGGCCGTCGGGCGGTCCTGCTCCGGGGAGCGGGCGAGCCGCTCCTCCAGGGCCCCCACTACGCCCAGGGTCCAAGAAGCCATGTACGGCTGGGTATTGAAGAACTCCAAGTGCCTGGCAGCCGCCGCCCTGCGGCGCTCCGGCTCCGGATAGATCCTGTCGAGCCAGGGCTCGATCGCGAAGAGGAAGCCGAGGTTCTGCATCCGCTCGAAGCTCCAGCATGCCTGCATCAAAAATGAGCGGGTGAAAATCCGGCTCTGAAGCCTGCGGTCCATCATTTCCCCCTCGCCAGAGAATGCATCAGGATGCCGAGGGCGAGCCACGGCGCCCAGTTGAAGGCTGTCGTCATGCCCATCCTAGCGGCCGCGGGCAGGAGGTCTAAGAGCCCTCCGACAGCAGGCCCGAGCGCGGCGACCGCCAAATAGATGAGGGCCGCCACCGCCGCGGCGTAGCCCCCCGCCGAGCGGATCAAAAACGAAGACCACGGCACGCCGCGGCCCTCCTCTAGGAGGGCCGCGGCCTCTGCGCTCAGCCGCGCGCGATGGTCCCTGAAGATCTTCTCGACCCTGGTGGCGGCCAGGCCCGCGGCCCAGCCCGCGGGGAGGGCAGCTGCCGGCGGCAGCATATCGGGCCCGGCGCTCAGCATCACGGCGCAGGCCGCGGCCACGGCGCCGTTCATCGGGATGAAGGAGCCCACCGGCGCCGCTTCGAGGGAGATGGCCTCGAAGACCGCCCCAAGGGCCGCCCCCGCGAAAGGCGCGCCGAGCGCCGCCCCGAACAGGGGGCCGACGATGATCGGGCGCGAGAGCATCCACTGCCCCACGCAGACCGCGTCGGCCTCCATCGCCGCGGCGCAAACGCTCAGCGCCGGCAGGGTCAGCAGATGCCAGCCGATGCTCAAGCTTTACCCCGCAGCAGGGCCATGACGTCCTCCCCCTGCTCGGAGGGCACGGCCCGCCCTTCCAGAAGCACCCCCCGCTCCGCGATGGCCTGCAGGGCTTTCTGGTCCGCGTCGCTCAAAAAGATCGCCCGCCCCAGGCGCACATGGCCCGCCTGGTGGTGCAGCCCGCCGACGTTCACGGATTTGAACTCGGCTCCGCCGTCGATCATGGCGAGCACTTCGCCCGGTCCCGGAGCCAGAACCAGGACCGGCTCGGGCGCAGCCGCGGCCGCCTTGACCGCCTCGCACGCCCCGGCCACCGGCACGATTTCGAGCGAAACGGACTCCGGCAGAGCCAGGCGCATCAGCTGACGCTGCACTTCGTCCGCGGCTGCCGCGTCCGAGACCACGATGATGCGCGAGCACCCGAGGACCGGCAGCCAGCCCTCCACGACCTGCCCGTGGATCAACCTGTCGTCAATTCGCACCAGCGCGAGGGCCATCAGAGCACTAGTTCCTCATAGCCGCGAAAACCGTCTTCATGTCCACGATGGCGCGCTGGCCCGCGGAGATCACGCGCTCTGCAAGCTCTTCGAGGCTCAGCTGGGCCCGCTGACTGAAGGCCGTCACCAGCATATAGAGGTTGACCCCGCAGACGACCCGGACATTGGGATCGTCTTTGAGGATGCGCATGGCGATGTTGCACGGGGTGCCGCCGGGGATGTCGACTAAAATCAGGAGGGAGGCGTCCGGCTGCTCAGCGCGCAGCTCCGCTGCAGCCGAGCGGAGGTGCGCCTCGACATCCCCGACGCTCAGGCGCGCGGAGATCGACACGCAGCGGACCCCGGACCCCTGGAGCCCCACGATCTCTTCGGCCGCCTCGACGAGGTACGCCCCGAACTCTCCGTGCGTGACGACGATGATGTGGACCATGTCCCCTACCGATTGATGTCCCGGTGGAATTCCCGCGCCCTGTAGCCGCTCTTCTGCAGCTCGGAGGCGAGCTGGTGCGTGAAGAACACGCTGCGGTGGCGTCCGCCGGTGCAGCCGACCGCGATCGTGAGGTAAGACTTGCCTTCCCGGATATAGTAGGGCAGCAGCGACTTCACGAGCCGCAGATAGTCGCTCAGGAACACCCGCGTGACCGGCTGACGAAGGAGATGGGCTCGCACGGGCCGATCCAGGCCGCAGCGCGACCGCATCCCCTTCACGTAGTTAGGGTTCGGCAGGAACCGGACATCCATGACGAGGTCCGCGTCTAAGGGAAGCCCGTACTTATAGCCGAAGGAGACCACCGAGAGCGTCATTTCCTGGGTGCGCTTGAGCTCCAGCATCGCCGAGAGCGCCTCTTTGAGCTCTCCAAGGGTCATGTCGCTGGTGTCGAAGACCCTATCCGCTTCGGCTTTGATCTCCGCCAGCAGGCGGCGCTCCTCTTTGACGGCGTCGAGGATGTTGATGCCCAGGGGATGGCGGTGGCGTGTCTCGGAGTACCGCTGAATCACGGCCTGGTCGTCGGCATCCATGAAAATGACCTGGACGCGCAGCCCCTTCTGCCGGAGGCGCTTGAGAGACTCTGAGAAGCCCCGCAGAAACTCCCCCTCCCGGATATCGATCCCCAAAGCGACGTTCTTCGCTTGGCGCGACTCCAGCAGGAGGTCCGCGAACCGGTCGATGAGCGCGATCGGCAGGTTGTCGACGCAGTAAAATCCGAAGTCCTCGAAGCTCTTGAGGGCTTGACTCTTGCCGGCTCCCGAGATGCCCGTCAGGATGATGAGACGGCGCGGATTCACCCCGCGCTCCGTCCGCGCTGGGCCGCCATACGCGCGATGAGCTGCTGGTTGAAGGTCTCGGCGCTGAAATACCCCTGGGATTTCAGCCTCTGGTTGAGGGCCGCCACCTCGATGAGGACCGCGAGGTTGCGGCCGGGGGTCACTGGGATGCGGACCATCGGGACTTCGGCGTCGATGATTCTCGTCGTTCCGCGGCCCAGCCCGCTGCGTTCGTAGAGCTGGCTTGGGTTCCAGATCTCAAGCTGGATCACCAAGCCGATCTGAGAGTGGTTGAGGATGGACCCGATGCCGAAAAGAAGCTTGACGTCGATGACGCCGAGGCCGCGCACTTCCATATAGTGCTTGAGCGGTTCGGGACAGCAGCCGATGAGGACCTGGCCGTGCTTTTGCCGGATCTCGACGATGTCGTCGGAAACCAGGATATGGCCCCGCTTGACGAGCTCGAGAGCGCACTCCGATTTTCCGATCCCGGCTTCGCCTTGGATCAGCACTCCCAAACCGTACACGTCCACAAGGACTCCATGGAAGCGGACGACCGGGGCCAGCCGCTCCTCGAGCAGGGCGGAGAACTCGCCGATGAAGGCCGCTGTATTGAGGCTGGTGCGCAAGAGCGGGACGTTGTAGGCCCGGCAGGCTTTGGCCAGCGGCGGCGGCGCGTGGAGGTTGCGCGTGATGATGAGGCACGGAATGCCCGGGTGGGAGAGCATCTTTGCGAGGTTCTCAGCCACGCTCTTGAGCCGGCCCCGCACGCAGTAATCGTGCTCTCCGCGGCCGATGATGTGGACGCGTTCGGCCCGGAAGTGGGTCAGGTGCCCCGCCAGCGCGAGCCCGGGCCGGTTCACCTCGGTCGTCACGATTTTCCGGTTGAGCGCCTTCTCGCCGGTGATCAACTCCAGCTTCAAGCGGTCGCGCTGTTCCTTGAAGAGGTCGCCGACCGTGAGGCTTTTCATTGGACGTGCGGGGGGCCGCTCTTTAACGCCCCGCCCGGGTGGGCAAGAGAAGCCCGTAGGACTCGTCCTGACGCCGATAGATCACGTTGACCTGTCCGGAGTCCTTCTCCTGGAACATCCAGAAACAGAATCCCATCCTCTCCATCTCCACGGCGGCCTCATCCGGAGTCATGGGCCGCATCGCCACCTGTTTGATCACCGAAATGCGGACAGGCGCCGGCGCCGTCTCCGGATAGAGCTCCTCTGCCGGAGCGGTCTTATAAAAATCGCGGCGGCGCTCCTTGAACTTCTTGAGCTGGTTGTCCAGCTTGTCGCTGGCGAGGTCGATGGCGGCATAGAGATCGCCCGCCTGCGCGAGCGCGCGGAAAGTATGCCCCGCGACATGGACGATGATCTCCGCCTGATGAACCCTCTTTTCAACTGAAAGCGTAACTTGGGCCCGAAGGATGTTGTTGAGGTATTTCTCGGCCTTGTGAACCTTTTCCCCGACATAATCGCGGATGGCTTTCGTCAGGCGCATCTGCCGGCATGTAATATTTATATTCATCAAACAGCCTCCGAAATACGGCTATTCAATTGATTAAACTACTTTACTATTTATAGTGTCAACGTCGTTGACTTTGTCGCAAGAATTGAATAGGATATTTGAATGAAATTCAGCCTATTTGCGGCTGATGCAGATGAGCTTGAGTTGAAACCCGGGCTCTTGTTTGCGGCATAATGTTGGATAATGAAAATTCATGTAAATTCAAACATTATTTGACTTATCAACAGCTGTGGATAGCTTGTGAATAACTTGAATCCGGGAACAATCTGGGCCGAGGCTCTGTCCTCCATTGCTGAAGATATCGGGCAAGACAATTTAGACCTCTGGTTGAAGCCCGTTGAGGCGGTTAAAATCGAAGACAAAGTCCTTTTCGTCAAGCTCCCGAACAAGTATTTTTTGGAGCACATCAAGAAGCACTATCAGCCGAAGATCGAAGCGGCCATCAAGGTTCAGACCGGGTTGGACATCGCCCTCGATTATTCAGTTTCTCGAGACCTTCACGACGATCATCCCCGCGTCGAGCCTCTGGAGGAAGTCCGCCCCCAATCCGAATTCAAGCCCAGCGAACTGAACCCGAAATACACCTTCGACACTTTCGTCGTGGGGATATCGAACCGGCTGGCCCATGCGACCGCCGAAGCCATCGCCAAGAATCCCGCCACCCGCTACAATCCTTTTTTCGTTTACGGCGGGGTCGGTTTAGGCAAGACCCATCTGATGCATGCCATCGGACACGCGATGCGCAAAGAGCATCCCCATGCGCGCGTCCTGTATACCTCTTCCGAGCAGTTCGTCAACAAATTCATCAAGTCTCTCGCCGACAAGACGCCTGACGCATTCCGCAACAAGTACCGCCACTTGGATTGTCTTCTTCTCGACGATGTCCAGTTCCTGCTCGCCAAGGGGCACTCCGAGGAGGAATTCTTCCACACCTTCAACGCTTTGTTCGATTCCCGCAAGCAGATCGTCATCACCTCGGACCGCGCGCCGAAGGAGCTGGCCCCTTTCGATGAGCGCCTGATTTCCAGGCTCGGCTGGGGCCAGGTCGTGGACATCAAGCCTCCGGACCTCGAAACCCGCCTCGCCATCCTCCGCAAAAAAGTCGAGATGGAGCAGATATACGTCCCGGACGACGTGATGCTGTTCGTCGCAAGCTCGCTGAAAACAAATATCCGGCATCTGGAGAGCGCGCTGATCCGCCTTATCGCGTTCGTTTCTTGTACGGGAAATCCGATCACGGTGGATGCGGCCAAAGATCTGCTGAAGGATTCGGTTGACACGGACACGAAGACAGCGGTGAGGATCGAGACGATCCAGCAGATCATCGCCGAGAAATACTCCGTGGAAGTCAAAGACCTCAAATCGAAATCCAGGATGAGCGAGATCGTATTTCCGCGGCAGCTTGCGATGTATTTGTCATGCACGCTCACGGAATTTTCGACCCCGGAGATAGGCAAAACATTCGGCGGAAGAGACCATGCGACCGTCATCCATGCCAGGAATAAGATCAAAGAGATGATCGAACGGGATCCTTTCTTCCTAGAGGTCGTGAACCGGCTGATCGAGCAGATAAAATCTGTGGAAAACTCCTGAATCATGCCTTCAGATTCCTGCCTTGATGTCGCCAGGTTGGGACTTGCAATGGATGTTGAAAACTCCGGCAGGAAATTTTTCTTGTGCTTGAATTGGAATTTCATTCGATGGACATAATCACAATCATTATTAAGAGGGAGAATAAATAAATGAAAATTAACTGCAGGACGGAAGAATTGTCGAGCGGTGTCCAGACGATACAATCGGCGCTCTCTCAAAGAACGACCCTGCCGATACTTCTGAACTTTCTGATGGAGACTGAAAACTCAAAATTGAAGCTTGTCTCCACCGATCTACAGATGGGAGTCAAGCACTATATTAAAGCGGAGATCGAGAAGGAAGGAAGCATCACGATCCCCGCCAAGAAATTCTCGGACATCCTGCATACTCTGCCGGAAGGCCAGGAAGTCCTCATTGCGATCGATCCGGAGGGAAAGGTCCATCTGCAGTGCGGGCGCTCAAGATTCCTCATTATAGGCGCCCCCAAGTCGGAGTACCCCGTCCTGCCCGAGTTCAGCAGGGAGGAGGCGTTCGAGCTTCCCTCTGAAACGCTCTGCGATATGGTCAGGAAGACCATTTTCGCCGCGTCTACGGATGAAACCCGATATATGCTCAACGGAATCTTTTTTGCCGCTTCCCAAGGGAGCCTGAACATGGTCGCCACGGACGGGCGGCGGCTGGCGGCCGTCAAGCAGAAAACTCCGACCATCACGAAGGACTTCCGGGTGATCGTGCCGACGAAGATACTTCAAGAGCTTCTAAGGCTCGTGGGCCATGGGAAAGAGAATTCCGGAATACTCGTTGCGATAACGGAGAACCAGATAGGATTCCAAAGCCAGACCACGACCATGATCTCCAGGCTGGTGGAAGGCTCCTTCCCGAACTACGAGCAGGTCATCCCGTCGAAAAGGGATTTTCAAGTGTCTTTCAATACCAAGGATCTTCTGCTGATCACCCGGCAGGCGGCCCTCGCTTGTCCGGAAAGGGGAGGGTCCGTCAAATTCACGCTGAAGAAGGGATCCCTGCACATAGCGGCCGCAAGCCAGACCCTTCAATTCGAGGACGATATCCCGGCTGATTACAAGGGAGATGATTTCACCATCGCTTTCAATCCGGAGTATGTTGTGGACGGCCTGAAAGCGGTCGGAACGGAGAAAGTGGTTCTAAGCTTGACGAACCCCATTAACCCCGTGCTGTTCGAGCCGGAAGGACGCGAGGACTATAAATACGTCATCATGCCCATGCGGGTCTGATGAGGCACAGCCGCTGGGTCAGCGCAGGCGATGCCCTTCGGCGCTGGGCAGCCGGCGCGCGGGTTGACACCCACCGCCTGATGATCTTGAACCAGGTCTGGGAAAAGGAGGTGGGGCACCTGGCGCGCCATTGGGCGCTCAACGGCGTGAAATGCGGCGTGCTGTACGTCAGAACCCTGTCCCCGGCAGCGGCGCAAGAGCTGCAGCTGCGCAGCCGGGATATTCTCCGCGGGCTCAACAAGCATTTCGGTCGGGCGTGGATTCGGGAGATACGGACTCTAACATGAAGGATAAGCGGCAGCCAGGGAGCGGGAAACCCATGTCGAATAATCCATCGAGCGCGGAAGCGCCGCCGAAGAAAAAGGTCGAGGAAGTCTACGACGCGTCGAAGATCCAGGTTCTGGAAGGGCTGGAGGCGGTCCGCAAGCGGCCAGCTATGTACATCGGCTCCACGGGGCCGAGCGGGCTCCACCACCTGGTCTACGAGGCCGTGGACAACTCGGTCGACGAGATACTCGCCGGCCGCTGCAAGGCCGTCGAGGTCATCCTGCACCCCGGCAATTCGGTCACCGTCTTGGACGACGGTTCGGGCATTCCTGTCGACCCGATGCAGGACGTCAAGGATCCCAAGCTGAAGGGAAAGTCCGCCTTGGAAGTCGTCATGACGGTCCTGCATGCCGGCGGCAAATTCGACCGCCGGGCGTACAAGATTTCGGGCGGGCTGCACGGCGTCGGCATCTCCGTAACCAACGCGCTCTCCGAATGGCTGGAGGTCGAGGTCTACCGCGATGGAAAGGCGTGGTTCCAGGCTTTCGACCGCGGCAAGCCGCGCGCCCCGGTAGCCCCCAAGGGCAGGAGCGACGATCACGGCACCAAAGTCACCTTCAAGCCGGACCCGGACATCTTCGACGGGAACCAGTTCTCCTTCGATGTTCTCTCCAACCGCTTGCGCGAGCTGGCCTTCCTCAACGCCGGAGCGCACATCACCATCATCGACGAGCGGGAAGACAAAAAGCACGTCTTCCACTACGAGGGAGGCATCACGCAGTTCGTCAAGTTCCTCAACGCGAACAAGAAGCCCCTTTTCGCGGAGCCCATCACCTTTATGAAGGAGAAAGACGACGTCGCGGCGGACTTTTCCATCCAGTACAACGAGGATTATTCGGAAAGCGTCTTCAGCTTCGTCAACAATATCAACACCCCCGAGGGAGGCACCCACCTCTCCGGCTTCCGCTCCGCCTTGACGCGCGTCATCAACGACTATATCAGGAAATACGACATGCTCAAGGGCAAGAACTTCAACATCACGGGAGATGACGTCCGGGAAGGGCTGACCGCGGTCCTCTCCATCAAGATCCCGAACCCGCAGTTCGAGGGGCAGACCAAGGCGAAGCTCGGCAACGCCGAGGTGGAGGGGGCGGTCAAATCCATCGTGGGCGAGCAGTTGGTCACCTTCTTCGAGGAGAACCCGGCGACCGCGAAGGCCATCATAGGCAAGGCCGTCGGAGCGGCCGAGGCCCGCGAGGCGGCCCGCAAAGCCAAAGACCTCACCCGCCGCAAGGGCGTCCTGGGGGAGGGCTCCCTGCCCGGCAAGCTCGCGGACTGCCAGGAGCGGGACCCGGGAAAATGCGAGCTGTTCATCGTCGAAGGGGATTCCGCGGGGGGCTCAGCGAAGCAAGGCCGCAACCGCGAGTTCCAGGCCATCCTGCCCATCAAGGGGAAGATCCTCAACGTCGAGCGGGCGCGCCTGGTCAAGGTCCTCTCCAACGAGGAGATACGCACCCTCATCTCGGCCATCGGCATCGGCATCGGCGAGATATCGGACGAGCCGGAGAGCGAAGAGGGGCTGAAGATCGAAAAGCTGCGATACCATAAGCTCATAATCATGGCCGACGCGGACGTGGACGGCCAGCACATCCGCACGCTGCTGCTCACCTTCTTTTATAGGCAGATGAAGGCCCTCATCGAGCGGGGACATATCTACATCGCCCAGCCGCCGCTATTTAAGGTCAAGAAAGGCAAAAGGGAGATGTACGTCGACACAGAAGAGAAGATGAACGCATGGCTGCTCAAGGAGGGCCTGGAGGAAACCGAGGTCCGGGCTTTCTCGTCCGACGGCAAGAAGTCGAAGGTCCTGGACAAGAAAGACGTGGAGGACATCCTCAAGCGCCTCATCGAGGTGGAGAATCTGCTCAAGCACCTCGAGCGCAAGGGCATCCTGTTCTCGGATTTCCTCTGCTTCAAGAAGGAGGGCCGCTTCCCCGTCTACCGCTTCGAGGAGGCGCCGGGCCAGTACCTCTATTTCTACAGCGACAAGGAGTGGCGCGAGAAGCAGGAGAGCCTGCTGGCGGCGCGCCGGGAGCGCCTCAAAGCGGAGCTTAAGGCCGAAGGAGAGCCGGACGCGGAGCTGCCTCCCACGGACGAAGATCCTGGTTTCGACGTCCAGGAGCTGTGGGAGTTCGATCGACTGGGCCGGCTGACCGGATACCTGGAACGTCTGGGCCTCAACCTGACATGGTATGAGCGGACCAAAGAGGACGAGAAAACCCTGCCGCTGTTCACGGTCAAGACTTCGCGCGGCGAGAAGAACGGCTACGGCCTGCACGAGCTGCTCGACGACGTCCGGGAGACGGGCAAGACCGGGGCGAACATCCAGCGCTACAAAGGCCTGGGCGAGATGAATCCGGAGCAACTCTGGGAGACCACCATGGACCCCAAGCGGCGCAAGCTCATCAAGGTGTCGCTGGAGGACTCAGCGGGCGCCGAGGACACATTCACGAAGCTGATGGGCGATAAGGTGGGGCCGCGCAGGCAGTTCATCGAGGCGCACGCGAAGGAAGTCAGGAATTTGGACGTGTGATGAGCCCCAAACGAGCGATTTCCCTGATGGTCCGGCGGATCCTGCGGGAGATGAAACCGGTATGAGACTGGATCGAGTGTGCGCAGACCACGTCCGCGGTCGACATACGGGGCGCGCGGCGGCTTATCGTTTCGTTGAACGAAGCCGCTCGAGGAACAAGAATCATCAGTGCACGGCAAGCCACACGACACGAGAGGAAAATCCATGAAAACGGCTAAGCACGCGGATATGAGAAAAGAATATCGCAGAGAAGACCTCTACGACCGCGATCCATAGAATCCGTGAGGTAGTGACATGACCCAACCCAACCCAACCGCCCCTCTCCCGCCGGACCCCGTCGGAAGCATCCTCACCAAAGACATCGGCGAGGAGATGAAGTCCTCGTACATCGACTACGCGATGTCCGTCATCGTGGGCCGGGCCCTGCCCGACGTCCGCGACGGCTTAAAGCCTGTCCACCGGCGGATCCTCTTCACCATGGAAGAGATGGGGCTCAAGCACAACAAGCCCTACAAAAAGTCGGCCCGCGTGGTCGGAGACGTCCTCGGGAAATACCACCCGCACGGCGACATGGCCGTCTACGACGCCATGGTGCGCATGGTCCAGGATTTCTCCCTGCGCCACCCTCTCATCGACGGCCAGGGCAACTTCGGGTCCGTCGACGGGGACCCGGCGGCCGCCTACCGCTATACCGAGGTGCGCCTGGCCGCCATAGCGGATGAAGTGCTCGGCGACATCGACATGGACACCGTGGACTTCGCGCCGAATTTCGACGGCTCCATGACGGAGCCCACGGTCATGCCGGCGAAGCTCCCCAACCTGCTGATCAACGGCTCCGCGGGCATCGCGGTGGGCATGGCGACGAACATCCCCCCCCACAACCTCAGCGAGGTCTGCGACGCGGCGATGGCCTATATCAAGGAGCCCGCCCTGCCGACCTCGGAGCTCATGAAGATCATCAAGGGCCCGGATTTTCCAACCGCGGGCATCGTCCGTGGAAAGACCGGTATCAAGGACTACTTTGAGACCGGCCGCGGCTCGGTGCGCATCCAGGCCAAGAGCGACATCGAGGACATCAAGGGGAACCGGCAGGCCATCATCGTCACGGAGCTGCCCTACCAGGTCAACAAGGCCCAACTGCTCGAGACCATCGCGGACCTCGTGCGCGACAAGAAGATCCCCGACATCTCGGACATCCGGGACGAATCCGACCGCAGCGGGATGCGCGTCGTCATTGAAGTCAAGCGCGACGGCAACGCGAACGTGGTCCTGAACCAGCTCTACAAGCACACGGAGATCGAGAAATCCTTCGGCGTCATCCTCCTGGCCTTGGTCGACGGGCGCCCGAGGGTCCTGCCGCTTAAGGACATCCTCGGACACTACGTGGAGCACCGGAAGGTCGTCGTGACGCGCCGCACGCGCTTCGAGCTGAGGAAGGCCCAGGCGCGGGCCCATATCCTGGAAGGGTTTCTGATCGCGCTGAAAAACCTCGACAGGGTGATCAAGATCATCCGGGCCTCCCAGGACCAGGAAGAGGCGCGCAAGAAGCTGATGGCCGAGTTCCAGCTCACCCAGATCCAGGCCCAGGCCATCCTCGACATGCGCCTGCATCAGCTCACCAGGCTCTCCGCCGACGAGATCGCGGCCGAGCATAAGGACCTGCTGAAGAGGATCGCGGAGCTCAGGGACATCCTGGCCAACCCGAAGAAGGTCCTGGCCATCATCGTCAAGGAGCTGGAGGGCCTCAAGGAGAAATACGGCGAGCAGCGCAGGACCCAGATCACCACGGAGCGGGCGGAGATGACGCTCGAGGACCTCATCGCCAAGGAGGAGGTCGTCGTCACGATCTCGAACGGCGGCTACGTCAAGCGCATCCCGGTGGACACCTACCGCTCCCAGGGGCGCGGCGGCAAGGGGGTGACCGGCCAGGACGTGAAGGAAGAGGACTTCATCGAGCACCTCTTCACCACCGACAGCCACGCGACCCTGCTGCTCTTCTCGAACCGCGGCAAGGTGTACGCCCTGAGGGCCTTCGAGGTGCCCGAGGGGCTGAGGACGTCAAGGGGCAAGGCCCTGGTGAACCTGCTCGCGATCACCGGCGAGGAGAAGGTCACCTCGGTCGTGGCCATCCGGTCCTTCGAGGAGAAGAGGGGCAAGGAGACGTTCCTCATCATGTGCACGAGGAACGGCACCGTCAAGAAGACCCCGCTCGCGGACTTCGAGAACATCCGCCGCTCCGGCATCGCGGCCATCTCCCTCGATGAGGGCGACATCCTCGTCGAAGTCCAGCACGCCTCGGGCAAGGACGAGGTGATGGTGGGCTCGAAGGACGGCATGTCCATACGCTTCCCCGAGAGCGACGTGCGGGCCATGGGCCGCACCGCGATGGGGGTGCGCGGCATCCGCCTGGAGAAAGGCGACATCGTCATCGGCATGGAGGCCTTCCCGAAGGACTCAAAAAAGACGATGCTCACCGTCTGCGAGAACGGCTACGGGAAGCGGACCGCGCTCTCCGAGTACCGGGACCAGCACCGCGGCGGCGGCGGCATCATCACCATCAAGGCGACCGAGCGCAACGGCGCCGTCGTCAACATCAAGCTGGTGACCAACAACGACGACCTGATGGTCATGACCGAGAAGGGGATGGCCATCCGCCTGCGCTGCAGGGACATCAAGATCATCTCCCGCAACACCCAGGGGGTGCGCCTGGTGAGGCTCGAGGAGGGCGACAAGGTCGCGCGCATCTCCCCGATCGTCCAGGAAGGCCCCGGGCCAGCGGACATTCCGATCGCTGCGCCGGAGCAGAGGCCCTGAGCACGGCCGGCGCCGGAAGCTTCACCCTGATCGCGCACACCTCCGAGGTCGGCCTGCGCATCCGGGGCCGGACATGGGAGGGGTTCTACTCGGCGGCTGCCCGGGGGCTGCTCTCGCTCTACGGCATCGGCCGGCTCCCCAAGGCGGCAGGCCGCGCGAAGAAGATCGCGCTGAGGGGCGAGACCCCGGAGGAGCTGCTGGTGGCCTGGCTCGACGAGCTGAACTACCTCATCGCTAAGGGACGAATTCCAACGAGGCAGACTTTCGAATACGCGGATCCGACGCGAATTGCGGCGACCGTCGAGACAACACCCCGCGAAATCCTAGGCCAGCCGCTCAAGGGCGAGGTGAAATCTGCCACCTATCACAAGCTTTCTGTCAGACGCTTGCGTGGTCGGTGGACGGCAACAGTTATCGTAGACGTATGAACGGCCCTTCGAAACGCTGGAGCCGAAAGAAGCCGATGATGCTTTCCCGGCGTGAAGGTCGTGATCCTCATCACGCGGCACCTGCGGCGCTATGGC
Organism: Elusimicrobiota bacterium; assembly: GCA_016212885.1. GTDB lineage: Bacteria > Elusimicrobiota > Elusimicrobia > UBA1565 > UBA1565 > UBA9639. Next base: position 76 of record JACRDO010000001.1, on the reverse strand, counting down.
CCGCCGCAGGTGCGGCGTAGCTGAGCTGCGTCTTGATGCTGCATGCTTGCTGATCTGCCGTGCTCCCAGCGGCTCG
>JACRDO010000068.1 GCA_016212885.1 Elusimicrobiota bacterium | reverse complement strand
GATCGTCAACGCTCTGGTCCACCGGGATTACTTGCTGTCCAGCACCGATATCGAGCTTTCGGTGTATGAGGATCGCATCGAGGTGGTTTCTCCCGGGAGGTTGCCGAACGAAATAACGCCTGAGCGCATGCGTGTCGGATGTCGCGCGGCGCGCAACCAGACGCTCAAGGACGTGATGCGGGACTATGGCTACCTGGAGCACATGGGGATGGGGATCCCGCGCAAGATAATCAAAGGCATGCGCGATCACAACGGCACGGAGCCCGACCTTGTCGAGGAAAGCGAGAGGTTCATCGTGCGTCTTTGGAAGGGGAAGAAAGAAGCGCAGGCCGGATTTGAGTGCCGCAAAATTTGGCGTCCGCTGTAAACTGCAGCTTTTTCGCGATGGCGTGGCTGAAGTTTTCAGGCTAGGCGTCTTCGGTCTTCTTTTCAGGCTCGGCATCCGCGCCGCGCAGGCGCTTGATGAGCTTCAGCGCTTGGTCGATGCTGTAGTCCTGCATGGAATCTCCTTTATGGGAACTTCTTGAGGACCAGCTCCTTGACGCGGTTGACGATGTCTTCCCAGTCCGCGTCAGGGCCGCCGCCCTGGGCAAAGTCGGCGCGGCCGCCGGAGCGGCCCTTCTGGATGAGCGCCACCTCGCGGGCGATCTCAGCGGCGCTCACGCCCTTGCCCACGAGGTCCTGGGTCACGTTGACGACGAAGGAGAGCTTGTTCTCCTCGGTGGTCCCCAGGAGGACCACGCCGCTGCCCATCTCCCTCTTGATCTGGTCCGAGATGGCCCTCAGGGTCTGGATCTCGGCTTGGGCGAACTTCTGGACCGAGAGGCGGATGGATCCGACCTGGAGCAGGACCTGGCCCATCTTGGCCTGCTGGGAGAGCTTGGCCTGCTTGTGGCTGTTCAACTCGGAGCGCAGGATCTTCTCGAGCTCCCGCAGGGCCCCGAGGGACTTCTTCACTTCCTCGATCGCAGCCGCGTCCGCGTCCGCGACGTTGCGCACGATCTGGCGGTAGGGCCGGCCGGTCACGGACTGGATCTTGGAGGTCAGCTCGACGTAGCGCGCGATGACGTCGCGCAGGGCCTGGCGCGTCTTCTCCTCCTCGATGCGCTGCAGATGCTCGAACGCGGGCCCGGCCACGGCCTCGATCCTCCGGATCCCGGCCGCCACCGCGCTCTCCTTGACGATCTTGAAGTCCTGGATCTCGCCGGTGCTGGCGACGTGGGTGCCGCCGCAGAGCTCGAGGCTGAAGCGCTCCATCGGGTCGGTCCACCCTTTCTCGCCGACCAGCAGGAAGCGCGGCCTCGCCCCGTAGCTCTCGCCCAGCAGGGTCACCGGCTTCAAGGCCTGGATGTCCGCGGCCGGCCGCTCCTGGGCCGCGACCGGCAGGTCGCGGCGGATCGAGTCCCTGACGATGCGCTCGACCTCCGCGATCTGCTCATCGCTCAGGGCCCTGCCGTAGGTGAAGTCGAAGCGCAGGCGGTCCGGCTCCACGAGCGAGCCCGCCTGGCGGACCGCCTGGCCCAGGACCCGGCGCAGGGCCGAGCCCAGCAGGTGGGTGGCCGTATGGTGGTAGGCGGTGGTCCGCCGGCGTTCTGAGTCCACGCGCGCGAGGGTCTTGGTGTTCTTCTTGATCGGCCTCTTGGCGGTCACGCGGTGCACGATAAGGTTCGCATGCGGGCGCCGGGTCTCGTGCACCACGGCGAGCTCCCTGGACTCGTCCACGTCGTCGAGCAGGACCCCGACGTCCCCGACCTGGCCGCCGCTTTCAGGATAGAACGGGGTCCGGGCGAGGATGACCTCGCCCTCGTCGCCGGGCTTGAGGGTCTCGTCCTCCGCCTGCTCGGCCGGAGCGCCGCAGCGGATGACCCAGGTGACGTAGGTCTGGGCGCTGAGCCGGTGGTAGCCGACGAACTCGGAGCGCATCCCGGGGTTCATCTCAGCGATCTTCTCGTACTGGGCCGCGGACTTCTCCCCGGAGCCCTTCCAGCCGGCGCGGGCGATCTCCGCGGCCCCGGCCTGGGCCTTGGCGAAGCCGGCCTCGTCCACTTCGACGCCCAGGCGCCCGGCGATCTCACGGGTAAGCTCCAGGGGGAAGCCGAAGGTGTCGTAGAGCTTGAAGGCCGCCTCCCCGGCGAGGACCTTCGGCCTGGCGGCGAGGAGGCCCTGCAGCTCGCGCTCGCCTTTCTCCAGGGTTTCCAGGAAGCGCTCCTCCTCGGCGAGGAGCGTCTGTTCGACCTGGGTGCGGGCGTCGGCGAGCGCGGGGTACGCCGCGCCGTAAATTTCGATCACGGAGGGCGCCAGCCGGCTCAAGAACGGCTCGCGCGCGCCGAGCAGCTTCCCGTAGCGGGCCGCGCGGCGGATGAGGCGGCGCAGGACGTAGCCCCGCTCGACATTGGACGGGATGAGGCCCTCGGAGGCCAGAAAGGCCGCGGCCCGGGCGTGGTCCGCGATGATGCGGTAGGCCGCTCGCGCGTCCGCGGCCTTGGGGTCGTCGGAGCCGGGGACGCTCACGCCGAGAAGCCCGGAGGCGGCCTCGACGACGGGGCTCATCAGGTCGGTCTCGAAGGGGCTCGCCTTCCCCTCAACGACCATGGCGAGACGCTCCAGGCCCATGCCCGTGTCGATGTTCTTGAAGGGCAGGGGCCTGAGCTCGCCGCCCTCCATCCTCTCGAACTGCATGAAGACCAGGTTCCAGAGCTCGATGTAGCGGTCGCAGTCGCAGCCGACGGCGCAGTCCGGCCGCCCGCAGGAGCGCTCGGGCCCCAGGTCGTAGTAGATTTCCGAGCACGGCCCGCACGGCCCCGTAGGGCCCATGGCCCAGAAGTTCGATTCCTCCCCCAGGCGCGCGACAGGGTTGAGGATGCCCTGCTTGCCCCACAGCTTGGCCGCCTCCTCGTCGTCTTTGAACACGGTGGGATAGAGGCGCTTTGGGTCGAGCCCGACGATCTTGGTGAGGAACTCCCATGCGAAATGGACCGCCTCCGCTTTGAAATAGTCGGCCAGGGAGAAGTTGCCGAGCATCTCGAAGAAGGTCAGGTGCCGGATCGTGGCTCCGACGCGGTCGATGTCCGTGGTGCGCAAGCACTTCTGGCAGGAAGTCGCGCGGGAGATGCCCTTCTTGAGCCCCAGGAAGTAGGGCTTGAAGGGCACCATGCCGGCCGAGGTGAAGAGCAGGGTCGGGTCCCCTTCGGGGACGAGCGGGACCGAGGCGCAGATCAGGTGTCCCTTGCGGTCGAAGTAGGTCAGGAAGGTCTCGCGGAGATCGGGCATTCGGCGCGTATTCTATCAAAATGGTATAAGAACTCACATGAAATGCGTCGTTATCCGAAAGCCCGGCGGGCATTCGGCTCTGGAGCTGGCGCAAGCCCCGGATCCCCGGCCCGGGGCCAAGGAAGTTCTGGTGCGCGTCGCAGCTGCCGGCGTCAACTACGCCGACTGCCTGGCGCGCATGGGCTGGTACTCCGCGGCCCGCGGCCTCTATCCCCTGACGCCCGGCTTTGAGTTCTCGGGCTCGGTGGAAGCCGTCGGCGAAGGCTCTCAGCGCTTCAGGCCCGGCGAGCGGGTGCTCGGCTTGACGCGCTTCGGCGCCATGGCAAGCCTCATCAGTGTCCCGGAGGACCGGCTCTGGCCCTGCCCGGAGGGGTGGAGCCTGGAGGAGTGCGCCGCTTTCCCCGCGGTCTTCCTTACGGCTTGGTACGGGCTCCTGCGCGCGGCGCGCGCCGAGCCCGGGGAGACCCTCCTCGTGCCTTCGGCCGCGGGGGGCGTCGGAACGGCCCTGCTCCAGCTCGCGCGCATCAAGGGCATGGCCGCGGTCGCGGTCGTCGGGGCCGCCCACAAGGCCGCCCTCTGCCGGGAGATGGGCGCCGCGGCAGTCATCGACCGCTCCTCCTCGGACCTCTGGGCCGAAGCCCGGCGCTGCGCCCCAGCCGGCTACGACGTCATCTTCGACTGCGGAGGGCCGGATACGCTCAGGGAAGGCTATCGCCAGCTCTCCAGGGGAGGGCGCCTCGTGGCCTACGGCTTCGCGGAGATGTTCCCCCGCGGGAAGGACCGGCCGGACCGGCTGTCGCTGGCCTGGGATTGGCTGCGCATGCCCAGGTTCAGCCCCCTGGAGCTGACCTCTGCCAACCGGGGCGTCATCGGCTTCAACGTGGTCCATCTTTTCGACCGCATGGACCTGGCGGACCGGGCCATGCGGCAGCTGCTCGGCTGGATCCGGGAAGGCGCGATCCGCAAGGTCCCCGTCAAGGCCTACCCCGCTGAACGGGCCGCTGACGCCCACCGCGACTTGGAGTCGGGCGCCACGATCGGCAAGCTGGCGGTGACTTTCTCTTGATTATCCAGGGTAAAATTTAATGCGGATAGTATTGACTTTGAAGCGGCCTTCTGACTACAATAGCGTGTTCGATGATCCTCAAGCTCATCAGGACCGTTCAGCGCTATCTGAGCCGGCACGTCACCGTGCTCGTCATTCCGCATACGGAGCTTCCGCTCCTTAAGGGCCGCTTCTCCCTTTCCTTCATCCTGGCCGCAGTCGCCTTCTGGAGCGTCCTGACGATCTGGGCGGGCTTCTCGATCGGCCGGCACGCCGATTACTACGTGACGAAGGCCGACAACATGGTCCTTCGCGCGAAGATGAACTACATGGCCTCCGAGATCGGCAAATCGCGCGAGTTCCTCGAAATCGCGCGCTCCACGGACAGGCAGATCCGCCGCCTGCTCGGCATGAAGACTCCGGCTTCCCAGGGGCCCGCTTCCGAGGAGGCCCTTGGCGGACCGAGCTCGGCTGACCGGGCCGGACTCATGAAGCTCCTCTCCTCCAACGCGGCCCAGATGAGCGAAAGCGCGATCCGCCGGTCGGTCTCGGAGATCGAGCAGGAATCCCGGCAGCGGCTGGCCAGCTTCCAGGAGATCGCCTGGTTCATCGCCAACCAGCGCAGCCTGCTGCACTCGACCCCGAGCATCTGGCCGGCCCTCGGCAACGTCACCTCGCCCTTCGGCTACCGCTTCTCCCCGATCCGCCGCGCCTCCGCGGAGAACGACGACACGCAGTTCCACTCCGGCATCGACATCGCCAACCGCGGCGGCACGCCCCTCGCGGCCACCGCCGACGGCATCGTCCGCTTCGCCGGCTGGTCCGGCGGCTACGGCCTGATGGTCGTCATCGACCACGGCTACGGCTTCTCGACCCTCTACGCCCACACCTCCAAGACCTTCGTCCGCGCCGGCGAGCGCGTCAAGCGCAAGCAGGTCATCGCCGCCATGGGCTCGACCGGGCGCACGACGGGCTCCCACCTCCACTACGAGGTCTGGAGCCACAGCCGGCCGGTCAACCCGCTCAAGTACCTCCACGTCCAGCCGAGCGCGATCGCGGACATCGCGGAGCTGAGATGAGCCTCTTCAAGGGCGCCCCGGGCGCCGAATCCGGCGACGTCGTGACCGTCATCGGGCCGGAGACCTACTTCCAGGGCGTCATCACGGTCCGCAGCTCCCTGCGCATCGAGGGCGAAGTCGAGGGCGACATCACGGAAGCCCAGGCGGTCATCATCGGGCGGCGCGGGCGCGTGAAGGGGGACATCAACGCGGACAGCGTCATCGTGGCCGGCTCGGTCAGCGGCAACGTCACCGCCACCGCGCACCTCGAGCTGAAGTCCGGCGGCCGCATCGCCGGGAACATCCGCACCGCCAGGCTCCTCATCGAGGAAGGGGCCTCCTTCGACGGCAGCTGCTCCATGGGCGAAGCCGCGAAGCCCGAAGGCGCCTCTCCCGCGCAGGGGCAGGCTCCGGCCGGCCCTGAGAAGAAGCCTATACACACCGTCGCTTCATGATCACCAGCGTCCTGCGCCGCTACCGGCAGCCGTTGTTCATCGGCGTCGTGGCGATCTTCCTCATCGGCATCTTTGTCGGCCTCGGCGGCTACTATTTCAGCGGGGCCGGCCTGATGGACGTCGTCGCCGTGGTCGGGGGCGAGAAGATCCTCTACTCCCGCTTCCGCAGCCGGATCAACCAGTACCTCGACTCTGTCCGCGAGAAGAAGGGCGATGTCACGGCGCAGATGGAGAACGAGGTCAAGCAGGCCATGCTGCGCGACATGATCGTCGATGAGCTGCTGGCCCAGGAGGCCGAGAAGCTCGGGTTCCGGGTCACGGACATGGAACTCTCCCTGGGCATCCAGAACACCCCGGCCTTCCAGCGCGAGGGGCGCTTCAGCCAGGACCTCTATTTCCAGGCGGTCCGCTACACCCTGAAGACCACCCCGGAGCAGTTCGAGGCGGAGCAGCGGCGGTCCATGCTCGCGGCCAAGCTCAAGTCCTTCATCGCGCGCGGCGCGAAGGTCCCTCCCGCCGAGATCCGCGAGGAGTACCTCCGGGAGAACAAGGGCTCGGACAAGGATTTCGAGAAGAAGAAGGAGGAGTTCGCTTCGGGCCTGCGCCAGCGCCGGGCCTTGGAGGCCATCAACGCCTACCTCCGTCAGCTCGGCGGCCAGGTCGAGATCCGCACCTATCTGGACCAGCGGGAGCAGGGGGGCTGAGGCGATGACCGGGAAGATCGAATCGATCGTCGTGGTAGGCTCGGTCGCCCTCGACAGCGTCAAGACGCCGGAAGGGGAGACCCACGAGGCCTTGGGCGGCTCGGCCGTCTACTTCTCGCTGGCCGCGCGGCACTTCACGCGGGTGCGCGTCGTCGGGGTCGTGGGCGAGGACTTCCCGGCCCAGCACCGCGAGACCCTCGCTTCGCGGGGCATCGACCTCTCGGGGCTCCAGACCGTGCCCGGCCGCACCTTCCGCTGGGTCGGCAAATTCGGCCGCAACCTCAACGCCGCGAAGACCCTTTCGACCCAGCTCAACGTCTTCGAGACCTTCCGGCCCAAGCTCACGGAGGCGCAGAAGGACTGCCAGGCCGTCTTCCTTGCGAACATCGACCCGGACCTGCAGGCGGACGTCCTCCGCCAGATGCGCCGGCCGCGGCTCGTGGCCTGCGACACCATGGATTTCTGGATCACCAGCAAGAGGCAGGCCCTCAAGGACCTGCTCAAGCGCGTGGACATATTCTTCGTCAACGAGGGGGAGGCTCTCAAGCTCACCCGCCAGGCGAACAACGTGCGGGCCGCTCGCAAGCTGGCCGAATGGGGCCCCTCGGTCGTCGTGGTCAAGAAGGGCGAGCACGGCGCCCTGCTCCTGGCGGGCGGCCGCATCTTCCCGTTCCCGGCCTTCCCGCTCGACCAGGTCAAGGACCCGACCGGCGCGGGCGACACCTTCGCCGGGGCGTTCCTCGGGTCTTTCCTGGCAGCTGAGACCGACCTGAACAACATCCACGCCCTCAAGCACTCGGTGGTCTGCGGCACCGTCATGGCCTCCTTCAACGTCTCGGACTTCAGCACGCGGGTGCTGGAGAACGTGGACCTCGCGGCGGTCCGCCAGCGCGTGCGCGAGTTCGCAGACCTCCTCTCCTGCGGCAACGGGGCGGCCGCTCCGCCGGCCAAAACCTGATTTGATCGAGCTCCTCGGCCTGACCAAGCGCTTCGGCGATCTTGTCGCCGTCGCCGGCCTTTCCTTCGAGGTGCGCCCGGGGGAAATCTTCGGATTCCTGGGCCCCAACGGCGCGGGCAAGACCACGACCGTCAAGATGCTCTCCGGCCTCCTCCAGCCCACCTCCGGGACCGCGCGGATCGCCGGGTTCGACATCGTCCGCCAGCCTCTCGAGGCCAAGCGTTGCCTGGGCCTGATCCCCGACGAGCCCTTCGTCTACCCCAAGCTGACCGGCGCGGAGTTCCTGCGCCTGGTGGGGGACCTCCACGGCGTGGACGAGGCGCTCCAGCGCAGGAAGGTCCCCGAGCTGCTCGAGATGTTCGAGCTCCGCTCCTGGGGCGGGGAGCTGGTCGAGGCCTACTCGCACGGGATGCGCCAGAAGCTGGTCCTGGCCGGCATCCTCCTCCACGAGCCCAAGGCCCTGCTGCTCGACGAGCCCCTCGTGGGCTTAGACCCCAAGAGCGCCCGCCTGGCCAAGGAGATCTTCCGGGCCCTCGCCTCGCGCGGCTGCGCGATCTTCATGTGCACGCACGTTCTCGACATCGCCGAGAAGATCTGCGACCGCGTGGGCATCATGATCGAGGGCAAGCTCCTGGCCCTGGGCACGATCGAGGAGATGCGCTCGAAGGCCGGGGACGGCAAGGCGGCGCTTGAGGACGTCTTCCTGAGCCTGACCGGCGGGACCGAGTACGCCTCCCTGCTGCGCTACCTCTGATGCATCTGCTGCTCCGCCGCAAGCTCCTCTCGTTCAAGAACCGCCTGCGCACCCTGACGCCTTACGAGTGGGCGCGCAACACGGCCTTCGTCCTGGCGGGGCTCTGGATGCTCGCCGGGCTCCACTACGGGTTCTGCCGCCTGCTCACGTACCTGGCGGGCGTGGAGCTGATCGGGGCCCTGCTCATCTGGAAGCTGACAGCCATGGCCCTGCTGACGACCTTCGGCATGGTCGTTCTCTCGAGCCTCATCATCTCCCTCTCCACCCTCTACTACGCCAGGGACCTCCCCTTCCTCCTGCGCTCGCCCATAGGGCTGAGAACGGTCTTCATCGACAAATCCTTGGAGACGGCCTTCTTCTCCTCGTGGATGATCGCCCTGGCCATCTTCCCCTTCATCCTCGCCCTGGGCCGGGCCCTGCATCTGGGCTGGGGGTTCTTCGCGGCCTTCCTCGCCCTCACCGCGCCGTTCCTGCTCGCCGCAGCCGCGCTCGGCATGGCCTTCACCCTCGTGCTCATGTACGCCTTCCCGTCCTCCCGGACACGCGACGTGGTCTGGGTGCTGGCGAGCCTCTCCGTGGCCGCGCTCTACACCCTGCTGCGCTTCGCCCAGCCGGAAAAGCTGATCCGGCCGGACGCCCTGCACCTCGTCGCGGAATACCTGGGCTACCTGCAGGCGCCGACCGCGCCCTACGCCCCTTCCTGGTGGCTGACCAAGGCCCTGGCCGCCTACGCGCGCGGGGAAACGCGGACATTCCTGAGGCTGGCCGGCCTGCTCTGCGCCTGCGCCGCGGCCTCCTACGGCCTCCTCATCTATCTGGCGGGGCGGCTCTACGCACGCGGCTACACCGGCGCGCAGGAGAGCCTGCGCGCGCGCCGCTCCACGGACATCCCGAAGACCCCGGAGATGCGCGCAGCGGAGAAGCTCCCTTTCTGGCGCATGGCCCCGGCCGTGGGCGCGCTCTATTGGAGAGAGCGCAAGTGCTTCTTCCGGGACGTCAAGCATTGGTCCCAGCTCGTGCTGATCGGAGCCCTGCTCTGCGTCTACCTCTTCAGCATCTCCCGCCTCCCGCTCGACACCCCGGACCTCAAGAGCCTGGTCTGCTTCATCAACATCGGCATCGCGGGCTTCGTGCTCGCGGCCCTGGGCCTGCGCTTCACCTTCCCCTCCATCAGCCTGGAGGGCCGCAGCTGGTGGGTGGTCCGCTCCGCGCCGGTGACGGTCAACGCGCTGATGGTCGAGAAGCTCCTCTTCTCCCTGCTGCCGATGCTCCTGCTCGCCACGGCCCTGATCGCCCTCTCAAACCACCTGCTCGAAGCCGACGCCTTCGTCCGCCGGCTCTCGCTCGCCACGATCCTGCTCGCGACGAGCGCGCTCTGCGCCATGGGCGTGGGCCTGGGCGCCTTCTTCCCGCGCTTCCACGTCGAGAACATCCACCAGATCGAGTCCTCGGCCGGGGGGTTCTTCTACATGGCCTGCGCCTTGGCCTACATCGGCTTCGTCGTGGCCTCGGAGGCCCTGCCGGTCCGGATGCACTTTATGGCCAAGTTCGGCCGGCGCGGCGCATTCGACCCGGCCGTCGTCGCCCTCTGCGCCGGGGCCTTCCTGGCGGTCACGGCCGCGGCCGCGGCCGTGCCGTGGGCGCTGGGCCGGTGGAAGCTGGAGCACTACGAGGGGGATTAATGCCGCTAACAAGGAAGATGCTTTTTCCCTTCGGGTGAGCAGCCCAGGGGGATTTCACCCCCAGACTTTCGCAGAACCGTACGTGAGCCTCTCGGCTCATACGGCTCCCATTATCCAGCCGCCGGTCGGAACCCCAACATTTGCCAGTGTGCGAAGAGTCTCCCACTTGACCAGTGCGCGATTGAGTTGCTTGAAGACCGGATGTAGGGCGGACTTATAGCCTACCTTTCAGGGCTCTTATCACTAGGTAGCTCGCTGTCGCGCAGGATGACGGCTACTGGAACAAACTCCGTGGAGCAATTAACCGAGAGTTTTTATCGCTTATGTCGGAGCGGGCGGCGCAATCTGCGCCGGTTCTTCTAGGATGTCGAGGATCGCCTTGGCGCAGTAGACGCGGTCGCGCTTGGCCCCACCTATCTGCACAACGATACCCAGCCGCTCCAGCTTCTGGATGCCGCGCTGGGCCGTGGTGAAGGCGACCTTGAGTTGCTCCGCCGCTTTCTTGGTCGTCATATAGGGGTTGGCGGCCAGTATATCCACAAGCATCAGTGGCACGCGCACGGGGCGGGCCAGCGCCTGAGCCCCACGCCGCGCGCCAGTCCCAGCGAGCGTTCCGCCGACCCCGATACGCCAACGCTCCAGCAGCTTGTTGATTCGCTCGGCCCGACCCAGGGCGTCTTCGGACTGCCGGGCCACGCCGTTGAGGAAATAGAACAGCCACTCTTCCCACTGTCCCCGCGCGCTTACGCCCGCCAACTGATCGTAGTAGTCCCGCCGCGTCGCCTCGAAGAACGCGCTCAGGTACAGCAGGGGAGTCGGCAGAATCGCGCGTTCGATGAGGAACAGCGTGATCAGCAGGCGCCCCACGCGCCCGTTGCCATCGAGGAAGGGGTGGATCGCCTCGAACTGATAATGGGCCATGGCGATTTGCGCCAGGGGAGGCAGCGATCTCTCGTGAAGGAACTTCTCCCAGGCGCCCAGGCAGTCCATAAGTTCGTCGGGCGGCGGCGGAATGTAGGAGGCGTTGGACAAGGTGCAGCCAGGGGTGCCGATCCAGTTCTGCGAACGCCGGAACTCTCCGGGCGTGGCCTGCTCGCCGCGAACTCCCCTCAGCAGTTTCTCGTGCAGTTCGCGAACCAGCCGCAAAGACAGGGGAAGTCGGGCGAGCCGCTTGATCCCATGCTCCAGTGCCGCGACATAGTTGCCGACTTCCCGAAGGTCCTCGGGGCTGCGCTCGACAGCCGCCCCAGCCTCGGCGGCCAGAAGCTCGCCGAGCGTAGCCTGGGTGCCCTCGATGCGGCTGGAGAGCACGGCCTCGCGCCGAAGGAAGGGGCGCATCAGCAGATGCGGGTTGGGCAAACGCCCCCCTTCCCCCGCGAGGCGTCCGATCAGGCGGTCCGCGTCCGACAACGCCCGCATCAGCCTTGGGGTCCAAACGAGTTCCGGCGGCAGGGCATCCGGGATGAACGCCCGGTATCCCGTTGGACACTGGACCCAGCGGCCAGGCGGCTTCGGGGGGGTGCTCATAATCCGCGCCCGGGGGAGCGAGCGAAAATAGGGGGAGTCATTATTAGCGGTATAGTATTGATTCGATAATACCGTGTCAAGGCGCATTATCGACCCTGTAGTACTCACGCGAAATGCTCGAAAGGAACAACCGAGCGGCCTGCGCGGACGGATCCCGTCTTCGCAAGATCAGGTCGGGGTGCTGGTCTTCTGGGTGCTCGATTAGACCTTGGAACCTGCTGCCGTTGGCAGAGCTCCGGGCGCCAGCGGTCCCCCGCACTCACAAGACGCCATTAGTGATCTCTTCTCTCATTCTTTTTGCCTTTTCATTTTCCGGGTTCACTAACAGGCATTTGTCCAAATTTTGCACGAACTGGCGAAAATCTCCTAGATGGATGTAAACCTGAGCAAGAGCCAATAAATATTCATCGTTTTCAGGCTCTATCGCAACCTGTCTCTTCAAGTGCTCCAGAGCATCTTGCGGCCGACCCAACATTAAGTAGAGAGTAGAGAGAGCGATTACTGGGCCCCCTGCGGAGTCATTGCTCTTCAATGGCTTTCCTTGATTCATCCCCCGGACGCATTCCTCCAGATATGGGAGTGCTTCTTCCGGCTTTCTCATCGCGGCCAATGATTGTCCAATTTGGTAATTGCACCATATGATATCTTCCCTGGTTTCCGCCCTTTTCAAGTACTCTTTGTTGATATTGATATAATGTTGACTCTTTTTATCCCTTTTTTCAGGGGGTGAAAGTTTACCATAGTGGTGGATTGGGACCTCAAGAATAAGCGGCATGATATCAAGCTCCCGCAGTCTGTATTCTACAGCTTCGTGAACCGGGCGCTTATAATAAACTACGGGACTTCTCTTAAAAAACCGGCAGATGATATTCTCCAGCCATCCAGGGTAACCGATACTCTCGTTATACCACTCATTGTTTTCGATCAGTCCCAAAGAATTTCCTTCCTTGGTGTAATGACGCTGCCGAAGTGAATAGGCAACCCAGTCTTTTCGCGCCGCCAACTCTCTTAAATAGATCATATCCAGATAGTTAATTGTCTCGTCCGCATCCAGAATTAAAATCCAATCTCCTGTGGCGTAGCCAAGGCTATGGTTCCTGCTTTCGCTAAAATCGTCGCCCCATGGATGATGATAAATTTTGGCGCCATAACAAGATGCAATATGGCAGGTTTTGTCGGTTGAACCTGTATCCACAAGGATAATCTCATCTACATAATCCCTAACGCTTGCCAATGCTTTTGCAATGCAGCTTTCCTCATTCTTGGCGATCATACAAAGGCTGATCTTCTCTTTTGAAAATGGGAAGATAACGCGGTAATCCGGCGGTGGAATGTCCCGATGCCGGATGATGGTACGTTTCTTTCCATTGAGGTCTATCTCGTTTTCCCCCCGGTCTGAGTGAGTAATTGTGAAGAAGTAATTCTCCATATGAGCAAACAATTGATCCACAAAAGGATTTTTCTCATTTATGAATTGCGCCGCTGAATAACATGATACTTTCCAGGCATAATCCAAATAGCCCAACATAAAAAGAGCTAATCCATAGTTAACCTGCAACTGTAGACTTTGTGGATTTCTTTCCAAGTTTTGAGCCATGATCCGCGCCGCTTGGTCGAATTCTTCCCGCTCAAAATATCTCTTCGCTTCCTGGCATATCTGATTGATCTTGTATGTCTGTTCGGAAGTTACCTGAAGAAAGGAACAGGAAGGGGGACAACCAAAGTTAATGGACCTGTTCTTGCCGCAACATTGAGAACAAACCTTTCCCCTTGCCACAGAACACAGACGCTTTCCTTTCCGCCCCTTACAAAGTACGCACAAATTATTGTCAGGCCTCTCCATTTTTATCTTTCACGTGAGTTCGTCAAATTATAGCTTTTAGCTGGCAGCGCCTTTGGCGCGGCCGCGGGCCGTGCCGTGGGCCCTGGGCCGGTGGAGGCTGGAGAACTACGAGGGGGATTGAGGAGCTTCAGTCAGTCCCTCCCGATCAGGTTGGCCTCGATGCACGTCTTCAGGCAGTCGATGTCCAGCGGCTTCGGGAGGAAGTCGCTCGTTCTGCGTTCCAAAGCCAGCTTCGCCCTGATTTCCGAAACGTCGCCGCTTATGACCACGACCACGATGCCGGGATGGTCGCGCCGGATGTCCTCGACGACCGCGATCCCGTCGAACTTGGGCATATGGATGTCGGGCAGGACGAGCGCGGGCCGCTCCTTGCGGATGATGGCGCCGGTCTCGGAGCCGTCCGCGGCCTCGATGATCTCGTATTCATCCCCGGCCAGAGCCCTGCGTATCAAGCTCCGGACCGCCGGGTCGTCGTCCACGACAAGGATCTTTTTCTTCAATTCGGCTCCTCCGCCCCGATGCCTGCGGGCGATCGTGGAGATTATCAAGACGCGCGGCGGTTTTCCGGCGAAATAAGCGAGAATCTGCAGGATCGCCGCGCTCGGAGGTGAGGCATGAAGAACGCGAAGACCCGCAGGCCCCACAGAGGGGGCGCGCACGCGGCCCCGGCCGGCAGGCCGGAGCTGGTCATCACGGTATCGCGGGACGCGACCGAGAGCAGGCTCATGCGGGAGAGGGAGAAGGCCATGGAATTGCAGCTCATGCAGGCCGAGAAGCTCAACGCCCTGGGCATGAGCCTCTCCGGGGTCGCGCACGAGCTCAACAATCCGCTGACCGCGGTCATGGGCTACTGCCAGCTCCTCCTCCGGGAGGACGACATCCAGCGCCACACCCGGCACCGCGAGGACCTGGAAACGATCTTCAAGGAGGCCGCGAGGTGCCAGAAGATCATCCGGAACCTTTCCACTTTCGCGCGCCAGCACAAGCCCGAGAAAACCTTCCTGGGCATCAACGGGCTGGTCAAGGACATCCTGCGGCTCGAGGAGCACAATCTGCGCGCGAGGAATGTGGAGCCGCATCTCGACCTCGATGAAAAGCTCCCAAAGACCATGGCCGACTATCATCAGATGCAGCAGGTCATGCTGAACCTGTTGATCAACGCCGTGGAGGCGCTGGCCGAGCGCAAGGCCGAGGGCGGCGTCTGGATACGGACCCTGGCCGCGGACGGGAGCATCCGCATCGTGTTCGAGGACAACGGGCCCGGAATCCCCGAGGAGAACCTCGGCAGGATCTTCGAGCCCTTCTTCACGACCAAGCCGCCCGGCAAGGGCACGGGCCTGGGGCTCTCCATTTCCTACGGCATCATCAGCGAGCACGGGGGCAGGATCTGGGCGGAGAACCATCCAGGCGGCGGCGCCAGGTTCGTCGTCGAACTGCCCATCCTGGAGCCGCCGGCTGAACCGCGAGCCCGGGAGAGCGCCGCGAAAGGCGCCTGCCCCGCGGGGGCCAGGGTGCTGATAGTCGACGACGAGCAGGCTGTTTTGGACGTCGTGTTCCGCATGCTGCGCCAGATGGAGATCGCTCCTGATGTCGCGCGCAGCGCCACCGCGGCGAAGGCGAAGCTCGAGCAATCCGACTACGCCGCTGTCCTCTGCGACTACCGTCTGCCGGGCATGAGCGGGCTCGATCTCTTCGAGTGGGCGAAGACCGCCAAGCCGGACATGGCCGCAAGATGGGTCTTCATCACGGGCTCCATCGACGTGGCGGAGCTTGAGGCCACCGGCCGGCCGGTTCTGCATAAACCCTTCACCATCCAGGAATTCCGGGAAAAGGTGGCGGCAGTCCTCGCGCCTTGAGGGGCCCTTTATGAACCCCGCATTGACCGAAGCCTCCTTCGGGCCGGGGGTCCTGCGCCTGATGCTGGGGGACATCACCCGCGTCAGCGCGGACGCGCTGGTCAACGCGGCCAACGAAGGCCTGGTCGGAGGGGGAGGCGTGGACGGAGCGGTCCACCGCGTCGGCGGGCCACAGATCATGAAGGACCTGGCCCTCTACCGCGCCAGGGGCGGCTGTCCCACCGGGAGCGCCGTGATCACCCCGGGGCACGCCCTCCCGGTGAAGTGGGTGATCCACGCGGTCGGCCCGATCTGGCGCGGCTTCGGCACCCAGGAGGAGCTCCTGCTCGAAGACGCTTACCAGGCCTCCTGCGCGCTCGCGGCCGAGAAGTCCTGCGCCAAGGTGACCTTCCCCTCGCTCTCCACCGGCGCCTACTGCTTCCCGGTGGAGAAGGCCGCCCCCGTGGCGCTGAGGACCGTCGCAGGCGAGCTCGCCAAAGGCGGCTCCATGAAAGAGGCCGTGTTCGTGCTCTTCGACCGGGGGACACTGACGGCGTATGCCCGCGCCTTGTCCGCGCTGAAGTGATCGGCGGGTGGTCATCGCCCCGCTATAGAATGGTAGAATCCCTGCGATGACACTGCTTGAAGCGGCTTTGCATGCGTTCCTGCTGTTCTCCGCGGCCGGCTGCGCGCAGCTGGCGGCCGAGACCCCGGGCGCTCCCGGGGCCCAGCCGGCTACCGCAACTGTCGCCCCCGTGAAGGTCGACCCCCAAATCACCACGGCCCTGATCGAGCTCATCGAGAGCAAGGACCGCTTCCGCGTGGACATGTCCAAAGCGCAGGGCACGCCCCTCGGAGAGATCGTCTCCGTGGGCTCCCCCATCGGCTACGAGCTGCGCAACCGCTTCCTGAATATCAGCATCCCCTTGACCGAGGCGGTCTCCCGCGACAAGGACCCCGTCTTCCGCGACCGGCTCGTCAACCTGGCCCGCTGGGACTCCAACAATGAGACCCGCTCGGCCGCTCTCATCGCCCTGGCCGGGGCCCATGACCCGGCGAGCCTCGACGTGTTCCGCGAGGCCGTCGCGCACTTAGACCCCGCTGTCCGCTTCGGGACCCTGGAGGCGCTTGTGGCCTGGGGCCAGCCGGAGAAGGCCAAGCCCATCCTGAGCGCGGCCATGCAGAACGACTCCGAGCCCATCCTCCGCGTCTACGCAGCCGCGGGCCTCGCGCGCCTGGGCGACCCCGCTGGGCTCTCCCGCCTGCGCGCCGCCCTCGATGACCCGAGCTGGCTGGTGCGCGCCATGGCCGCGCGCTACATCGGCGAGTCCGGCGCCGGCGACGACTACAAGCTCCTGGTCTCACGCCTGGGACGCGAGCTGAGCAACGATTTCGTGGCCGCGGAGTACTGCATCGCCGCGATCAAGCTCTTCCCGAAGGCGGCGCCATGAGAGCCCTCCTGCTCTGCGCCGTCCTGACCGCGCCCGCGCTCGCGCAAACGCCGCAGCCCGCCGCGGACGCCTTCATGTTCGAGGCGGACCCGCTCGTCATCACGGCGCCGCGCCTGAAGCTCAAGCCGGCCGCCATCCTCGACCCGTCCATCAACGCCACCCTGCTGCAGCTGCTGCGCCAGCGGCAGAACGCGCGGCCCGACTCGCAGGCGGTCCTCGACGCCTCGGTGGGGAACCTCAACAAGCTCTCCACCGCGACCGGCTACAAGCTCAAGACCCGCTACACGGAGCTGGGGTTCCTGCTCACAGAGGGCCTGGCCGGAGTGACCGACATGTCCCTCGCCTCCGAGCTCGAGACGACTGCGAGGAGCGGGACCAACGTCCAGACTCGGGCCGCGGCCCTGGTGGCGCTGGCCTACACCCGGAACCCGCGCTACCAAAGCCTGTTCCAGCAGGCCCTCCTGGACGCGAACATGACGGTGCGGCTGGGGGCCCTGGAGGCGCTGAGCATCCTGGGCGCGCCGGGAGTGCAGTTCCAGCTCGCCAACGCCTCGCGGCAGGACGCGTCGCTGCCGGTGCAGGTCTACGCGACGGCGGGGTGGTGGCGCACGGGCGACGTGTTCGGGCGGGAAGCCCTCCTGCGTCTGGCCGAGAATCAGGATTGGCTCATCCGGGCCATGGCCGTGCGCTACCTGGGCGAAATGGGCGGCCCCGACGAGTACCGCAAGCTCCTGCGGTGGCTTTCGACGGAGACGCACCAAGCCGTGCGGGCGGAGCTCTGCTCCGCGCTGCTCAACCTCCAACGCTACGCGGGACAGTGACATGAACCTCTACTTCCTGAAGCGCCTGGCTTTGACGGGCGGAGACTGGGTCATCTACGGGCTGCTGCTCTGCTCCGCGGTGGCCCTGGCCGTGATGATCGAGCGGGCCATCGTGCTGCGGCGCGAGATGCGCCAGCTCGATGCGCTCAACGACGCGTTTCTCAAGGGCATCAAGGCCGGCGAGGTGCCGGAGCTCGAGGAGACCGTGCGCCGCCATCCGGGCGCCGCCTCCCGCATCCTCCAGGCCGGGCTGACCCAGGCCCAGCACGGAGCTGCTGGAGTCGAGGACCACCTGGTCGCCGCCAGCTTCATCGAGAAGCGCCGCCTCGAGCGCCGCCTGCTGATCCTCGGGACACTGGGCAACAACGCGCCCTTCATCGGCCTCTTCGGCACCGTGTTGGGAGTCATCCAGGCCTTCCACGACCTCTCCCAGAGCGGCTCCGGCCCGGAGGTCGTGATGCAGGGACTCTCTGAGGCCCTGGTCGCGACAGCTGTGGGGCTCTTCGTGGCCATCCCCTGCGTGGTGGGCTTCAACTATTTCTCCAAGAACGTCCGGGACCTGCTCGGCCAGACCGAGTCGCTGGGGCGCATCCTCCTGGCCCACATCCGCACCGAGAAAGCGGACCGGGCACGGTAGCCTCCCATGACCGGCGCCAACGGCGAAGAGTCGGCCATCACCGGGATCAACGTGACCCCGCTCGTGGACATCATCCTGGTCGTGCTCATTATCTTCATGGCCACCGCGCCGCTCATCCACAACCGGGCCATCAAGGTGGACCTGCCCAAGGCCGCCCAGCACGAGAAGACCTCCACCGAGGCGCTGTCCATCGTGTTCAACTCGCGGCGGGAGATCACCCTCGCGGGCAGGAGCGTGAGCCCGGGGGAGCTCGACAGAACGCTCCGCAGCCTGTCGGCCGCCTCGCCGGACATTCACGTTTCCCTGCGCGCGGACAAGTCGATCCCCTACGGCGAGATCATCGGCCTCCTCGACGTGGTGCGGGGGGCCGGGGTGCGCAAGATCGGGCTCGAGGTCAAGGCTCGCTGAATCGGGAACCCCCGGCCCCGGGCCGGTGTCGAACGATTTGAATGAGCGATAACCCGGCGCTGTTCAGGCTCTGCCTGGCCGCCTCGCTGTGCCTGCACTGCGGCCTGTTCCTCTTCGGCCGCTCCTCCTCCCGCTCTTTTTCACGACCCCTGCCTCCCATCGAGGTGGACCTGGACATGCCGGTCCTGGGAGGGGGAGGGGGGGCGCCGGCCAAGCTCGGAGCGCCCCAGAAGGCTCCTCCCGCGGTGGTCCCGATGCCTCCTCCGGAGACGAAGCCCCTCCAGGAGGCCGCGCCGCCGGCGCAGCCGCCTAAAGAGTGGGTCACTCCCACCGAGCAGGTCACAAAGACCGAGCCTCCGCCGCCGCCTCCGCCTGCCGCGGGCGGGACACCCGACGGCAAAGGCACGGCGCTCAAGCCCGGAGGCAGCGGCCCGGGCTCGGACACCGGGGTCCCCGGCGGGACGGGCGCAGGGCTCGGGACCGGCGGGCCTCCCGGGGGCGTTGGCTCCGGGTCCATTCAGCCGCCCCGCCTGCTCAACCGCGAGGAGATGCTGCTCAATCTCCTGCGCTTCTATCCGGAGAGCGAGCGCCGCGCGAACCGCGAAGGCCAAGTAGTGCTCGTCCTGCACATCGGCGTGGACGGGAGCGTGGCGCCGGGCGAGGTTCTCTCGTCCGCTGGAGCGGCCTTCGACGCTGCGGCCAGGGAAGTGGCCAAGCTCATGCGCTTTGCGCCGGCGCGCAACTCCCTCGGCCCGGTCCCGGTCAAGCTCAGGCAGCCTATCCTATTCCGTCT
>JACRDO010000067.1 GCA_016212885.1 Elusimicrobiota bacterium | reverse complement strand
CGCCCTCAACAACCGCGCAATCTCCTTCTACCAGCTCGGCCGCTACCCGGAGGCGGTCCAGGACGCCACGAGGGTCTCCGAGCTGGAGCCCAAGAGCGAGAGGGCCTACACCACCCGCGCTTTGGCGAACTACCAGATGCGCAACTATGCCTCGGCCCTGGAGGACGCGCGGCTGGCCTTGAGCCTGAATCCGAACAACCAGCTCGCATTCCAGATATCGAAGCTCTCCGAGACGCGCGTGACCAAGTCTTCCTCCCTGGGCCTCGACGCGGCGCAGAAGGCCGCCGCGGACAAGATCGCCCGGGAGTACGAGAACCTGATGGAGCAGCGCTCCCAGGCCGAAACGGCCGCGGCGGCGCCGAAGCCCGTTGAGCAGAAGGCTCCCGAAGCCTCCGCCGCGGCCCAGCCGCCCCCCTCCAGGAGGGAGAAGTTCACGGACTCCTTGAACCAGAAGGCCTTGAACCAGGTCCGCATCGGGGACCCAAAAGCCGCCATCCAGTACGCCAGCAAAGCCTTGGACCGCGACCCGGACAACGCGCAGTCCCACTCGATCATGGCGAGGGCCCAGAACATGATGGGGCTCTACCAGGAGGCTTTCGAGGAGGCGACCCAGTCCTTAAACCTCAACCCGGACAATGCCCAGTCCCTGGACATCCGCGCCGCGGCCCTCATCGGGCTCGGGCGCTTCGATGCCGCTATCGCGGACGCGCAGCGCGCCATCGAGCTCAACGGCAAGAACGCTTTCGCCTACCGCCACCGCGGCCAGGGCCACGAGGGCCTGGGGGACTTAAAGGCGATGATCGCGGATTACAAGAAGGCCGCGGAGCTCAACCCCGAGTTCCAGTCCGCCTACGAGGAGGCCCGGCAGAAATACCGCGTGGCGATGGAGCCCTCGCCCGCCCCCGGCCCGGTCCAGCCGCCTCAGCGCCGTCCGGCCGGGCGGCGCTTCCTCATCGTGCTCCTCTGCTCGCTCACCGGCGGCTTCCTCATCTCCATGGGGCTCCTGCATATCGTCAGCGGCCGCAAGGCCTCCGCAACGGGGGCCCAAGGCAAGACCACCTCCCCCCGGGCCTTCGAGGCCAGCTACCAGATCGTCCGCACGATCGGGCAGGGCGGCATGGGGGTCGTCTACGAAGCGGTGGACAAGGCGCTCAACCGCAAGGTCGCCATCAAGAAGATGCGCGACGAGCTGAAAGCCGACGAGCACGAGCGCGGGCGCTTCCTGCGCGAGGCCCGCACCGTCGCGGCCATGCACCACCCGAACATCGTGGACATCCACACGATCCTGGAGACAAACGGAGACCTGTACCTGGTCTTCGAGTACGTGAAGGGCCGGACCCTCGACCAGATCCTCGCCAAGAAGAAGCGGCTCAACCTGACCGAGGCCCAGTACATCGCGCGCGGAGTCATGAGCGCGCTCGCCTACGCCCACCAGCAGGGCGTGGTCCACCGGGACCTCAAGCCTTCCAACATCATGGTCACGGAGGACGGCTGGGTCAAGGTGATGGACTTCGGCATCGCCCGGCACGCGAAGGACACGCTCCACCGCTTCACCGGCACGAACGTGGCCATCGGCACGCCGCTCTACATGGCCCCGGAGCAGGAGCAGGGCGACGTGCGCCCCGAGTCCGACCTCTACGCCTTCGGCGCCTGCCTCTACGAGATGCTCACCGGCCAGCGCCCCTTCGAGGGATCCTCCACGACCGCGGCGAAGCTCGCCAAAAGCTACAAGAGGGCCACCCTCCTCGTCGGGACACTCCCGCCCGCCGTGGACGCCTTGATCGACGCGGCCCTGGAGCCTGACCCCGACAAACGGATACGGACCCCGGCCGAATTCCGCTCCCGGATCGACGCGCTCGGCCACCAGCAGGCGAAGGCGTGATCGCTCCCTGAATTTTGTAGAATATCCGCCTCATGCCCACCGTCGAGAAAGCGGAAGACACCCCGCTTTGGCGGCAGTACAAGGCGCTTAAGACCGCCTACCCCCACGCCCTGCTCCTCTTCCGCCTGGGCGACTTCTACGAGCTCTTCGACAACGACGCCCGCGTGGCCAGCCCGGTGCTGGGGATCGTCCTGACCCAGCGCCAGGGCTCCCCCATGTGCGGCATCCCGCACCACTCCGCCACGCACTACATCGCCAAGCTCCTCAGGGCGGGCTACAAGATCGCGATCGCAGACCAAATGGAGGACCCCTCCAAGGCCAAGGGCCTGGTCAAGCGCTCGGTCACCCGGCTGATCACCCCCGGCACCCTGGTGGAGGACGAATACCTCGACAGCCGCTCGACGAACTACCTCGTGGCGCTCGCCTACGACGCCTTCGGCTGGGGCCTCGCCTGCGTGGAGGCCTCGACCGGCGAGTTCTGGGCCACCCAGGTCCTAAACGACCACGGGCATCTCCAGCTCTACTCGCTTCTGGCCAAGCTCGAGCCCGCGGAGCTGATCGCGACCCCGAAGGCCGCCGAGGAGCTCAAGCTGCGCCAGCTGCTCGGCCCCAAGACCGCGCTCACCTTCTGGGAGCAGCCCTTCCCGGGCCCGGAGGAGTTCGCGGGCTTCGGGGATATGGAGATATGGAAGAACCGCCACCTGGCCCTGCGCGCGGCCCTGAAGGCGCGCCGGTACGTGGCCGACACGCAGTCGCACCTCAAGGACACCTCCCTCATCCCCCAATACCGGGAATCCGCCGCGGAGATGCAGCTCGATGAGGCGGCCATACGCACCCTGGAGCTCGTCCAGTCCGCGGAGGGGGACAGGAGGCATTCGCTCTGGGGCGTCCTGGACAGGACCCAGACGCCCATGGGCAGCCGCAAGCTGCGCCATTGCATACTGCATCCCTCCACGGACCTGGTGGAGATCGACCGAAGGCTCAACTGCGTCGAGGAGCTCACAAACGACTCGCAGATCCGCAAGAGCCTGGCCAAGACCCTGGGAGAGGTGGCCGACATCGAGCGGGTCATCAACCGGATGGCCACGCGCTCGGCTTCGCCGAGGGACCTGGCCGCCCTGCGCGACTCCCTCAAGCAGATCGAGCCGCTCTCCGCGGAGCTCGCCGGCTGCGAGCTCTGCTCCGGGATCTCCGAGCTCGCCAAGTCCCTGGCCGAGCTGGCCCCGCCGCTCCGGGAAGGCCGCAGCCTGCTCGAGCGCGCGATCGTCGACCGCCCGCCCACCCGGCTCTCGGACGGAGGGCTGATCCGCGAGGGCTTCGACAAGGCCCTCGATGAGCTCCGCTCCGTCCGTGCCGACAGCCGCAGGTTCCTGGCGGAGCTCGAGGCGCGCGAGCGCGCGGCGACCGGCATCCCCACGCTCAAGGTCGGGTACAACTCGGTCTTCGGCTACTACATCGAGGTCACGAAGGCCCATCAGGCGAAGGTCCCCGACCGCTTCTCGCGCAAGCAGACCCTCTCCAACGCCGAGCGCTACATCACCCCGGAGCTCAAGGAGCTGGAGATCAAGATCCTCAACGCGGAGGACGAATGCCTCCGCCTCGAGGCTGAGCTCTTCGAGAGGGTCCGCTCGGAGATTCTCCTGCGCGACGCCGCGATCCGGCGCTTCGCCCAGCTCTGCGCCGAGCTGGACGTCCTGGGCGCCCTGGCCGACGGCGCGGCCGCCGGGGGCTGGGCCAAGCCCAAGGTGGACCTCTCCTACTGCCTGGAGATCGAGGACGGGAGGCATCCCATCGTCGAATCGGTGCTGCCTGCCGGAGCCTTCGTGCCCAACTCGATCCTTTTGGACGGCGCCAATCCCCAAACCGTGGTTTTGACGGGCCCGAACATGGGCGGCAAATCCGTCTTCTTGCGGCAGAACGCCCTCCTCGCGATCCTAGCGCAGATCGGCAGCTTCGTCCCCGCGAAATCGGCTTCGATCGGGATCGTGGACAAGATCCTCACGCGCATCGGCTCGCGGGACCAGCTCGCGCGGGGGGAGTCCACGTTCATGGTCGAGATGCGGGAGACCTCCCACATCCTCAAATCCGCCACCCTGCGGAGTTTGATCCTCCTCGATGAGGTCGGCCGCGGCACCTCGACCTACGACGGCATCTCGATCGCCTGGGCGGTCTTAGAGCACTTAAACAAGATGGGGGCTTGCGGCGAATCGGCCGTCCCCAAGCCCGCGGCCGCCTCCCCCAAGCCCCCGCGCGGGCCGCGGACGTTGTTCGCCACGCACTATTTCGAGCTGACCGAGCTGGCTTTGCTCCTGCCGGGGGTCTCCAACGCGAACGTCGAGGCGCGCGAATGGACGAACGCCGAAGGCCGCACCGAGGTCGTCTTCCTGCACAAGATCTCGCCCGGGCCCGCTGACCGCTCCTTCGGCATCCACGTCGCGGAGCTCGCGGGGCTCCCGTCCTCCTGCCTCTCCCGCGCCCGCGAGATCCTCCACGGCCTCGAGAACGAAGCCCGCGCCGCGCCGCCGACCCAAGCCGCGGCGGAGCCGGCCGAGCCCACCCTGCCCATCTTCGATGAGCACCCGGCGCTCCACGAGCTCCGGCTCCTCAACCCGAACGAGCTCACTCCGATCGAGGCCCTCAACAAGCTCTGGGACCTCAAGAGGAAGGTGTAGCCTACGCCGGTCATCCGCCGCCTCAGCGAAGACGTCGCCAGCCGCATCGCCGCCGGGGAGGTGATCGAGCGGCCGGCTTCCGCCCTCAAAGAGCTCATCGAGAATTCCCTCGACGCCGGGGCCGCGCGCGTCGAGGTGTCTGTCGAGGGGGCCGGCCGCAAGCTCCTGCGCGTGCGCGACGACGGCTGCGGCATGGAGCCCGCGGACTGCCGGGCCGCCTTCGAGCGCCACGCCACGAGCAAGATCTCGGATTTAGACGATCTCGAAGGGCTCTCCACCTTCGGCTTCCGCGGGGAGGCGCTCTACTCGATCGCAGCTGTCGCCCGGGTGAGCCTGACGAGCTGCCGGCCCGGCTCGAAATGCGGCTTCGCCGTGGAAGCGGAAGGCGGGCGCATCGTCCGGGAGCGCGAGGCTCCGCCCATCCCCGGCGCCGCGGTCGAGGTCCGCGACATCTTCCACAACGTCCCGGCGCGCCTGAAGTTCCTGCGGTCGGAAGCCTCCGAGAAGGCCCGCCTCGCCCGCGTCGTCGAGGACGCGGCCCTGGCGAACCCCTCCGTGGCCTTCATCTTCAAGACCGGCCCCCGCGCGACGCTCGAATATCCCGCCGAGCGCGCCGCTGAGGAGGGCGAACGCCTGCGCGCACGCCTGGGCGAAGTACTCGGTGAAGAGCTCGCGGCCTCGCTGCTGTATGCCGAGACCAGGCGCGGAGGCGTCCTCCTGCGCGCCTTCATCTCCCCGGCCGAGAAGCTCGTCGCCACCCGCCAGCTCCAGTACGTCTTCGTCAACCGGCGGCCCGTATCCTGCCGGACGATCCAGCAGGCGCTCTACCGCTCCTACGAGCCTTTCCGCGCCCAAAGCCGCCATCCCGTGGCGATCGTCTTCGCGGAGGTCCCATCGGGAGACCTCGACGTCAACGTCCATCCGCAGAAGCGCGAGGTGCGCTTCCGCCGCGAGGGTGAGGTGTTCGAGGCCGTGGTTTCCGCGCTCTCCGGCGCCTTGCTCGCCTCCAAGTCAGGCTCAGGTCTGGACATTGGACATTCCACGGCTGTCCCCTATCCGCAGGCCCCCGGAGCCGGGAGCGTCTGCGAGCGCGGCGCGGGCCGAGACGCACAGCCCTCCATCGCCTTCGAGCCCGCAGCCTCCGGGCCGCGCTGGCACCGTCCGCCCCTGCGCTTCCTGGGGCAGATCGAGAGGACCTATCTGGTCTTCGAGGCCGCCGGAGGCCTGCTTGTCCTTGACCAGCACGCAGCCCAGGAGCGCATCCTCTTCGAGCGCTACAGCGAGCAGCTGCGCTCGCGCCGGCCGGCCAAGCAGAAGCTGATGCTGCCTCTGCCTGTCAAGCTTCCGGCTTCGGCCGTCGAGCAGGTCCTCGCGCGCAGGCAGAGGCTGTCGGACGCCGGCTTCGAGGTCGAGCGTTTCGGGAAGACCAGCGTGCAGGTGACCGCGGTCCCGGAGCTCTTCGAGAAGGCCGCGGACGTCGAGGAGATCATCCATCGCGCGCTGGAGCACTTCATCTCGCCGGCCGCGGCCAAGGCCGACGCGCGCTACGACGCGGCCGCGACCATCGCCTGCAAAGCCGCGGTCAAGGCGCACGACCCCTTGGGAGAGAGGGAGGCGCTCGCCTTAGCCGATGACCTGCGCGCATGCCGTGATTCCACCTGCTGTCCGCACGGAAGGCCCGCGGTCTTGGACATGGGGCGCGAGGAGCTTGCGCGCCGCTTCGGGCGCTCCGGGCCTCCGCCGACCTAATAAATTTAAAGTATAACCCTGAATCGTCGGAAATCAAGACCCAGATTTTCTCCACACAAAATTGGGTCTTGACACTTCGCGGCCGAGGATTATAATAGTGAGGACGCCGAGTAGGCGCCTCCCTGCGCAAGCGGGGAGAGATTTAGGGGCGGGAAGCGGTCGATAAAACGACGCCAGCTTCCCGCCTCTAAACTTTTATGAGGGTTTCCTACGGCCCGAGGAACGCGCCCAGCGCGGCGCCCACCAAGGCGCCCACGAGCGCGCCGATGCCGCCGCCGATCAAGAACCCCGCCAGGCCCAGCGCGAGCGCGCCTCCAAGCGCCCAAGCGACTTGCTTGCCGCTCTTCTGGGGCTTGGCTTTTCCGTCCTTGGTGAGGGGATTCCTCGGCTCGGAGAGAGTCGCGCGCTTGGGATCCCCGATGATGAGGTTGCCTGTGGGCCGCTTCTGCACGGATTCCAGCGCCGGCACAGGCGGCGGCGACACGAAGCCTTGACTCTGCGCCGCGTTGTCAAAGCCCTGCGCCGCCAGGACAGAAGCCTGCTGAAGATCCGGGGCCCGCTCGGCCCGCTCGCCCGCATAGGCGATGGAATGGACGCGGCTGTCGGTCGGTCCAAAATCCAACGCATGCGCGGCGCCAGCTGGAACCGCAGCCAAAGCGGCGAATCCGAGCAGCCTTAAAATGCGTCTCATTCCCGGTAAGTGTAATAGAAAACAGCGGGATTCCCAACGGCCGTTCGGCCCAGCCGCGGGCCCGCTTATGGCCTAGCGCAGAGGTGCCCACACGGCCCAAAAGCGGAGGGGCACCAGGGGATTCCTCCGTCCCCTCGTGCCCCCCTCCAACACAACCGAACGAACGACGGACGAACAACCGGCAACGGCACGACGACGACCCGGCGACGAACAACAACGGCCCGACAACGACACGGCAACGAAACGACTTAGGACGACACGGCAACAGCCCGACAGACAACGAACCGACGGAACGGCAACGTCCTGCGACGCCACCTCCGAAGCTCACGGCCGCGATGCCCTGCGGCCGCCCGACCCTGATAGTATAAGCCGAAACCTTGATTTGTCAAGGCCCAGAAGCACGAAGACGCTCGTAGAGCTGGCGGGGCGAGAGGATTGCGTGTCAAGACCAGACGCGGGGCCCCTACCGCACCCCCCAAATCGGATGCCATTGCGGCGTCAAGCGCACCCCTTTGCGCATTGATCTGGCGAGCCTGAAGAAAGCCATGGCCCTTTCAGGCGCTATCGGGCGCACCTTCCCCGTCAGGTCCGGCGTCGCGGGCTGGAGGATGAGCGGCACATCGGGTAGGTCCTCGAGGATCTTGAGGACTCTGCGGACCTCTGCCGTGCGCGACGCCGCCGTCAGCACCACCTTGACGAAAGTCTTCTCCGGCGCCACGTGCACGCAGGCGGCGTGGGCGCGCCACGTGCTGCGTCCGGTGGCCGAAGGCAGCTTGACGTCCATCGCGACGACGTCCGCGAGCCCGGCCGCGAGCTTGAGCCGTGCCGGCAGGACCCCGTTCGTCTCAAGGTGGTTCTCGAACCCCTTCCGCTTCGCCCAAGCCATCATCTCCAGCAGGAACTCCGCCCACAGCAGAGGCTCCCCGCCGGTCCAGCTGATCGCGCGGTGGCGGCGCGTCCTCTGCAAGGCGAGTATCCGCGCTTTCAGCCGCGCAGCGCTCCAGAGGGCCCCGGCGGAGGAGGAAAGGCTGAGCGGCTCGTCGCAATAGTCGCAGCGCAGGTTGCAGCCGCCGAACCGAACGAAAATCTGCCGTTCGCCGAGCCGGAGCCCCTCGCCCTGAAGTGACGAGAAGACCTCTACGATGCGGGCGCGAGCCATCAAGTGTTATTATACCCTTTGGATGAGGCAGTCCCTGACGGATCTCTTCTTCTCCCTGCGCCTCGACGAGCCCCTGCGCCATTGGCACAGGAAAGACGCGGTCATCCTGATGTACCACGGGTTCACGGATAAGCCCGCCCACGAAGGCATCGAGAACTTCCAGGCCAACCGCCTCCATGTCGCGAAATTCCGCGAACAGATCGTCTACCTGAAGCAACGCCACGCCGTGATCCCGCTCGAGCGGCTCTTGGACCATCTCGCTGGGGGCGCTCGGGTCCCGAACTACTCGGTGGTCATCGCCATAGACGACGGATACCGCTCCGTGTACACGCTGGCCTATCCGATCCTCAAAGGGTCCGGGGTCCCGGCCTCCGTCTTCCCGGCCACGGAGTTCGTCGAGCACAAAGTCCCCTTGTGGCCGGACCGAGTGGAGTACGCCCTGGAGAGGACCTCCCTGAAGGAAGCCCGGCTGGAAGCCGGCGGAAGGGAGCTGCAGCTCGTCCTCTCTGGCCGAGACTCGCGGAAAGCCGCGGCTGTGGCGCTCGGCCGGGAACTCAAAACTATGCCTGAGCCGCGCCGGTCCGAAGCGCTCAAGCAGATCGAGCATCGCCTGGGGCAGAAGTTGCGCATCGACGCCGAGACCCCGGAGATCTACCGCCCCCTGGAATGGGATGATATCCGAGAGATGGCGCAGAGCGGGCTCGTGTCCATCGGAAGCCACGGCCATACGCACACGATTCTCACGCACTGCGGCATGGAGGGCGCCCGGAGCGAGCTGTCATTATCCAAACGGATGCTCGAAGAGAAGGTCGGCAAGCCGTGCACGCTGTTCTGCTATCCGAACGGCTGGCTCGGGGATTTCGACGACGGCACGAAGCGGCTCCTCAAGGAGTCGGGCTATCGCTGCGGACTGACCACTCTGCCCGGCTTCACCCGTGCGAAGTCGGACGCATACGAGTTAAGGAGATTCGGAACGGACAACAATGATAGACTCAGTAACTTCAAAATGAGCTTCTGCTTGGGGCGGAGCCTTTTGACGCGCATCAAGCTGGCGCTTGCGATCTAGGCATGGAACTGGAGCTCTCCGCCCTTTCCAGCGTAAGCGACGGCCAGCGGGCCGCGTTCTATGCGCGCATGTTCCCGGAGCGCGCGGATCTCCTCTCCAAGCACTGGCGCTGGTGGTATCGGGTCGGCTTTCTTCCCGGCGTGGAGCCCATCGTCGCGGTCGACAAGGGCGCCGTGGTGGGCCAAGCCGGGCTCCTCCCGGTGATGCTCGACTGCAGGGGGGAAGCGAAGCCCGCCATCTGGTTCGTGGATTTCGCAGTTCTCCCGGAGCTCCAAGGCCAGGGCCTCGGCCAGCGCCTGACCAACGCCTGGATGCAGCTCTGCCCCAACCGCGTGACCTACTGCAACGAGCAGTCCATCCGGGTATTCAAGAAGTACGGCTGGAAGGAGAAATTCGACACGGTCTGCCGCACTCTTCCCATTCATATCGGCAAAACAGCGGCGGCCCTGCTCTCCCTGCCTTATCGGGCCATGCTCCGGGCGTGGTTCGCCTCTGCCCCCCAGCTCTCCCCGGAGCCGCTGCCGGAGGATATCGGCAGGCTCAGGGGAATCCTTCAGGCCGGCCCCGATGCCGCGGTATCGGTGGTCCGCGACGAGGCCTGGATCCGGTGGCGCCTGCTGGAGAACCCCTTCAAGGACAGTTTCCGCCTGTTCAGCCTCAAGGATAGCTACGCCATCGTGCGCGGATTCGTCTACCAAGGACAGAAGCGCGTCCATGTCCTATACATGGACAGGGCCGCTGAGCCCGACGCGAGAGGGCAGCTCTTAAGAGGGATCCTGCGATGGGCCGTCCGCCAAGGCGCGGATATGGCATGGACCGCGACCAACGAGCGGCCTCTCCTGGAGGCCGCGGCCCTTGTCCTGCCCCGAAGCCGCCCTGTCCGGTTCGCGAGCCACAGCGAAGACGCCGTGACGCGCTCAGCCCTTTTAGACGAGCATCTGCCGCTGCAGGCCATCGACAGCGACAACGACTTGATGTTCGCGCCGGATTCGGGCTCCGGCTACCCCTGGTAGGACAGGTAAGCCTTAAGGCGCCAGAGCATGTATAACGGAATGCTCTTGACCTCTTTTCCCCCCACGTTTTCAAGCGAAGTCTTGATAGAAATTTCAGGGGAGTATTAAAATATAGAAAATGCAGTCAACTCTGCATTTGCTATATATATAATGCAGACAGATTACGGATTCCGCCATCATAAAGCCGCCCTACGCCAGCGGATCTTCGGCGCCGGCCTTTTTAAACCCCTTCGCCCGCAGCTTGCACGAGTCGCAGCGCCCACACGGCTTGCGGCCGCCCTTGTAGCAGGACCAGGTAAGATCGAGCGGGACTCCGAGCCGCAGAGCCAGCCGGACGATGCCCGCCTTATCCATTTTCGCGAGCGGCGCCAGGACCGCGATCCTGCCCCGTGTGCCGAGCTTCGCCGCGCGCGCGAAGGCTTTGAAGAACTCCGGCCTGCAGTCCGGATAGCCGCTGCTGTCGAGGGCGTTCGCCCCGAGCACGACGGCCTGCGCCCCGACCGCGTCGGCCAGCGAAAGGCCGAGGGCCGTGAAGACCATGTTGCGGCCCGGGACATAGGTGCTGGGGATGGGGCCCCTTCCGATCTTAGATAGCGGCACATCCGGCAGTTTGCGGCCGGGATCGCAGAGCGAGCTGGCCGCCAGCCAAGACAGTCTCAAGCGGACAACAAAGAGCTCGGCCCCGGCCCGGCGAGCGAGCGAGCGAGCCGAACGGAGCTCCCGCGCGTGGCGCTGGCCGTAGCGCACCGAGAGCGCAACTACGCGCCAGCCTCTCGCTTTCGCCCAATAGAGGCAGGCGGCGGAGTCCAGCCCTCCGGACAGCAGGACCACGGCTTTCTTCACAGGCCCTCCAGGTTCATGCGGCTGAGCTCGCGCTTGAAGGCGGCCCCGACCTCAGCTGCGATGGGCCGGACATCCCTGGTCGAGCCGCAGGCCTTCGGGGAGAACGAACCCTTCAGGATCGTCTCTCCTCCGGCCGCATCCTGGAGGATGAAGGAGACGCGCGCGGGAGCCGGGGGCCTGCCTGCCGCTGGGAGGGAGCCGCAGTCCACCGCGCCGGAGAGCACCGCGTCCGCTTGGGTCTCCTGGCGCAGAGCGGAGATGTCCTGCGCGCTCAGAGCCCCCCCGCCGCTGATCTTGAGCCGGGAAACCGCCTCATCCGCCTGCTCAAGGCTGACCGGGCTGAACCGGAGCGCCGAGAGCTCGCGCAGGATGTCCCGAGCGTAGAGGCGGCCCAGGCCGTCGCGGTCATCGAAAGGCGCCACCAAGATGCGGGAATAGCGGCGAATGTCCGGCGCCGCCGCGGATAGCAGGTCGTTGATGGCGCAGGCGCTCAAGCCCGCGGCCAGCAGGAGGATCAGGGCGGTCTCACGCATTCGAATAGCAGATGCTGGTAGGGTTCCACACGGTAGTGATCCAAGTTATAACGGAGAGACGCCTCCAGGTCCTCGGCGTTGTAGGGCGTCTCGTTATCCTCCTGGGCCCATTCCTTGACGATCTTGACGGCGCCATCCTTCGATCCTCCCTTGGGCCCGCCGCAATGCCGCCCCGCGAGCTTGAGCGCATCCTTCCTGCGCTGGCTCACGAAGAACGCCGCGCCGCGCAGGGCATAGCGCACGTGGCCTCCTCCCGGGTCGATATAGCCGACCTCCGCCACCGGCCCCTTCACGGCCCGGCGCAGCTCGACGACGACGGCCCGGCAGCCCAGGAACGCCAGAACCCCGGCCAGGGCGAAGAAGGCTCGGCCGTCCATGGCGCGGCCCACCTCAGCCGCGCGCGACCGCTTCGATCTCCACCATCGCGCCTTTGGGCAGAGCGCTCACCTGCGCCGTGGCCCGCGCCGGAGGCGTCTGCGGGAAATAGCGCGCGTAGACGTTGTTCATCTCCGCGAACGCGCCCATGTCCGTCAGGAACACGGTGGTCTTGACGACATGCTCGAATCCGAGCCCCGCGGCCGACAGGATCCCTCCCAGGTTCTTCAGCGCGCGCTCCGTCTGCGCGGCGACGCCCCCTTCGACGAGCTTTCCGGAGGCCGGCTCGGCCGGTATCTGCCCGGAAACGAACAGGAGATCTCCGGCTTGGACCGCCTGCGAATAGGGGCCTATGGCGGCCGGCGCCTCGGTGCTTGCGACGGGCTTGTTCTGCATGGTCATGGGACACCCCCGAAATATTTCGCCAAAGGAGCCAAACGGTGCGGAAGCGGGCGGCCCGAGGCCGCTAGATAGCCCGCGGCGCACAGCACCCCATCCAGGGCCTGCAGGACCGCGAAAAGGACGGCCGCAAGCACGGCCCAAGCCCACAGCGCGCAGGCGGCGACCGTCAAGGGCCTCGGCGCGGTCCAGTCCAGCGCAAGCGCCCGCGCGAAAAGAAGATAGAGCCCGCCCAGCACGGGCGCCGCGAAGCACAGCGTGAACCGTGAGTCAAAAACCGAGAACCCCAGCCGCGGCGGAAAGCGCCTGGAAATCCGGGCGGCGCGGCCCAAGGCCGGCAGCAAGCCGTGCCCCTCGATCGACATCGCGGCGGAGGCCAGGCAGGCGCAGCGCACCGATCCCGCCTCCAGGATGGCCCGCGGCCCGATCCGGCGCAGGGCGCGGCTGCGCGCCGGGGCGCGGCGCAGCAGCAGCCGGTAGACCAGCTCGGCCGGGCCAAGCACGGCGAGGACCGCGGCCGAGAGCGCGGCGGCCCTGGGCAGATCGCGCAGGAAAGTCTCCCACCGGAAGCGGCCGCTGGTAAGGCCGGCGCAGGCTACGACCCCGGGAGCGACGACGCAGAACCCCGCGGCGAAATAGGCCCTCAGCCAATCGCCGCTCCCGTGCCCCAGGCCCCGCCCGCCGATGCGCAGGAGCTGGTCGAAGCCGTGTCCGGCCAAGGTGAGAGCCAGGCAGACCCAGAGCACCCCCAGGAACGCGATGAAAGCCCTTTCTCCGGACAATGCGGCCCAGGCCGAGCGGGCCAGCTGCCCGCCGCCTGCCGCTGCGTCGAAGACCGGGAGGCCGAGCAGGGCCCAGCCGGCGAGCACGGCCGCGAGCGTCGCGGTCCAGGCCCAAGTCAGGGCCCTCCGGGCCTCCAGGGGCCTTGCCGGCGCCCTGCCTTTGTCCGGAGCCCGCGGGCCTTTATCGCGATAGCGCCGCAAGGCCCCTCCAAGCTCCTCGGCGCCGAGCCGCACCGGAGGGGATTTGTCGGATCGGCCGCGGAGCACTGCGGAGTCGAGCCGCGCGAGAGCGGCGCCATGGAGCTCGCCCTTTGCAAGCGCGGCGAACCCCGCCATCGCGCGGAGCGCGGACCCGCGAATTTCGGGCTCCCGGTCTAAGGCCGCAGACAGCAGGACTTCGAGAGCCCCGGCGTCGGCATTCTCCCGGAGCCTGTTGCCGAGAGCCTGCACGATCCAGAAGCGGACGTCTCTGCTCTTGGAGCTTTCGTAGAGGCTTCTCAGCCGCCGCGTCGCCTCAGGCGAGGGATTCGCCTTCAGCCGGTCGAAGTGATCCGCCCCGAAAAGCGGAGCCGCCGCGGCCCAGGCCAGCGCCAGCGAGGCGAACGCCCGGCACAGGCGTCGGATCACATCCCTCCTTGGACCCCGGCCAGCAGGGCCTCATTGGTCGGGAAGCGGCGGATGAGCTCGATCATCGTCTTCGTCGCTTCGAGGTCGCTCAGGTTCGCCAGCATCCGCCGGAGCTTGTAGACGCCCGTCAGGACGGGCTCGGGCAGCAGCAGCTCTTCGCGCCGGGTCCCGGTGTTCTTGACGTGGATGGCCGGGAACAAGCGGGCCTCGGCCGCTGGCCGCGAGAGCACGAGCTCCATGTTGCCCGTGCCCTTGAACTCCTGGAAGATGATGTCGTCCATGCGGCTGCCCGTGTCGACGAGTATCGTGGCCAGGATCGTCAGGGATCCCCCTTCCTCCAGCTTCCGGGCCGCGCCGAAGAATTTCCGCGGCCACTCCATGGCCCGGGAGTCCAGCCCGCCGGTCATGGTCCTGTTGCCGGTCGCGGCGGTGTTGTGTGCGCGGGATAGGCGCGTCAGGGAGTCCTGCACGATCAGGACATCCTTGCCGGAGCCCGCCTCCGCGAGCGCCTTCTGGTACACGTTCTCGGTCATCCGGATGTGCTCTTGGAAAGGGCGGTCGTTGGAAGAGGCGAAAATCTCGGCGCTGACGGAGCGCCGGAAGTCCGTCACCTCTTCTGGGCGCTCGTCGACCAGCACGCAGTAGACTTTGAGCCCCGGATCGGCCGCCGCGGCGGCCAGGCAGAACTGCTTGAGGATCGTCGTCTTGCCGACCTTCGGAGGGGATACGATGAGGCCCCTCTGACCCTTGCCGACCGGCGCGAGCAGGTCCACGGCCCGCATCGCCGGCTCCTTCGAGCCGTTCTCAAAACGAATCCACTCAAACGGGGTCAGGGGCGTTTTATCCTGGAATACCCGCTCGGCTTCGGTTTTCCGACGATGGACCGACGGGTCCGGCCTGGAGTCCTGAAACCGCCTGCCGTGTCCCCTGGAATGCCTCATGGACGTTCTCCTTCCGAATCCGGCTCCCGCGGCGGGCCGGCCCCCTTCGGCTGCCAAGCCCGGCGTCGCCAACTGGCGCGGAAGTCCTCGATCGTGGAGATCCCGGCCCTCTGCCATTTTTCACGCGCGTCGAGGAATGAGATCAAGTCGAACTGCTCTTTCTCCGTGGCGTACTCCGCGTCGATGAGCCGGACAAGTTCGTTGACGGAGAGGGCCGCGCGCCCGAGGGTCCTGCGCAAAGGCCAGCGGACCCCCTGCGGATAGGCGGTCCTCAGGAGCTCGCCGGCGCAGCCCGCTGCCAAAGCCGCCTCTTCGGCGCCGGACGGCGCCGCGATCGGCTTGCCGATGAGGGCAAAGACCCGGCGGAGAGCCTCGTCCTTGGCCGGTTTCGAAACCCTGGGCCTCAGCACCGCCAGCGCGTCGCCGGCCCCTGCGCTCTCCAGAGACCTCAGCGCCGCCCGGCCCTTGTCGCAGACGAGCAGCTCCGGCGCGCCCCGCCGGGTCTCGGCCGCATTCTCCGTGAAGGCGTCCGCGTTCAGGGAGTAGAGCGCTGCGTTGACGGACTCGCGGCCGAAGAATTTCCGGCGCAGGGTCGGCGCGCCGGCGTAGAGAGCGGCCTCGCGCCAGTACCCGCCGAGGCCGACTTCGCCGACGAAGAGCTCGCGCCGCAGGAGCACGACGTCGCCCGGCTCCAGCGAGAGCTTGAGCGCATCGAGCTGCTCCCGGGTGATCAAGGAATCCGGCCTCGGGCCTTGCGCGGGATCGGGGTTCAAGTAGGATTTCACCCGCTGCACCGCCACGACGATCTGTGAGCTCACGGGAAGGTCCATCCAATCCGGCGGGCGTTGGGAGGGGGAGACGGCGGTCTCGGAGCCCTCTGCCTGCGGTTCCGGCTCCGAAAGAGCCATCCCGCGCCATTGCCCGGGGCGGGAAAGGAGCGGGAACTCCGCCTGAAGAGCGGCTCGGATGCGGGCCATATCGGAAGCCGCTTTCCGGTTCGGCCGGGCCCTCGGCTTCGAGAGGTCCTCCCCGCGGTTCTTCTCCCATTGCTCGAGCCGGTCATTCAAGAGCCCCCTCAGGGAGCCGAAGGCGCCGGCCTTCTCCGCATACGCACCCAAGACCGCCGCATCCTCGGGGCCGGTCGAAGCCGCCTGCCGGAGGCGCCCATATAGGCCTGCCGGGAACCCCGGCTCGCTGGACTCCACAAGAAGCCTCTCTATGGCGGGGTCGATGGAAGCGAGGGCGATCCACTCGGCCAGGAATCTCCGTTGGGCCAGCCGCGCCGCGCAAGCGCAGGAGAAAGCCGCGCGCTTGGCCCGATCCTCCTGCCGGGACTCGAAGTCCCCATAGCGGCCGATGATGCTTTCCAAAGCCAGGTAATGATCCGCGCAGAAGGCCCATGTGCGCAGGGCGAGGTCCGCGAATTCATCGAGAAGCCCCTCCGGACGCTCCATGGGCGCGGGCGGGAAGACCTCCGGGTGGGACCTCGCGAAACGCAGCGCAGCCAGCAGGCCGCTGCGGCTCCGTTCGACCGAATCCAAGTCTTCCGCAAGCCGCTCCCAGAAAGCCTCCTCAACGGCCGCTTTCTCCGCAGCCTTCCTTTCGGTCCCGCCGCTCAGGGCTGCATCTTGCCACGGCACCGTTGCCGGGATCCCGAGATCCACTGCGCGGGGAGCTTCGGCCTCTCCCCCCTTTCCAGCGGCGCCGGGCCCCGGCCCCTGGCCGAGCGCCGAGGCCCCTTGGGCGATCAGGGCCCAGAGAAGCAAGGCGAACCTCACGGCGGCCATACCTGCTCGGCTCCGGGGAAATCCCCCGGCCAGCGCCGGCCCAGCGCTTTCAGAACATGCCCCATCATCGCGGCGGCAAGCTCCAAGACCTTCTTCGCGCAGAGGCCCCCCCGCGCGCCGCGGCCCTCGAACACGTGCGCCCACGGCAGGGTCAATGTCCCGCCATCGACAAAATCCCGGCAAAGGTCCAGCACCTGCCGGGCGCTCTCGGCGAAGCCGGATTCCTGCGCGCGGGAGAGGAAGCGCTCTTGCGGCCACAGCGCGGACCATGCCGCATCTTCCGATTCCTTGGCCAATGCCCGGGCTCGGTCCTCGCTGGGGCCGGCCGCAAGCCAGCAAAGCGAGGCAGCTGTCTCGCCGAGCTGACGCAGGACCGGCAACGCCTCGCTCGGGTGCCCCTGCCTGCAGAGCGCAACGACCGCGTCGGAGAGCTGGGTGGCCCGGCCGGCGAAGCGGACCAGCCTCCGGTCCACGGCCGAAGCGGCGTCCAATTGGGGCCCCATACGGCACATCCCATTGTCGATGAAGACCTTTGCAAACCCGATCCGCCTGATCAAATCTTCCATTTTCGCTTGACCGACCCCTCGACGCGTTTTATACTAACCCCATGCCGCGCATTTTGATCGTCGACGACGACCACGACCTTGTGCAGATTCTGACGATCTCGCTCAAATCGATCGGCCACGAGCTCGCCTCCGCCAACGACCCGGCGACCGGACTCGATCTGGCCCGCCGATTCAAGCCTGACCTGATCCTCCTGGACTACCATATGCCCGGCGCCACCGGCGCCCATCTTTTCGAGGCTTTCCGCCGAAACGCCGCGACGGCCAGGACCCCCATCCTCTTCATGAGCGGGGAAGCCGCTCCGGTCCAGGTCCTCAGCGAGGTCGCGGACCCCGGCCTCTCCCGCTTCATCTCGAAGCCCGTGCGCATGGCGGACCTCAAGCGGCTCATCGACGAAATGCTCTCCGGGCCCGCCTAGGAGCAGCAGCACTAAGCCTCCACCGCAGCGAGCGTCACCCGATCCACCCCGGCGCCGAGGAACCGCCGCGCCAGCCGCTTGAACCTGTCCGGAGCGTCCGAGACGAAGAACTCCTGGCTCCCTTTCCCGGTACGGCGCTCCATGGCGTTGACTTTCAGCCAGGCCCGGGCCTCGCGGGCCATCTCCTCGCCGGAGTCGATCAGCCGCACCCTCCGCCCCCCCGCGGCTTTCTGAATGACCGCTTTGATCAGCGGGTAATGCGTGCATCCAAGGATGAGCGTATCCATGCCCGTCTTTTTGAGCGGCCGCAGATACGCCTGCGCCACCCGCTCGGTCACCGGATGCGCCCACCAGCCCTCCTCCACCAGCGGCACCAGCAGGGGACAGGCCTTGACCGCGGTCTTCAGAGCGCCGTTCAAGGCAGCCAGAGCATCCTCGTAGGCGCGGCTGTTGATCGTCGCCTCCGTGCCGATGACCCCGATCGTCCCGCTCTTGGTCGCAACGGCAGCGGCCCGGACAGCTGGCCCGATGACCCCGAGCACCGGGATGTCGAGCGCGTCCTCCAGGGCGCTCAGAGCGAGGGCGGAGGCGCTGTTGCAGGCGACGATCAGCATCTTGATGTCGTGCTTGAGCAGGAAGCGCGCGATCTCGAGGCAGAAGCGCGTGACGGCCTCCCGGGATTTCGAGCCGTAGGGCAGACGCGCCGTGTCGCCGAAATACACCAGGCGCTCGGCCGGCAGGGCCCGCCGGATTTCCTTGAAGACGGTCAAACCGCCGACGCCGGAATCGAATATCGCGACGCCTTGCGCCCTCATCGAGCCCCTCCCTCGCCGCGGCGCGGCGGCAGCCAGCCCTTGAGCCCCGCGAACTCGTGGATCCCCGCGAGGAGTCCCTCCGCGATCTGCCTGCGGTGCTTCTTCGATTCGAGCTTGGCTCCATCCTTCGAGTTCGTCACATAACCCGCTTCGACTAGGACCGCCGGCTCGTTGGCCCCCCGCAGGACGTAGAACGACGCCTGCTTGACGCCCCGGTTGGGCATGTCCACGCGGCGCGCGAGCGAACGGGCCAGAAGCCCCGAAAGCTCCGCTGAATCGTTAATGAACTCCGTGCGGGCCAGCTGGAAAAGAACGCCGGCCGCTTCGTCTTCCACATCTCCCTTCTCCTCCAGTTTGAGAACGGAGTTCTCGAACTCCGCCAGCCGCTCCGCCTCAGGGTCCGTGGTCTGCTCTGAAAGGAAATATATCTCGTAGCCCTTCTCCGAACGGCTTTTATGCGCGTTGCAGTGCAGGGAGATGAAGATGTCGGCCCCCCAATCGTTGGCCAGCTTCGCCCGATCGGAGAGGGGCAGAAAATCGTCCGTCTGCCGGGTCAGCAGAACATCGAAGCCTCCCTCCTCCAGCAAGCGCGCCAGCTCCTTGCCGAGCAGCAGGTTGATGTCCTTCTCCCGCCCCCCCCGGCGGCCGACAGCCCCGCTGTCCTTGCCGCCGTGCCCGGGATCGATGGCCACGCGGACCTTCCGGGGGGTGCGGGCCGAATGGGCCGGCGCAGGGGCCAGAGCGGCCGGCGTTTGAGGCTGAGCCGGCGTTTGAACGGGAGGCTTGGCTGGAGCGCTCACTGGGGCAAGGACCGTCTCCTCCTCCGCGGGGGCCGCCTGCCGCTCGACATCCAGCACCAGGCGCCGCGGCTTGTCGAACTCCTTCAATGTCCAGCGAGCCGAGTCGCTGGCCAAAGCTGCGGAAAGTCGCGCCTGCCGCTGCTCCTGATCGAGACGCACGGCTTCGACGGCTCCGTCGGCGACCTCCGCCTTCTCGGGGGCCGAGAGGAAGCCGCCCGGAATGCCGATGTCCAGCGTGCGCAGGCCGCGTTTCTCGGCCTTGTAAGGCAGCCCCTCCCCGATCTCTAGGGCGATGCGCGTGTGATCGGGGTAGGTATGCCATCGCAGGCGCCCGATGTTGACGCGCCGCTCCACCGACAGCAGGCGCGCCTTCGGATCGAAGCGCGTGTTTAGTCCAGCCAAAGCCGAGAACTCCTCCCCCTCGAAAAAATCCATCGGGATCCATGCTCGGTCCTGGCGGATGAGGATCTTATGGGCCATCTCGACCTTTTGGTCTCCGATGAGGACATCGGCGCCCCCGACCCCGAACACCGCTTTGCGCCCCCGCAGGCCCAGGGCGACCTTCCCCGAGGCGTTGTAGTAGTCCGCCCTGGCGTCGTATATCCGCGCGGCGTCCTTGAGAGAAAGGTAAAACACCTCTTCGATGCGGTACGCGTCCGCCGCGCCGAAACGCTCGCCGGATTTCAGCACCTGGATCTCCTCGGCCTGGGCCCAGAGCGCGGCCAGGCAGAGCGCGGCCGCGCAGACGAGCCACGCCCCCATCCGTTGGCGCTTCATCCAGCCGCGCTTCATTCCAGTATGATCCGGTAATCCTCCCAATCCAGGTGGGGATCGCCGGCGATCTTGACGGAACGATGCACGTTCTTCTCGATCACAACCTGCTTCTCCTTGAAGGACTCGGCCAGGAGCGGATGCAGGACGAGCCTCACCTGCCCGCCGGGCCGGCCCTGCGTCAGCTCGTGAATCTCGCGCTGGATCCGGATGCGCATGCTCTCGGAAGACAGCACCCGGCCGGATCCCCGGCATTCCCGGCACTCTTCCGTCATCAGGCTGATCGTGGACTCCCGCTTGCGTTCCCGCGTCATTTCGATCAGGCCCAGACGCGTGATCGGCAGGATCCGGATTTTCGCCCGATCGCAGCGGACCGCGTCCTGCAGCGTTTCCATGACCTTCTGCCGGTTGGAGGCCTTGCGCATGTCGATGAAATCGATGACGATGATCCCGCCGATGTTCCGAAGCCTCAGCTGGTGCGCGATCTCCTCCGCGGCCTCGATGTTGTTCTGGGTGACGGTCTCCTCCTGCGATTTCGAGCCCGTGAACCGCCCGGTGTTCACATCGATGGCCGTCAGGGATTCCGCCTCCTGGATGACGATGGTGCCCCCGCTCGGCAGCTGCACCTTCGTCTGCCGAAGCTTCTCGATCTCGGGCTCGATGTTGAATGCGGTGAAGATCGGCGTTTTGCCGTCGTAATGGCGGACGCGCCCCTTGAGGTCCGGCGAGATCTTGCCGATGAAGTCCACGACGTTCTGGTAGGCTTCCTTGTTGTCGAGCAGGTACACATAGACCTCGTCGCAGAGCAGGTCGCGGGCGACCTGCATCGTCAGGTCCAGGTCCCTGTGCAGCAGGCAGGGCGCCGGCTGCGTTTCCTGCCTGCGATGGATGGCCTCCCAGGAGCGCAGCAGGTATTGCACCTCGCGACGGAGGTCTTCTTCGCGGGCGCCCTCGGCCTCCGTCCGCACCACCACGCCCATCCCTCCCAGCGACTCCCGGGTGAGCCGGTCGACGATCTCCGAAATCCTCTTGCGCTCCACGGGATCCTCGATCTGCTTCGAGATGCCCATGGACGCGGAGAACGGCGTCAGCACGAGGTAGCGCCCGGGAAGGGACACTTCCATCGTGACTTTCATCCCCTTGGTCCCGATCGCCTCCTTGGCGACCTGGATGATGATCTCCTGCCCCTTCTTCAACAGCTGGTCGATCGCCGCGCACTGGCTGCCGAGCACATCGGAGATGTATAGATAGGCGTTCTTCTCGAAGCCGATGTTCACGAAAGCCGAGGAGATGCCCGGAAGGACGTTCTCGACGACGCCTTTATAGATGTTGCCGACGATGTTCTGCGCCCCCTTGCGCTCCCAATGCAGCTCGACGAGCCTTCCGTTCTCGACGACAGCCACCCGGGACTCTTCAAAGGACGTGTTCGCCAACATCTCGCGCTTGACCCCAGGTCCCTGAACCGCCTCCCGCGGCCGGACCTCGCGTTCGCCGCGGCGCTCCTCCCTCTCGCGCATGCGCCGGTCCCCGCGCTGCCGGCCCCCTCCGCCGTCATAGGCCCGGCCGTCCCGATGGCCGCGCCGGACCTGCGGCTGGCCCCCATGCCCCGCGCCCGAGCAGGGCTCCTCGGGCGCCGGATCTCCGGCCTCATCGGCCCGCTCCTCAGCGGCTGGGCGGGCGGCCTCCGGCTCCTCCGGCGCGCTTGCGCTCTCTTCCTTGCGGGCGGAGTCCTGCGGCTCACCCTGGCTTCCCTGCGGGCCGGGAGCCGCCGCCGGAGCGCGGGGAAAAGCGGGGTCAGGCTGGGGCAGCGCAGGGCTTGCGGCAGCGTCACCCGCCGGCGTCGGTGCGATGTCCGGCTCCTTCGCGTCTTCGTTCATGGCAAATCCTCCAAGAAATCAATTTCACCGTTCGGGCCTTCCCGCCGTCACGGCGCCAGCAATTCGCCCCCCGACGTTTCGGACAGAAGCTCCTCGCGCAGAATGCGGAACTCCCCCGGCCGGATCTCCGGCCCGAGCCATTCCCTCAGCAGCGCCTCCGGTTTGACCGTCCTTTTCGGCCCGAACCGCAGCGTCAAGACTACGCGGCCCGGGGATTCGACGCAAGCGTCTATGATCAACGGTCGGGCGTCGATGCGCTCGATGCGCGCGCCGCCGTCTTTAGCCTTCTCAATGGGAATCTCGACCCGCTCAAGGAAGCGGGCCAGAGACTCCGCCGCATCCCCCGGGAACGGCCCCCCGATGCCGTAGCGCACGACGTTGATGCTCGCATCGAGCGACGGGAAGAACGCCGGGATGCGCCGGGCGTTCTGGACCGCGAAGCCGGGCTCCAGCGCGGCCGACAGCGCCCGGGTCAAGTCGGAAACAGGGACCCCGGCCGCCAGATCCATATCGAAATACTCGGCCAGGCTTTCGTAGCCCACGGAGATCGCCGGGCCGAACGAGAGCCTCGGCCTAGGGCGCTTGCGGCGCCCATCCGGGATGAACGGCAGGCCGCTGCGCATGACCGCCGAGCGCAGCGCCTCAATCTGCTCAAGGTGCGAGAGCTTGCCCGCAGGGCCCGTCCGGGACACCCGCACGCGGTAGCGGATCGCCTCAGAGAAGCGCATAGCGCCTCGCATAGATGTTCTCGGCGATCCCGATCGCGAAGAGCGTCGTCGTCAGGTTGGAGCCCCCGTAGGAGAGGAAGGGCAGCGGGATCCCGGCGACGGGAACGATCCCCAGGCACATCCCGACGTTGACGAACAGCGAGAAGCCGTAATAGGCCGCCAGGCCGCAGCAGACCAGGTACCCGTAGTTGTCGCGGGCCACGCGCGCGGCGTTAACGATCCGCCAGATGAGCATCAGGTACAGCGCCAATACCGCC
This sequence comes from Elusimicrobiota bacterium, assembly GCA_016212885.1. Lineage (GTDB taxonomy): Bacteria > Elusimicrobiota > Elusimicrobia > UBA1565 > UBA1565 > UBA9639. The sequence continues at coordinate 18,707 of JACRDO010000067.1, read as the reverse complement.
ATCCCGCCCAGGAACCCCATCTCTTCGCCTATGACGGCAAAGATGAAGTCGGTATGGCGCTCCGGCAGGAACCCCAGCCGCGACTGAGTCCCGGAGAAGACGCCTTTGCCCCAGAGCCCTCCCGACCCGATCGCAATCTGGGCCTGCTGCACGTTGTAGCCGGCGCCCCGCGGGTCCGCCTCCGGCGCTATGAACGAGACGAAGCGGTTGCGCTGATACCCCTTGAGCTGGCGGTTGACGAGGACCGCCGAGCAAAGGCCTCCAACGACGACGCAGGCGGCCACGGCGAAGACAATGCCCGGCAGCTGGGTGCGCGCCATGAGGCACAGCCTCCAGGCCAAATAGGCCGCCAAGACGATGCCCGCCAGCGCGATGAACAGCGGCCAGCGGAACTCCGCCAGATGTAGGATGAGGGCTCCTGCGGGAACGGCGTCCTGCCAGCCGGGATTGGTCGAGAGCAGGGTCCAAAGGAGCGGCAGGCCCAGGGTCAGCATCCCATAGGCTGCCATCGCGGCCAGCTGCGCAAGGTTCGCCCCGGCGCAGAAGAGCATAACGATCAGGATCGGGAAGAAGGTCAGCGTGGAAGAGAAGTCGGGCTCCTTGAGGATCATGACCATGACCGGCGCGACGATGGCGAAGGCTCCCATGACCGTCAAAACATCCTGGCTCTTCTTCGCGCGCCGATCGAGGAAGTTGGCGACGACGAGGACCGTCAGAAGGCGCGCGAGTTCGGAGGGCTGGAACATGAAGAAGGGCAGCCGGAACCAGGCCCTCTGGCCTCGGACGTGGGTCCCGACGACCAGCACGGCCACCATTATCGCGATGGTGAAGGCATAGACCGCCTTCGATTGGTCCTGGTAAATCTGGTAGTTGAAGCCGAGGCCGAACAGGAAAAGCGCCGTGCCAAGCCCGATGGCCGCCAAATGCTTCTGCACGATCGTAGCGTACTGCGGCAGCGGCGACGCAGCCGAAAGGATCCCGAGAGCGCCGATCGCGACGAGGCCGGCCGCCGCCCCGGCGAGGATCCAGTCGACTCTGCCGCGCATGGCCGGGTCCTGTCTTGAAAACAGCATGGCTATTCGCTGATCTCCACAGACGGCGCAGGCCGCTGCGCCGGGCGGGCCGGTCTCGGCTGCGTCGATGCCGGCTTCGTCTTCGCGAGGGCCCGCGCCTTGCGAGGCCCGCCCACTTCGCCGGGCTCCGCGGCGCCGGCGCCGCCTTCCTCGACGAGCCGGCGCTCGATCGGCTCGGCCGCCGTCCCTCCAGCCGGCGCGCTCGGCTTGAGCCAGAACGCCGATTCGATGATCCTCCGCGCCACGGGCCCGGCCGCCGAACCCCCATGACCCCCGTGCTGCACCAGGACGGCCGCCGCCAGCGCGGGCGGCTCTCCCGGCCGTCCGGCGTAGGAGACGAACCAGCCGTGGTCCGCTCCATGCGGGTTCTGGGCCGTCCCGGTCTTCCCCGCCACCATGAGGCCCGGGATGCGGACAGCCCCCCCCGTGCCCGCTTCGACGACCCGCTCAAGCCCTTTCTGAAGCAAATCCCAGACCTCGGGCCGGAGATCGACGCGTCCCATGACTTCAGGCTTCGGCTCGTAGGCGCCTCGGCCGTCGCTGTATTCGATCCTCCGCACGAACTGCGGACGCCAGATCGTGCCCCGATTGGCGACCGCCATGATCACCCCGGCCATCTGGATGGGGGTCACGAGCAGCTCCCCTTGGCCGATAGCCAGGTTGGCCGTGTCCCCGTCGTACCAGTCCTTGCCGCGCCGCCGCCTCTCCTCCGGCCCGAAGCGCTTGCCCGGCTTCTCCCCGAAGAGCCCGATCTTGGTTTCCTCTCCCAATCGGAACATCTTTTCGTAGCGCTCGATGGCTTCGCCCCCGGCCCTCAGTCCTATTTGATAGAAATACACGTCGCAGGAATTGGCGATCCCGTTGAGCCAGTCTTGGTACCCATGCCCTTTCTTCTGCCAGCATTTGAACATCCTGTTGCCGACGTGGAACGTCCCCGAGCAGTAGACCCGGGCATCCGCGCTCACCCGTCTCCCATTCAGCATCGCCGCGCTCGTGATGATCTTGAACGTGGATCCCGGCGCGTACGTGCCGGAGATGCCCAGATTGAACTCCGGGATTCTCACCGCTGCGGCTTTCGACGGGTCGCGCGCCGGCAGAAGGAAGATGTTCGGATCGAAATCCGGGACCGAAGCGAAGGCAAGCAGCTCCCCGTTGCGCGGATCCACAACGACCGCGGCCCCCCTCTTCGAGGGGGAGCTCTTCAGCGCCTCCTCGGCCGCGGCCTGGATGCCCGCATCGAGGGTCAGATGCACGTTGCCTCCGGGCCGCCAGTCCTCCCTGCCGAGGAATCGCTTGAGCCGGCCCTGCGCGTCCACCTCCATGCGGATCTCCCCATCTCTCCCCTTCAGCTCCCTCTCGAAGATCTTCTCGACCCCCGAGCGCCCGACGCGCGAGTCCAGCCGGTAGCCGCTGAGCCTGAGCGCCTTCCAGCCCTCGTGATCGAGCTTCCCCAAGTACCCGAGCAAGTGGCTTGCGAACGCCCCTCGAGGATAATGGCGCTGCGCTTCGACCACAAGGTCCACGCCGGGATAGACCGTCTTGATCTCGGCGAGCTTGAACATCGTCTTGAGCGGCAGGTTCTCCGCCAGGTGGACGGCGGCCTGCTCGTTTAAGGCGTCATTGAGCGAATTAAGCAAGGTCTCTTTCTTCAGCCCCAGCTCGGAGGAGAGGTCTTCGGCCAAGCCGGCCAAGTCCCCGCGCCCCTGCTGTTTGCCGGGCATGTAGATGAGGGAGAACGTCGGACGGCTCGTGGCGACGATCTCGCCCTTGCGGTCGTAGATCCTCCCGCGCGGAGCGGTCTGGTAGATGATCTGGGTCCGGTTGCGCTCGGCCTGCCGCACGTAGGAGACGTTCCGCAGCACCTGGAGCTGGAGCAGCCGCACGCCGAGCAGGCCCACGACGCAGTAAAAGGCGACCCATAGGATCTGGAGCCGGTCGTAGGCGGCCGCGTCCTGTCGCATCAGCGCTCCAGAGTCTTCCGGACCAAGGCGAAAATCGCGGGCGCGACGAGGCAGTTATAGAGGATTCCGCCGATGAAGGCCCCCCAGCCTGCCCAGAGGAAGTGCCGCTCGAAGACGAGTCCCGCCAGCCCCACGAAAAGCGCGGCGGCGATGGAAACCACGGCCACCACCATGATCTGGGACGTCGGGCTTGAGACGTCCATCTGCCGCCTGAGGATGCCGACGAAGTAGCCCACCAGGGTCAGGGCCAGGGCCCCGGCGCCGAATGCATGCGCGCTCAGCACGTCCAGAAACAGGCCCCAAAAGAACCCATAGCACTGCCCGATCAAGGGCCCGGCGCAGGACGCCATCGCGATCGTCAGGATCAGCAGCACGCACGGCGAGAGCCCGAAGACCGGGAAGCAGGCGGACCAAAGCCATTCCACGGCCATGCCGAGAATGAAAATCCCCAGCGCTTTGACCGCATTCACGGAGCCCCCTTCCGTTTTCGATGCAGAATCATGACCTCTTTGAGCCGGCCGGGATGCACGGCCGCTGCGACCTCGACCGTCTGGAACGCGAGGAACGGGTCCCTTTCGAAGACCCTGGACACGGTGCCGATGAGCGCGTCCGGCGGGAACGTCGCGCTGGTCGGCGACGTCGCGACCTCATCGCCGATGCGGACCTGGGCATCCACGGGAAGATAATTCAGCTTCAGGCCGTAAGAGCCCTGCCCTTGGGCCAGCCCTTCCCACTTGCTCCCGGTCAGATAGGCCGCGACGGCCGAAAGCTCGTCGGTCAGCAGCAGAACCTTCGCCGTATGCGGGCTGACCTCCGTGATCTGCCCGACGACGCCGAGCCTGCCTGCGTGCGGCGCGAGCACCGGCATGCTGACCATGACGCCCGCTTCCTCTCCGGCGTCGATGATCAGGGAGCGGTGCCAGTTATGGGGGTCGCGCTCGATGACGCGCGCCCAGCGCAACTCCGCGGGAGCCGCTGTCGAGAGGGAGAGGGCCGCGGCCAGGCGCTCGTTCTCCCGCCGCAGGCTCTCAACCTCCGTGCGCAGCAGGACCGTCTGCCTCAGATCCTCCTCCAGCCTGCGGTTGCGCATGTCCGCGGTGAGCACCCGCACTACTTCGGAGGGCAGGCCGCGCAGCTTGAGCAGCCCTTGGCTCCCATAGTACGGCAGCGGGTCATAGAGGTAGGCCGCGTACGCCCGGAAAGCCCGCACCTTGCCCGTCAGCGGCAAGCTCAGCAGGATGATCGAGATGCCGCTGAATACGAGGAGGAAGTAGTTCGCGACGCGCTTCTCACGGTTCATCGTTCTAGTGCTGGGGCCGCGGCCGCGGAGAACGGACGGAATCGTTAGAGAGCGGGCCTAAAGGATGTGATGAAGTCAGACTTCCGGGTTCCCAGACTGTCCAGGACTTCCAGGAACTTTCCGGTCCCTATAGCCACGCAGCTGAGCGGGTCGGCGGCCCGATGCACCGGCAGCTCCGTCTCCTGCCGGATGAGGTCCGGAAGACCCCTAAGCAGCGTGCCCCCTCCAGCCAGCACCATCCCACGATCCACCAAATCCGCGGCCAACTCCGCCGGAGTCTCCTCCAAGGTCGACTTGATCACGTCGAGGATCATCTGCACCGGCTCCATGAGCGCTTGGCGCACTTCCTCCGAGGTGATCAGGACCGTCTTCGGCAGGCCGGTGGCCTGATCCCGGCCCTTCACTTCCATCGTCTTCTCCTCTTTGAGGGGAAAGACGGAGCCAATCTGGATCTTCACGTCCTCCGCCGTGGTCTCGCCGATCAGCAGGTTGTACTTCCGCCTGAAGTGCTGCAGTATCGCATCGTCCATCTCGTTGCCTGCGATATCGATGGACCTGGAGACGACGAGCCCCCCCAGCGAGATGACCGCGGCCTGGGTCGTCCCGCCGCCCACGTCGACGATCATGTTCGCCCGCGGCTCCGAGATCGGGAGGTCGGCGCCGATCGCCGAGGCCATCGGCTGCTCGATCAAAAAGACCTCCCGCGCCCCGGCCTGCAGCGCCGACTCCTGCACCGCGCGCCGCTCCACTTCAGTGATCCCGGAGGGGATGCCGATGACGATGCGCGGATGCAGAAGGCTTCTGCGATTGTGGACCCGGCGGATGAAGTACTTGATCATCTCCTGGGTCACCTCGAAGTCCGCGATGACCCCGTTCTTAAGCGGCCTCACCGCCACGATGGAGGCCGGGGTCCGTCCCAGCATCCTTTTCGCCTCGGCGCCGATCGAGAGCACCCTCCGGGATTCGCGGTCGATCGCCACGACGGAGGGCTCTCTCAGGACGATGCCGTGGTTCTTCACGTAGACGAGCGTGTTCGCCGTCCCGAGGTCGATCCCCATGTCGTTTGAGAAGAGGCTGAAAAGGTAGTCGAACATCGTTGTTTCTCTTTTAGGTGATCAGGCGGATCAGCCCCCTGGGAGCGCTGTCGCCGCTTCGGCGCTGCACGCGGAAGATCTGCGTGTAGCCGCCGGGCCGGTTCTGATAGCGCGGGGCCAGGACATCGAAGAGCTTCTTGTAGGCGGCCTTGTCCTGGAGCTTCTTGCGCACCTCCCGATGCAGCCCGCGCTTGGCCTGCGTGATCATCCTCTCCGCAAAGGGCCGCAGCTCCTTGGCTTTGGCCACGGTCGTCGCCACGCGTTCATGCAGGATCAGGCTCGTCGCGAGGTTCCGGAGCAGGGCCCTGCGGTGCTCCCCCGTCCTGCCGAGACGGCGCCCCCCGAGTGTCTTGATCATGGCATCAGACCTGCATCCCGAGCGAGAGGCCCATGTCCTTGAGCCTGTCCTTGATCTCGTCGAGCGATTTCTGGCCGAAGTTCTTCACCGCCAAGAGCTCCTCCTCGCGCCGGGCCACCAGCTCGCGAATGGTGCGGATCCTGGCGACCTTCAGGCAGTTGGAAGCCCGGCTGGAAAGCTCGATGATGTCGACCGATTGCTCAAGGATCTCGGTCTGCTGCGTCCCCAGCGAGGCCCCGTCGCCACCCGTTTCGCCCTCGGCGCCCTCGCCGTGCTCATACCCGCGCCCCTGCGCCTGCTCGCCGATGTCCTCCTCGGGGATGAATATCTTCAAGGATTCGCGCAGCAGCTTCGAGGACCGTATCAGCGCATCCAGGGGCGTCAGAGAGCCGTCCGTCCAAACCTCCAGGATCAGGCGGTCGTAGTCCGTGACCTGCCCCACGCGCGCATTCTCGACGTCGTAATGGACCTTCACGACCGGGGAGAAAAGGGCGTCCACGGGCAGGAACCCCGCCGGCCAGCTCGCTTGGGCCTGGATCTCCTCGGCCGGCACGTAGCCGCGTCCTTTGGATATCTCGATCTCCATGTCGAGCCTGCCGCCCGGCTCCACGTGGGCGAGCACCATGTCCTTGTTCACCACTTCGACGTTCTGGTTCTCTTGGACCATCTTGGCCGCAACGGGCCCTTCCTTCTTCGCGCTCAGGTACACGATCTCGGGACCGTTCGAGAAGAGCTTCACCCGCAGCTTCTTGAGGTTGAGCAGGATGTGGATGACATCCTCCCGGATGCCCGCAAGGGCCTGGTACTCGTGCCGGGCGCCCTCGAAGCGCACGGCCGTGACGGCCGCGCCCTCGAGGCTGGAGAGCAGAACGCGCCTGAGCGAGTTCCCGATCGTGTGGCCGTAGCCGCGCTCATACGGCTCGGCGATGAATTTCGAATAGCTGTCCGTTATCGTCTTCTCATCGACGGTCAGCTTCTGCGGCAGGATCAGTTCTTTATAGACCATGTTACCACCTTTATTATTATCGACTATCTTGAATAATACTCGATGATCAGCTGGTCGTTGACTGCGAACGAGGACTCCTCCCGCGCCGGCTCCCGGACGATCTTTCCCGAGATGTCCGCCTCGTTGAATTCCACGAACGACGGGCGCTGGCCCTTGCGGGAGATGTGCTCGAGCGCGAGCTTGACGCCGACGTTCTCCTTCATCTTCGGATCCAGCTCAACGACGTCGCCGACCTTCAGCTCCACCGAGGAAACATTGACCGGCTTCCCGTTGACGCGGACGTGCCCATGCAGCACCAGATGGCGGGCCGCATTGATGCCCGTCGCGAAGCCCAGCCTGCGGACGATGTTGTCCAGGCGCAGCTCCAGGCGCTTGAGGAACACCGTCCCGGTCATCCCGGGGCTCTTAGAGGCCTTCTCCATCCGGATCTTGAACGGGCCCTCCGTCATGGCGATCATGCGCTTGAGCCTCTGCTTCTCCCGCAGCCGGATCGCGTATTCCGACGGCTTCCCTCGCTGCGGCTTCGCCATGCCGGGCGGCGTCGGCCTCCTCTCCAGCACGCACTTGGTGTAGCATTTCTCGCCTTTCAAGAAAAGCTTCATCTGCTCTCTACGGCAGAGACGGCAGACCGGACCGTGATAGCGCGCCATGGTCACACCCTCCTGGGTTTCGGCGCCCGGCAGCCGTTATGCGGGATGGGCGAGACGTCCTTGAGCGACAGGACCTGAAGCCCCGCCGCATGCAGCGCGCGGATGGCCGTCTCCCGGCCGGGCCCGGGGCCTCTGACGAACACGGCGACCTGCTTGACGCCGAGTTCGATGGCGCGCTTGGCCGCTTTGGCCGCGGTCATCTGGGCCGCGAACGGCGTGCCTTTCTTGGTGCCCTTAAATCCCGTTGACCCCGCGGACGCCCAGCAGAGCACGGCGCCGCGGTCGTCGGTGATCGTCACGATCGTGTTGTTGAACGAGGACTGGATGAAGACCTTCGCGAAGGTCACCATCTTCCAGCTCCGCTTGCCGCCGCGCGGCGCCGCCGCCTTCGGCGCCCCCTGGGCGCCTTCGGCCTTTGGAGCCTCGGCTTGAGGCTTGCCCGGACCCGCTTCCGCGGGCTTTGGAGGCTCAACCTGCGGCATCTGCGACGGATTGTTTTCCGCCATGATTCCCTCCGAAAAGGATTAAGCTGCCTTCGCCTCGGCCGTCCGGCCGGCGCCGACGGTCTTCCGGCGTCCGCGGCGGCTGCGCGCGTTCGTCCGCGTCCTCTGCCCGCGCACCGGCAGGTTGCGCCGATGGCGCTGCCCGCGATAGCAGCCGATCTCCTGATAGCGATGGATGTTCTGCTGGACCTCGCGGCGCAGCTCGCCCTCGACCTTGTACTCCTTGGCGATCAGCGAGTTGAGCATGCCCACCTGGCCCTCGGTCATATCCTTGACCCGGGTCGCCGGCGCGATGTCCCCCGCCAGCTTCGCGAGGATCTCCCTCGCCGTCGCGCGGCCGACTCCGAAGATATAGCCCAGGGCGATGTCGATCCTCTTGTCTTTCGGCAGATCCACTCCCGCTACACGCGCCATAGATTCACCCCTGTCTCTGTTTGTGCCGCCGGTTCTTGCAGATGACCCTGAGGACCCTGCCGCGGCGGATGATCCGGCATTTCTTGCAGATCGGCTTGACGCTCGCTCGAACTTTCATGATCAGCGCTCCCGATAGATGATCCGGCCCCTCGTCAAGTCGTAGGGTGAAAGCTCCACCTTCACCGTGTCGCCCGGCAGGATCTTGATGTAGTGCACCCGCATCTTGCCGGAGATATGCGCCAGGATCACCCGTTCGCCGGGGATCTGGACCCGGAACATCGCGTTCGGCAATGACTCGAGGATCTTGCCCTCGACTTCGATCTTTTCTTCTTTGGTCAACGATTTCGCCTCCTCAGAAAAGTCCTTCCGTCAAAACCAGCGGGTCGCCGTCCGTCACGACCACCGTGTGCTCGAAATGCGCCGAGAGGCTGCCGTCCGCGGTCACAGCCGTCCAGCCGTCCTCCAGGACGCGTACTCCCGGGCCGCCGGCGTTGACCATCGGCTCGATCGCGAGCGTCATCCCGGCCCGAAGCCGGACCCCGGCGCCCGGCTTGCCGAAGTTCGGCACCGCGGGATCCTCGTGCAGGGCCCGGCCGATGCCGTGGCCCACGAATTCCCTCACGACGGAACACCCGCAGCCCTCGGCGTGGAGCTGGATCGCGGCGCTGATGTCCCCCAGCCGATTGCCTGCGCGCGCGCAGGCGACTCCCTTCTCGAGGGCTTCTTTCGCCGTCCGCATGAGCTTCCGGGCCTCCGCGCGGGCCTCCCCGACGGCCAAGGTCATCGCCGCGTCGCCGAAATACCCGTCCACGGAGGCTCCGAGATCCAGGCTGAGGATGTCGCCGTCCTTGAGGCGGCGGTCCTCGCGCGGGACGCCGTGGATGACTTCCTCATTGATCGACGCGCACAGCGTCGCGGGATATCCCCGGTACCCCAGAAAAGCCGGCTTGGCTCCCCGCCTGCGGATCTCGGAGGCGGCGATCCTGTCCAGCTCCGCTGTGCTGATGCCCGGAGCGGCCGCCCGGGCCAGCGCTTTCAAAGTCTCCACGACCACGGCGCAAGCCTCGCGCATGAGGGCCAGTTCCCGCCCGCTCTTGGTCTCGATCCGGGTTTCTTTCAGCATCATCCCGCCGAAAAGCCGCTCCGTCCAGCCAGGAGGCGGTCGATGATGCGGGCCGCGCCCTGCGTGACCTCATCGGCCGGCAGGCTGCCGTCCACTTCCTCGAAGGCCCCCTCGGACCTGTAGTAGGCCGCCAGCGGCCGGGTTAAATCCTCATACACCATCAGCCGCTTGCGGACAGTCGCATCCTTGTCGTCTTCGCGCTGCAGGAGGGGGCCTGCGCACTTGTCGCATTTCCCCTCGATTTTCGGCGGCCGGCTCTCGATATTGTAGACCTCGCCGCAGGCCGGGCAGGAGCGCCGGCCGGCCATCCGCCGCACGACCTCCTCCGGCGGCATCCGCAGATTGAGGATCAGATCGATCCGGCCGCCCCCGGCCTTCATGGCCTTGTCGAGCTCCTGGGCTTGCGAGAGCGTTCGCGGGAACCCGTCGAGCAGCCAGCCCCCGGAGAGCGAGCCCAGCTTTCCCGCGACCATTTCGTTGACGGTCTCGTCGGGCACCAGCACGCCCCGCTTCATGTAATCGGAGACCTTCAGGCCGAGCGCCGTCTTCGCGGCGACCTCGGCGCGGAACAGATCGCCGGTCGCGACATGGGCGAGGCCGTAGCGCCCGCAGAGGGCGCTCGCCTGGGTGCCTTTTCCGGCCCCCGGACAGCCGAGCAAGACGATGCGCAGATTAGCTGCCGACATTGAACCACCTCTGCCGGATGCGGCCGCTCTTGAGGAACCCCTCATAATGGCGCATGATGAGGTGCGCCTCGAGCTGCCCCATGGTATCCAGCGCGACGCCCACGACGATGAGCAGGGAGGTGCCCCCCAGATAGAACGGCACGTTGTAGACGTGGCGCAGAAGAGAAGGGAGGACCGCGACCGCCGCCACGAAGAGGGCCCCGCCCAGGGTGATCCGGTCGAGGACCCACTCGACGTATTTCGCCGTCGGATCGCCCGGACGGATGCCCGGAACGAAGCCGCCGGATTTCTTCATGTTCTCGGCGAGGTCCGTCGGGTTGATGCTGACGGAGTTATAGAAATAGCAGAAGAAGATGATGAAGGCGGCATAGACCGCCTCGTAGAGGGGATTTCCCCCGTTGAGGAACCCCATGATCTTCTGAGCCCACGGCGAGTTCGGCGTGAACTGGGTGACCGTCATCGGAACAGCCATGAGGCTGACGGCGAAGATCACGGCGATGACGCCGCTCTGGTCCACCTTGAGCGGCAGGAAGCTCGAGGCCCCGCCGTACATCTTCCGGCCTACGACGCGCTTGGCGTATTGGACGGGGATCTTCCTCTGGGCCGTTTCGACCCAAACGACGCTGAGGACCACGGCCAGGACGAACGCGACGATGAGCAAAGCCCTGATCAGCCCGATCTCCTCCGCCTTCACCAGCTGGATGAGCCCGACGGAGGCGCCGGGGATGCGCTCCACGATGCCGGCGAAGATGATCAGCGACACCCCGTTGCCGATGCCCTGCTCCGTCACCTGCTCGCCCAGCCACATGATGAAGATGGTCCCGGCCGTCAGCGTCAGGACGGTCACGAAATAGAAGAACGCCGTCGGGTTGGAGACGACCGGGATGTCGGAGTGGGTGGGCATCTTCGAGATCATGATCGTCAAGCCGAAGGACTGGAAGGCGGCCAGCAGCAGCGTGAAGTAGCGCGTCAGCTGGTTGAGCTTGCGGCGGCCGAGCTCCCCTTCCTTATGGAGCCGATCCAGGTAGGGGAGGACGTGCGCCCCCTGCAGCAGGCTCATGATGATCGAGGCGTTGATGTAGGGCATGACGCCCATGGAGAAGATCGAGAACTGGCCGAGCGCGCCCCCCGAGAAGATGTTCAAGATCCCGAGCAGGGTGCTGGCCTGCGCCTGGAACATCGCGCGCAGCGCCTCCCCGTTGATGCCGGGGATCGGGATCGCCGCGCCGACGCGGTAAAGGGCGAGGCAGGCGAGGGTGAAGAGCACCCTCTTGCGCAGGTCCGGGATTTCAAAGATATCCGTGATTTTTTGGATCATCGTTCGGCGGTCTCCGTGCTGCCCCCGGCCTTCTTGATCTTCTCTTCGGCGCTCTTTGAGAACGCATGCGCCTGCACCTTCAGGGCCTTGGAGAGATCTCCGTCGCCGAGGATCTTGACGGGCGCCCGAGCGCCGACGAGCCCGTGGACCCTCATCGCCTCCAGGGTGACCTCCGTCTGATTCTTGAAGACGCGGGCGAGGTCGCCGACGTCGACGATCTGATAGCGGGTGCGGAAGGGCGTGTTCTTGAATCCCCTCTTGGGGATGCGCCGCAGCATCGGGGTCTGGCCGCCCTCGAAGCCGATCATCTTGCCGTCGCCCGAGCGGGAGGCCTGGCCCTTATGGCCCCGTGTCGCGGTCTTGCCGTGCCCTGATCCCAGGCCCATGCCGATGCGCTTCGATCTCTTGCGCGAGCCGGGCGCCGGTGAAAGAGACTCCAAACCGATCCTCTTCTGCTCTGTCATCCGCGCCCCCTCAGCTTCATGGTCTCCTCGCGCGTGCGAAGCCCCCTAAGCGCCTGCATCGTCGCATAGATCACGCTGAAGTTGTTGGAGCTCCCCAAGCTCTTCGTGAGGATGTTCTTGACGCCCGCCGCCTCCAGCAAGGCGCGCACACCGCCTCCCGCGATGACGCCGGTGCCCGGGGCCGCGGGCTTCATCCATACCTTTCCCGCGCCCCAGCGCCCGACGATCTCGTGCGGAATCGTATCATGGACGAGAGCGAAATGAATCATGCTCTTGCGGGCGCGCTGGGAGCCTTTCTGGATCGAGAGCTGGACGTCCTTGGCCTTTCCCAGACCAAAGCCTACCCTGCCCTTCATGTCGCCCACGACGACCAGGGCGCCGAAGGAAAAGCGCTTGCCGCCTTTAACGACCTTGGCGACGCGGTTGATGGCGACGACCGTCTCCTTGAGGCCCGCCATCTCCGGGTCGTCGACGCGGGGCCGGCGTCCGCGCGGGCCCCGGCGGACTTCCTGCGGGAATTGCGGGGCGGCGGCCGGCGGGGCCGCGGGCGCCTGGGAAGAGGGTTGAGTGTTCTCTGGCATTTCAATCTCCTAGAACTTCAGTCCGGCTTCTCTCGCCGCGTCGGCGAGAGCCTTGATGCGTCCGTGGTACAAGCGGCCTCCGCGGTCGAAGACGACCTTCTCGACCCCGGCCTTGAGAGCGCGCTCCGCGATGAGCTTGCCGAGCGCCTTCGCGTCCGCCACGCTCTTACGGCAATGCCGCGCATCCTGGGCGGCGCCCTTCTCCGGCTTGCTGGTTGCGTAGGCGAGGGTCCGGCCTTTCCCATCGTCGATCACCTGCGCGTAGAAATACTTGAGCGAGCGCTGGATGCTGAGCCTCGGCAGCCCGCTGGAGCAGCGGCGGACGCCCTCGCGCACGCGCCGCTTGCGGAATTCGTATCGAGCCAGCTTGTCTTTCATGGCGCAAAACCTTCCCGTTGAATCAAGATCACTTCTTCACGCCGGCGGCGCCGGCGACGCCGACCCCGGCGCCTGCCGCCGTCTTGCCGGCCTTGCGCTGGATCCTCTCGCCCTGATACCGGATCCCAGTGCCCTTATAGGGCTCCGGCGGCCGCAGGGCCCTCAGGCGGGCGGCGGTCTCACCGACAAGCTCCTTGTCTGCGCCGCTTAAGGAGATCGTCGTCTGCTTCTTGTCCACCCCGACTTTGATGCCCTTCGGCACGGGGAAAGCGACGCGATGCGAATAGCCGATGCTCAGCATCAGCTTCTCCCCCTCCGGCTCAGCCTTGAATCCGAGTCCTTCGATGACGATGGCCTTGCTGAACCCGGTCTTGACTCCGTGGACCATGTTCGCGACCCGGGTGCGGGCCGTTCCGTAGAGCGCCCGCACGCCGGGGTCTGAATCATCGGCCTTCAGCAGGAGGCTGTCGTCCTTCTTCTCCGCCTGCACGACCGGCGGCAGCTGGAAAGAAAGCTCCCCGCCCGGGCCCTTGACTCGGACTATCGTCCCGGATAGGGCGACTTCCACACCCTCTGGAATCGCAATCGGTTGCCTGCCGACACGGCTCATACGCCCTCCTCTACCATACCTGGCACAGCACTTCGCCGCCGACCTTCTTCTCGCGGGCCTGCCTGTCCGTCAGAAGCCCCTTCGGCGTCGTAAGAATCGTCACCGCGAAGCCCCCCCGAACGCGCGGGATGTCGCTATAAGAGCGGTAGATCCTCAGCCCGGGACGGGAAACGCGCTTGATGCCCCGGATGACGGCTTCTTTAGTCGGCGAATACTTCAGGAAAACCCTCAGCGTGCCGAAGCGCTTCTCGTTGAAGATCGTCTTGTAGTTCGCGATGAATCCCTCGTCCTTGAGGATCCGGGCGATCTCGGCCTTCAAGTTCGATAGCGGAACGTCGATTCGATCCTTCTGCCGCAGGTTGGCGTTGCGGATGCGGGTCAAAAAGTCTGCAATGGGGTCCATTTCGATGCTCCCAAGCTCACCACGAAGATTTCGTCACGCCGGGAATCTGCCCGCGGTGGGCCATCTTCCTGAAACAGATCCGGCAAAGCCCGAAGTCGCGGATGTAGGCGCGCGGCCGGCCGCAGAGCTGGCAGCGGTTGCGGTAGCGCACCGCGAACTTCTGAGGCTTCTTCATCTTTGCAACCCATGCGATTGTCGCCATATCGGATCCTCAGCCCGGCTTAAGCCGGCTTCGCCTCTTTGGCCTGCTTCGCAGGCCTCTTGAACGGCATTCCGAGCTTGTCGAGCAGGTCAAAACCCTCCTCGTCGCTCTTGGCGCTCGTCACGAAGGTGACGTTCATGCCGCGCGTCTTGCCGACCTTCTCCAGGTTGATCTCGGGGAAGATCAACTGCTCGCGCAGGCCTAGGTTGTAGTTTCCCCGGCCGTCGAACCCGCGCGGCTCAAGGCCCCGGAAGTCTCGGATGCGGGGGACAGCCATCGCGATGAGCCGATCTATGAACTCGTACATCCGGTCGCCGCGCAGGGTCACCCTCAGGCCGATCGGCATGCCTTCGCGCAGCTTGAAATTCGAGATCGACTTCTTCGCACGGCGCACCTGCGGCATCTGGCCGGCGATCACGATCAAATCGTCCCGGGCCGCATCCAGGGCCTGGATGTTTTCTTTGGCCTCCGAGACGCCCATGTTGATGACGATCTTCTTCAAGCGCGGCACCTCGAAGACGTTCTCATATCCGCGCTCGTCCATCATGGCCGGCACGATCTCATCGAAGAATCGCCGCTTGAGCCTGGGGGCCTCCGCCGGCTTCTCGATGACGGCCTTGACCGGCGCGGCCTTGGGCTTGGCCTCGCCTTTCTGCGCCGGCTTTTGCTGCTTCGCCGCGGGCTTCTGCTGCTGCTTCGCCTTTTCCTTCTCTTTTTCCTTCTCCGCCATATCAGAGAACCACCTCGCCGCAGTTGCGGCATACGCGCACGCGCTCTCCGCTGGCCAGCTTGTCGAGCTTCGGCCGGACGGCCTGCTCGCACTTGGAGCAGACCAGCATGACCTTGGAGATGTGGATCGGGGCTTCCCGCTTCTGGATGCCGCCGGGCTGCGCGGGCGGACGGGGCTTGGCGTGCTTCGTCGTCATGTTGACCTTCGCGATGAGCACGCGCGCACCGTCCGGATACACCCTGAGCACTTCGCCTTTGCGGCCCTTGTCCTTGCCGCTGAGCACCAGCACCGTGTCCTTCTTCTTGATCTTCAGCTTTGCCATGGCCTCAGACGACCTCCGGCGCAAGCGAGATGAGCTTGAGGAACTCCTTTTCGCGCAGCTCGCGCGCGACGGGGCCGAAGACCCGCGTCCCTTTCGGCTCGTTGTTTTCGTCGATAACGCACGCGGCGTTGTCGTCGAACCGGACGTAGGAGCCGTCCCTGCGCATGTGGTTCTGATGGATCCGGATGATGACGGCCTTCACCACCTCTCCTTTCTTGATCGCCGCATGCGGGATGGCGTCCCGAACCGAGCAGACGACGATGTCCCCCAGCGACGCATAGCGCCGGTGGTGGCCGCCGAGGACCTTGAAGCACTGCAGCTTCCGGGCCCCCGAGTTATCCGCGACGTTCAGGATGGTCCGAAGCTGGATCATGCCTCGCCCTCTTGCGGCGCATGGGCCACGGTCTTGGCGGACGCGGATCTCGGCGCAGACTTGACGATCCGCGCCAGCCGCCAGCGCTTGAGCCTCGAAAGCGGCCTCGTCCCTACGATCTCGACGAAGTCCCCGACGCGGGACTCGTTGCGCTCGTCGTGGACGTAGAATTTCGAGCGCTTGCGCTGGATCTTCTCGTAGAGCGCGTGGCGGACCTGCCGCTCGACCATGACGACGCGCGTCTTGTCCGTCTTGTCCGAAACGACGGTGCCTTGGAACAGATGCCTGCGTCCGCGCTCCGGGCCAGCCGTCTCGTTCTTCGTTGCCGTGGCCATAACAGTCGTCTCCTAAACCGGGTTGTTCCCTATAACTTCTCGCGGATCCAGGTCTTCAGCCGCGCGATGTCGCGGCGGAGGCTGCGCAGTTCCAACGGATTGGTCAGCGGAGTCACCTTATGCTTGATCCGCAGCTTGAACCGCTTCTCCTTCAGCCGCAGCAGCTCCGCTCGTAGCTCCTCCGCGGAAAGATTCTTCTTCGCTTCCTTGTCCTTGATCTTCATCAGACTAATCCCGCGCGACGAATTTCGTCCGGATCGGCAGCTTATAGGAAGCCAGCCTCAGCGCGTGCTTGGCCGCCTCCTCCTGCATGCCGCCGATCTCGTAGAGGATCCGGCCGGGCCGGATCACGGCCGCCCAATGCTCGGGCGCGCCCTTTCCCTTGCCCATGCGCGTCTCCGCCGGGTGCTTCGTGACCGCCTTGTCCGGGAAGATCCGGATCCAGAGCTTGCCGCCCTTCTTCATGAAGCGCGCGATCGCCGTCCGGGCGGATTCGATCTGGCGCGCCGTGATCCACTTGGGCTCGAGCGCCTTCAGGGCGTACTCGCCGAAGACGATCTCCGTGCCGCGCTTTGCGACGCCCTTGATGCGCGGATGGCTGTGCGGCTTGCGGTACTTGACGCGCTTAGGCATCAGCATGTCATTGCTCCGGGGCCGTCTTTGCGGCGTCCGCGGCCGGCGCAGCTGCGCTCTCGGCCGCCGGAGCCGGGCTCGCGGCTCCCAGGGGCGCCGCCACCGCGGCCATCTCGACCGGCATGCTCCCCTGGCTCTCCTCGCGCGCCTGCTGGAGGAGCTCCTTGGGCGTCTTCGCGAAGAACTGCTTCCTGTAGATCCAGACCTTGACCCCGATGGTCCCGCTGGTCGTGTTGGCCTCGATCTGGCCGTAGTCGATGTCGGCCGAGAAGGTATGGAGCGGCACCCTCCCCTCCCGCAGCCACTCGCGGCGGGCGATCTCGGCGCCGCCGACGCGGCCCTTGACCTCCACCTTGATCCCGAGGGCCCCGGCCTGCATGGTCCGCTCGATCGAGCGCTTCATGGCCCGGCGATGCGCGATGCGCCGCTCGAGCTGCATGGCGATCGCCTCGGCCACCAGCCGCGCATCGAGCTCCGGCTCCTTGATCTCCTTGGGGCTGATGACGGTCGTGCGCTTCGTCATGGCCTCGATCTGGTTCTTGATGGCCTCGATGTCCGCGCCGCGCTTGCCGATGACGACGCCGGGGCGCGCCGTATGGATGTGGACGTGCAGATAGGAGCCGGCCCGCTCGATGCCGATCCAGGAGACGGCCGCCAGGCGGAAGCGGTCGCGCACGAGCCGGCGGATCTTGTAGTCCTCGCCGATCAGGGCCGGCATATCGCGCAAGGAGAACCATTTCGACTCCCAATCCTGGATGTAGCCCAGGCGCACGGATTTCGGATGTATCTTCTGACCCATCGTTATCCCCTCTCGTCCGAGACGACCATCGTCAGATGGCAGACCTTGCGTTTGAAGGTCATCGCCCGCCCCATGGGCGCCGGCATCACGCGCCGCATATGCCCCATGGGGCCCTGGCCGACCCAGGCCGCCTTGACGTACATCGTGCCCGGGTCCACGCCCTTCCCCAGCCGGTGCTGCAGGTTGGCCGTGGCCGACTTCAGCGCCTTGCCGACCAGCACGCAGGCGCTGCGCGAGATGGCCGGCAGCAGCTCCTCCGCCTTCTCCACGGATTTGCCTCGGATCTGATCCAGCACCTGGCGGACCTTCCGGGGCCCGTATCTCTGAAACCTTGCATGCGCGGTGGCTTCCATTATGTGAGCTCCGTGGCTTCCTTCGTATGGGCCATGCCGTGCCCCTTGAAGAGCCTGGTAAAAGCGAACTCTCCGAGCTTGTGCCCGACCATCTGCTCGGTGATGTAGATCGGGAAGAACTTCCGCCCGTTGTGGACGGCAAAGGTGTGGCCGACGAACTCCGGAATGATGGTGCAGGAGCGGCACCACACCTTGACCACCTTCTTCTCGCTGACCTCGTTCATCTTCTGAACCCTCTTCAGAAGGTTCTGGTCCACGAAGGGCCCTTTCTTTGTCGAGCGGCTCATATCCTCTTTCCTCCCGAAATCTCCGCCGCGAACATTATCGCATTTCCTCGGTCATGCTATTTCGACGGCATCCTGGCCGATGTCTCGATGACGCACGATTCCGCGAGAAGAGCGTTCAACCGCTTCATTCCCGCCCGTCCCTCGCTTGCAAAGGCCTTCAGCGCCACACGCATACGGACCCTAACCAAAAAACCAGGAACCAGGGAATCGAATGGGGCACCTGGCGAAGGAGTGAAGGTCCAATGATTCGTTTGCTTTGGACCGATCTTCCGCATTGGCTCAATTACGTAATGGAGACTAATATGGCCGGGATATGCTTCCTGGAAATACCCATACCAGATGGTTGTTACCCTTGTTTTGGCGCCGATCCTGTAAGTATCTTCGGTCTGGGGGACCCATAGAGGGACTTGATCATTGTTGACCAAAGTAATGTTGAGGCTGCGTGTGCTGGCCGTCACACTCAGGGCTGCGTTCGTGCGAATCCGCGCGCACGCCGGATTTGAGTCGAGTGTTTCCTTAGTTTCGCTGTGCGCCTTCGCCTCAAAAACCAAGAAGCCGGATAAAACACAAGCGAACAAGACCAGGAGCATCACACGCCTTGAAATGATCTCGGAATGTCGGGGCATGACCTGTATCATTTCTGGAAGTATTCCTTAAACGCAGGGTTGATTTGTTGCATATCGCGCCAGTCCTCGACATCTTGGGCCGCTTGGCCGCTCAAAATCCTGTCGATATAGTCCTTACGTTCTTG
>JACRDO010000066.1 GCA_016212885.1 Elusimicrobiota bacterium | reverse complement strand
TGATTCGCGACATGCGTATCGAGATGAGCGCACTGGTTCTGCCGCCGAGGCGCTCGGCGCGGCGCTATCAGAGGCGCGTCAAAATCAAGATGAGCGGCTACCTGCGCAACGACGAGCATCCGGCTTAAGTGAGTGGCATTGCGATTAACCCTAGTTCCGTCTCTCGAAGATGGTCGGCCCAAATGGATGTATCTACCAGGATCATCGACGTCTGCGGCCTGCGCGAAAGCGAGGCGCCGAACCGCCGAGCGCCGCAAGACGCTCTCTGGCTTTCTTTTCAATCAGCGCTTCAAGACCGGCATGGATGAGTGCGGTCTTTTCATGTGTGCCGGTCAATTCCGCGGCGCGCTTCAAAACGTCGTCTCTAATTATCAGTGTCGTTCTCATACATATTACTATGCATCATAGATGTGCATATGTTAAGTGCTGACGAGTCACTCGCGCTGCAACAATCCCGTAGGTAGGCGATCTACTTCTTGCCCGGCTCGGCCCCTGGAATCGGCCTCGCGGGCCGGAACCCGATGTTGGGCAGGCGCAGGGTCGGCAGCTCGTCCAAGCGTGCGGCGCCGCAGGCGCGCCTTGCGCGGCGGTCCCAGGAGCCGCCCTTGAGCACCCGGCGCTCGCCAGCTGGGCGCTCCCACGCGCCGGCGTCGCTCGGGGCTCCGTTGTAGGAATCGTGGTACCAGTCCTGGACCCATTCCCAGACGTTGCCGGACATGTCGCAGAGCCCCTGCTCCGTGTTCCCGTCCGGCTTCGAGCACACGGGCCAGGTGTTCTCGCGGTTGCAGCCGCGCTCCAGGTCCGAGATGACGGCCCGCCGGCAGGTCGCTTCCTCGTCGCCCCAGGGGTACTTCCTGTCCTTGCCCGCGCTCCGGGCCGCGTACTCCCACTCGGCCTCGGTAGGCAGCCTCCCGCCGGCCCACTCTGAGAAAGCCTTGGCCTGCCTCCAGTCCACGCACACGACCGGATGCTCGTCGCCTTGGAACTTAAGCGGCGCGCAGTCCAAGGCCGGCATGCAGGCCCCGGCTTGTACGCACGCCCGGTACTGCCTGTAGGTCGCCTCGGTCTTGGCGAGCTGGAAGGCCTTCACGCTCACCCGGCGGGCCGGCTTCTCGTTCGGATACCCGTCCTCGGAGCCCATCCGGAAGGTCCCGCTGGAGAGCGTCACCCACTCGATCAAACCCTCGGGCTTGGGCGCCTCAGACTTGAGCTGGGCCTCGGCGCACGAAAGCGCCCCGAGCAGGACCGCTGTGAGCGTTATTGCCAGAGGCCGGAGCCCTCGCTCAGGCTGCGGAACGCGTCGCTCTTGGAGAGGGCTTCCCTGGCCTGGGCGGCCGGGGCCCCGAAGCGGGCGATATCGAGGCTGCGCTCGCTCGCCGGCGGCTTGTACCAGCACAGAGGCCGCAGGCCGACGCTGTAGCCCTGCGAGCGGGTGCAGGTCCCGGCGGCCGGGTTCTTGTCGCTCACCGCCTCGGAAGCGGGCTTCGTGCAAAGGGAACCCTGGAAGTAGGTGTCGAGGCGGCACTGGGTGGCCGGGTGCTCGCTGTCGGTCTGAGAGACCACGCTCGTGTCCGGAGTATCGAGCTGCGGGGCCGTGTCCTCGTTGTGGAGCGCTTGGAAGAGGCCGGTCACCGACAGGCCCGCCATCGCGGACCTCAGGCAGAGGGCCTTTCCCGCCGAGGTCTTGTACTGCTCCGCGCAGGCCTTCTCCGCGGTCGGGTCCGAGCCGGGCTTGCGGGTGAAGCCCTTGCTTGCCGCATCGGCGAAGACCTGCCGCATGCACTTGAGGGCCGAGAAGTAGTCCGACTGCCCTTCGATCGAAGCCCAAGCGCCTGGGACCTTGGGCGCTCCGCCCACTTGGTGCCCGATCTCGTGGCAGACCACCAGGGCGAAGCCGTCCTGGGTGACGGCTTCGTGCCGGGCCAGGCCGCCGTACATGTTGACGATCCAGCGGCTTCCCATGCGCTGGGTCGAGGCGTTCACGGTCGGATCTTCCCAGAAGCGGTTGATCTCCAGGGTCGCGCCGCGCGCCTCGACGACGGGCCCGTAGATCGCCTCGATGCGGTCCAGCACCGCGTTGAACTTGCCCTCGCTTAAGCCCTTGGAGGCGGCCGCGCCCGCGGGGCAGACGCTCTTAACGGACTCCGCGCAGCCGACCGGGATCTTCATGTCGTTGGGCGGAAGGAAGCCGCGGCAGAGGGTCTGAGGGGCTTGGGGCGTCACGAGGAGAGCGAACAGGGCTGCGCTGCACAGCGAAAAGGCCGCTCGACGCATCATCCACCTCCGGACTAAAGTAAGGATACCCCATTGGGCCCAGGAAAAAAGAGGCGTTGGGCCCAGGCCTGGCCTGGGCCCAAGGACCTATGCGCCCGGAACGGCTCGCGTCAACGTCATCGTCGTTGGCTTGCGACAAATACTATAATCAGCCGCGGAAAACACCCGGATGTCATCGATCCCGCTGCTGCTCCTCCTTCTGCCCTCGCTCGGCCCCGCCGCGCAGGAGCTCGGCATCCCGCAGGCGTCTACAGAGGCCGCGAGCGACATCTCCACCGACGAGACCCTCCCGCCCGCGACAGGGAATATTGCCCTGCCGCGGCTGGATATCTCCACGAGCCCGATTGAAGCTCCGACAACAGCACAAGCCGTCGAGCTCGAGGTCGAGGAAGAGCCGGCCAAGGAGGAGCCGGGAACGGACATCGGGAAGGAGAAGGCCCCCATTGAAGAGTCCGAAGATTCCGCGGCCGCGATCTCGACCGGGCCGGCTTGCCGGGCCCTGCACTTGACCTCCTGGGTCGCCGGGACCCCGAATCTGCGCCGGGACTTCCTGCGGCGCCTGAAAGGGACAGTGGTCAACGCGGTCGTGATCCCGCTCAAGGAGACGGACGGGCGCGTCTACATCCCGGGCGTGGCGAAGGCGTCGGAGTACGGCTCCTACCTGCCGGCCATTCCGGACCCCCGGCAGATGCTGAGCGAGCTGAAGGAAGCCGGCCTGCGCGTCATCGCCCGCATCGTGGTCTTCAAGGACAACTACCTGGCCCGCCGCCGCCCGGACGGGAAGCTCTGGCGCAACCAGAACGGGATCGCCTGGACGGACCCCTACCAGCGCCCGATCTGGGATTACAACCTGGGCATCGCGGTGCGGGCCGCCCAGCTCGGGTTCGACGAGATACAGTTCGACTACATCCGCTTCCCATCGGACGGGAACACGAAGCTCTGCCGCTACTCCAACCCCAGCCATTCCCGCGTCTCCGCCATCGCGAGCCTGCGCGAGTTCCTCGAGTACGCACGCAAGCGCATGGCGCACACGGACAAGCCGGTCTCGATAGCGGTCTTCGGCCTGACCACGACCGTCAAAAACGACATGGGCATCGGCCAGGAGATCGGGAAGTTCGCGCACCTGGTGGACTACATCAGCCCCATGATGTATCCCTCCCATTACGCGCGCAAGGAGTACGGGCTGAGCAACCCGAACCGGGAGCCGTACAAGATCATCCTTTGGGGCCTGCGCGACGCGAAGGCCAAGTTGAAGGGCCGGGCGGGCAAACTGAGGCCCTACCTGCAGGACTTCTCCATCCACGGGGTCCGCTACGGCCCGGCCCAGGTCAGGGCGCAGATACTCGCGGCGCACCGGCAGGGCGTGGACAGCTGGATCCTCTGGAACCCGCGCAACAACTACACCTGGGACATCCTCACCCCGCGCTCGCTCGGCGTCCCGGTCGAAGCCGGCCGCTGAAGTGTGCTACAATCCTCCCGTGGCGCCCTTGGTGAAATGGATATCACGGCAGCCTCCGGAGCTGTAAGTACAGGTTCGATTCCTGTAGGGCGCAAGATTTTCCCAGGAGATGGAGCCCTCCAAGAGGAGGGCTTTTTTTCCCCGTGAGACTCTGGGTCCGATTCTCGCTGGCCATTCTGGGCCTCATCCTGCTCAGCCAGGCTTTCTTCACCGGAGTGTACTTCTACATGGAGCGCCGGTCCGAGGTGACCGGGATGTACCGACAGGCCATGCAGAGCGTGCAGCTGGCCATGTCCGTATGCCATGAGGCCATGGTCACGGGCAACTGGGACGCCGCGCAGGAGCATTTCCAGTATTTCAGCATGAGCCCGGCTGTCCGCTACGCCGACTGCCTGGACGCGGACCGCAGTGTCCTCGCTCACTCGGACCCCGCAAAGATCGGTAGCAAAGCGCCGGAGGCTTCGGGCGCGGCCGAGGGAATCTGGGAGATGTCGCATGCGATCCGCGTCCCCGGCCGCGGGGCGGGGCTCGCGCGCATAGGCTACGACGCCGCGACGCTGGAAGCCCAGATGAACGAGCGCCTCGCGCGCACCCTCTGGATCATGACGCACGTGAGCTGGATCACGATGCTGCTGGGCCTTCTCGTCGCGGTCCTGGTCGCCCGGGCCCAGATCCGCCCGATCGAGGCCCTGGCCGCGGCGACGCGCGAGATCAGCGCGGGCAACCTGGACTACCGCCTGCCCGACGACGCCCGGCGCGACGAGCTGGGGGCCCTGCGGGTGAAATTCAACGAGATGGCGGAGCGCCTGCAGGAGCTCGACAAGGTGAAGAGGCGCATCGTCGAGAGCTTCACCCACGATCTCAAGACCCCGCTGGCGGGCATCAAGGCGAGCATCGAGATGATGCTCCAGCGCGGCATCGGGCCCCTGACGGAGACGCAGAAGAAGTACATGGAGTCTTCCTTGGACTCCGCGGTGCGGCTGTGGGATTACATCGACAGCATCCTCGACGCGATGAGGCTGCAGACCGGGGAATTCCCCATGAGGATCGAGCCGACGGCGGTCTCGGAAATCGTCAACCCCGTGGTGGCCGGCCAGGAGCCGAAAGCGAAGGAATGCGGGATCCGGCTCAAAGCCCTCATCCCCAAGAGCCTTTCGCCGGTGAAGGCGGACTCCGAACTGGCCCACCGGGCGCTCGGCAACCTGGTCGCCAACGCCTTGAAGTTCACTCCCGCGGGCGGAAGCGTCACGATCCGCGCCGAGCAGGACGGGGCCTTCGTGCGCTTCGAGGTGCGGGATACCGGGGCCGGCATCCCGGCCGACGAGCTCGACAGGATCTTCGAGACCTTCTACCAGGTCGGCGAGACCGAGACCCTGGCGCGGGAGCGCGGCTCCGGCCTCGGGCTGGCCATCTGCGAGCGCATCGTGCGCGGGCACGGCGGGCGCATCTGGGCCGAAAGCGAGCTCGGAAAAGGAGCGAGCTTCTTCTTCACCCTGCCCGCAGTCTTGTCTAATCGGGAATGAGCCTGAAAAAAGTTTGGACGATCTCTCCCCGGCGTGAAGGTCGTACTCCTCTCACGCCGCGCTCACAGCGACTCCAAAATCGCTAAATCGCTACGGTTGTGGTAATATACTCCCAATTCGAGGTCGGGAAGCCGTCGCCGGCGATCGCCGGCAGCAGGGTACAACTTACGATAACGCCTATTACGTTACGCGGGGATGCGCTTAAGATTCCTACAGCACCGTGATTTAACTTGGGAGGGAATGCGCGGAGGTTGAGGAATGCTGAAAACCGAACTTATCGAGGTCATTCTCAATGGCGAGGGCTCAGGCGTCGAATTCAAGCGCGATGCCATCGACAACCGCGCTTTTGCGAAGGAGCTGGTGGCCTTCGCAAACCTGCGAGGGGGCGTTCTAGTATTGGGCGTCAATGACGACGGAACGGTGCATGGAATAGCGCGCGAAAATCTGGAAGAGCGGGTCATGACGGCCTGCCGGGACAAGATAAGGCCCGAGTTGATCCCCTATTTTGAAATCGTGAGGGAGATGGAGCCCGGAAAGGACGTCGCTGTTGTTCGCGTTGACCGCGGCTGGTCCGTGCACCACGTATGGCACGACAATCACCGGACTTATTACGTCCGTGTTGGGAGCCAAAGCCGTGAAGCGAGCCCTGAGGAGCTGGAAAGGCTTTTCCAGCAGCGCGGCGCCTTCCGCCTTGAGTTGCGGCCCGTGTCCGGCTCGAACATGGACGACCTGGATCGTCGAAGATTGGAGGACTATTTCGGTCGCGTGCGCCAGCAGACGGTTCCCACGGATACCCCGGGGTGGCGGAGCCTGCTGCTCAGCACGGAATTTCTGAGCGAGGAGCCTGAAACCTATCCTTGCACGGTTGCAGGCATGTTGCTTTTCGGGAAGAACATCAACCGTTTTCTTCCGCAGGCCGGTATTGATGCGGTCGCCTATCCCGGCAAAGAGAAAGATTATGCGGCACGGGAAAGGCAAAGCCTTCGCGGACCCATGACCCCGCTCTTTAGTGCGAACGGCATCGTGGAGAACGGCCTTGTGGAGCAGGCGGTGGAATTCGTCCGGCGCAATACCGGCGTTGAAGCCCATCTTGAGGGCGGGGCCAGGCGGGTAGAACGTCCTGCGTATCCGGAGGAAGCGATCCGCGAAACGATCGTCAACGC
>JACRDO010000065.1 GCA_016212885.1 Elusimicrobiota bacterium | reverse complement strand
GGGCTTCGGAGCGGGACCGCGCCAGCGCCCGGGTTAATCTTCCCGCTCGACCATCTCGGCAAGCTGGTTGAAATCGGAGCTGAGGGTGTTGAAGCGTTCCTCAAGGTGCTCCCATTCCGGATTGCCGTTCCGGCCGGAGCTTCCCTTCTTCGCTTTGTCCCGCTTGCCGTTCGATGCGGAAGCCTTTTTGCTCTTGTGCTTCATCATCTAGAGTATAAACCCGATTTTAAAATTTGTCCAGGGGTATGTGGGCAGTGCAGGGATCGAACCTGCGACCCCCTCCTTGTAAGGGAGGTGCTCTTCCGCTGAGCTAACTGCCCATCCGCAGCCCTTCTCCTCTCGGATGGCCCCTCAGCGCCAGCCCCAGGCCGTGATGGGGCTACAGAAAAGCTGAGGGGCAAAAACCGCCCCTTCTCCTCTCGGATGGCCCCTCAGCGCCAGCCCCAAGCCGGCATGGGGCCGCAGCAAAGCTGAGGGGCGGAACGTACCCCTATTATACCTCTTGACGAGTACGGATTTGACGTTTATATAATAATCGGCACTGCCATGAAAACGAAACAGAAGGCCAAGAAGCCCGCGGCGAAGCCGGCGCGCAAAGCCAGTCCTCTTCCCGCTAAAAAGGAAGAGCTCTCGAAGCTCAAGGAAGAGGATTTCCAGGTCGAGAATCCCCCGCCGAAAGAAGACCTCCGATGGGTGGAAGTCGAGTGCCCCTACTGCGGGGAGTCTTTCGACGTGCGGGTGGACCCGGGAGAGGAAGGGCAGTCGCTCGTGCAGGACTGCCAGGTCTGCTGCAAGCCGGTCCAGCTTTCCGTGGACGTCGAGGAAGGGGAGATCACCGTCTTCGCGTCCCGAGGATAGGTCGTTCTCCTTATCCTCGGCACTCTTGGACAACCGATGCCGGATGTTTCCAGGCATCGGCAACAGGAAGTCCAAGAGTGATGTTTTACGGCACGTAAGAAGCTTGAGAGGGCGAGCGGCGGTCGGTCCTACGGCACGTAGCGGATGTCGAGGAAGCTGTATTTCGTGCCGAGGTCCATCCGCCGCGAAGCCGTGCGCAGCGCGTTGCTGAGCCGGCTGACGCGCAGGGACTTGCCCTTGGCCACCTTCAGCCAAAGGATGGGATTCTCCTCGTCGAACTTCGATTCCGAGAGCTCCTTAAAGGCGCGCAGCTCCCGCAGAATGGCGCGTTTGCAGGCTTCGCACAAGATTCCCTTCACGACGCAGCGGTAGCGGCCCGCGGTGAGCGTTTCCGGCATCGGCGCTTGGGCTTCCCGCGTGGACTCCTCGGCCAGGCGCCGGATATCGGGGCTTGAAGCGGAGGCCGCCGCCGGCGTCCAAGACGCCAGGAGGGCGAGCGAAAGGGCGGCGTGCCTGGGAGCCATTTTCCTTATAAATATAGTAAACTGCGGGCCTCCGATGCCATGAAGAAGAAGACCTGGCTGATCGACGCTCTGCTGGGCTTGGTCATCTCGCTGTTCGTCGCCGGCTCCTACGTGGTTCGCGGCGCGTTCATGGAAAGCCTGGAGTTCAAGGCCTACGACATGCGGGCCAAGCTCCGGATGAACGTCGAGCCGCCCGGGGACCCCGTCATCATCGCCATCGACGACGACTCCATCGCCAACCTGGGGCGCTGGCCGTGGCCGCGGACCCTCATCGCGCAGATGATCGACATGCTCGCGGCCTCCAAAGCCAAGGTCGTGGGCCTCAACATCGTCTACAGCGAGCCGGAGCAGAACCCGGCCATCGCGGAGATCGAAGGCTTGAAGGCCCGCTACCTGGAGCTCGTCCAGAGCAAGATGATCGTCCAGCGCGGGGCCGAGTTCGAAGTCGAGTTCTCCTCCATCGCCGCCAAGCTCGACACGGACTCCAAGCTGCTGGCCTCCCTGACCACGGCCCAGAACGTGCTCCTGCCCATGTTCTTCTCCTCCGGGGGGACGATCGGAGGCAAGGCCGAGGAGCTGCCCGCCGCCCTATCGAGCGCGGCGCTGACGGCGCGGGTCAGCCGGGCCCTCCCCGAGGGCCTGCCCCCGCCGATCGAGGGCTCCAAGCCGGTCTACCCCATCCTCCCCTTCCTGGAGGCCGCCGGGGGGGTCGGGCACACCAACATCTATCCGGACATCGACGGCGTGGTCCGCCGCGAGGCGCCCGCGGTCAAGTACGGCGACAAGTACTTCCCTTCCTACGCGCTCGCGCTGGTGGCCCGCTCGCTGAATCTGAAGCCCGGCGAGATATCCATCGCGCCGGGCCAGTCCATCTCGATCGACAAGCTGAAAATCCCGCTCGAGGACGGGCAGTCCATGCTCGTCACCTTCAGCGGGCCGGACCACACCTTCCGCTACTACTCCTTCTTCGACGTGCTCAAGGGCAAGGTGTCCCTGGATGTCTTCAAGGACAAGATGGTCATCATCGGGCTCTCGGCTTCCGCGGTGGCCACGCTCTACGTCACCCCGGTGGCCCAGACCCTGCCTTCCGTCGAGTTCATCGCGAACGTAGTCGAGAACATCCTCGGCCAGCGCTTCCTCGTGCGCCCGGAATGGGCGGCCAAGCTCGAGCTCGGGCTCATCGCCTTCTGCGGCCTGTTCATCATGTTCGGCCTGCCGCGCCTGAGGGCCCTGGGCGGCGCGACCGTGACCACCCTGCTGCTGGCCGGCATCCTCGGCGCCGGGTTCTACCTCTTCGTAGTTCGCGGGGAGTGGGTCAAGGTCGTCTATCCCTCCTTCCTGCTCGTCTGCGGCTATCTCGTCATCCAGACCCGGCGCTTCGTCTTCACCGAGAAGGGCAAGGAGCTAGTGGAGGCGTCGGCCATCGAAACGAACAAGATGCTCGGGCTCTCGTTCCAGGGCCAGGGCATGCTGGACCTCGCCTTCGAGAAGTTCCGCCTCTGCCCGCTCGACGACAACATGAAGGAGACGCTCTACAACCTCTCCCTCGACTACGAGCGCAAGCGCCAGTACGGCAAGGCCGTCAACGTCTACAAGCATATCTCCGGCGCGGACCCCAAGTACAAGGACATCGAGGCGAAGATCAAGACCCTCGGGGCCGCGGCGGAGGGGGCCGTCTTCGGCGGCATCGGGCAGAAGGCCGCCGAGGGCACGGTGCTCATCACCGGCGGGGCCCAGAAGCCTATGCTGGGACGCTACGAGATCCTCAAGGAGCTCGGCCGCGGCGCCATGGGCATCGTCTACCTCGGCAAGGACCCGAAGATCAACCGCCAGGTGGCCATCAAGACCCTCATGCTCGAGGAGGGCGGCACCCCCGAGGAGACCAAGCAGATCAAGGAGCGCTTCTTCCGGGAAGCGGAATCGGCCGGCACCCTCAACCATCCGAACATCGTCCGCATCTTCGACGCGGGCGAGGAGCAGGAGGTCTGCTACATCGCGATGGAGCTTCTGGACGGCCACGACCTGTGCAGGTTCTGCGCGAAGGAGGGCCTGCTCCAGCCGGAGGTCGCGATGGAGTACGTCGCGCGCGTGGCCGACGGGCTCGACTACGCGCACGCGCAGGGCATTATCCACCGCGACATCAAGCCGGCGAACATCATGCTGCTCAAGGACGGCTCCGTGCGCGTGGCCGACTTCGGCATCGCGCGCATCGCGGCCTCCTCCAAGACGGCGACGGGGACGGTTCTGGGCACGCCCTCGTACATGAGCCCCGAGCAGATCGCCGGCAAGAAGGTGGACGGCCGTTCCGACCTCTTCAGCCTGGGCGTGACCCTCTTCGAGCTGCTCGTCGGCGAAAAGCCTTTCAAAGGCGGAGAAGGCATCGGGACGCTCCTTTTCCAGATCGCCAACGACCCCGAGCCCGAGCCGCTCGAGATCAACCCAAAGCTGGCGCGCGGCGTCTCCAGGATCATCCATAAGGCCCTTGAGAAGAAGGCGGACGACCGCTACCGGCGCGGCTCGGAGCTCTCCTCGGACCTGCGGGCCTGCATCGCCGCCATCAAAAGCGGCAAGGACCTTGAACCCGAGCCCCCGCGGCGTGCGGAGATCCCGCTTCCCAGCCGGGCCCCTGAAGCCCCGGCGGCCGCTGCCGCGGCTCCTGCGCCGGCTCCATCCCGGGAGGCGCCTGCGGCGGAGCCGTCTTCCGAGCCTGAAGAAGCGGCTGCGATTTTCGAGCCCGCGGCGCAAGCCGCCCCGCAGGAAGCCGCTGAGCCTGCGGCCGTCGAGCTGTCGGCCGAAGCGGCTGTGCAGGCGGCCGCTGAGCCCGTTGCCGCGGACGGCGAGACGACGATCCCCATCGAGGCCCCGGAGCCGGTTGAGGCCCTTTCCCCCGCGGCGCCGGTTCCGGCGGCCGGGCTTCACATCGAGCATGGGTTCTCGCTGGAGCTTCCCGGCAGGGCGCTCGAATCGCCCGCGCCGCAGGAGCCTGCCGCGGCTTCTTTCGATCCCGTCCAAGTGCAGCATGGATTCTCGCTGGGGCTTCCAGCTGAGCCCCAGACGCCCGAAACTCCCGCGCCCCAGGCGTCGTCCGAGATTGAGCTCGGCCCAACGCCCGGCGCCGGCGAAGAGGCTTTCCAGGCCGACGCCGCTCCGGGGGCGCTGGAAGCCGCGGGCTTCGAAACGTCCGCGCAGCCGTCCGCTGAGATCGAGCTCGGGCCGAAGACAGGCGCCGGGAGTTCCGGCGAGGTTCCATCCCCCGATGCCACGATCAGGCTGGACGCTCCGATAGCCTTCGACAAGCCGTCCGCGGGCGCGGAGGAGACCAAGCCCGCCGCGACCAAGCCTTTGACGCCCGAAGAGATCGCCATCGCCCTGCCGGTCCCGGAGGCTTCGGCTGAGCCTTCCAGCCCTGCTCCTGAGCAGGAGCCGATCCCGGGAGGCGTCGGAGAGCCGGCAGCCGCGCCGGCGTCGAACGTGCTGGACCTGGGCGCTGCGCTGGATGCCACGATCCGCATGGACGAGCCCATCTCCTTCGAGCCGGCGGCGCGGCCGGCCGAGCCCCAACGCCGTTCGGAGTCGGTGCTTCCCGACGTTAGTCGGGCCCCTGAGGCCGAGCCCCAACGCCGTTCGGAGCCGGTGCTTCCCGACGTTAGTCGGGCCCTGGATGCCGAGCCGGTCGTCGAAGCCGGGCCGGCAGAGCCGGCCGAGGAGAGCCCCGCCCCGCTGGTCTTTGAACCCGCGCCTCGGGCGGAGCCGGCTCCTAGTACGGAGGAGTCCTTTGATCCGGACGCGACGATCAAATTGACTTTCCCGGAAAAACCATCATGAAGCGGCCGGCTATCGACATCGCCGGAAAGACCGACAAAGGCTGCGTGAGGGAACGCAACGAGGACAGCCTCGCGGTGGACCCCGCGATCGGACTGCTGGTGGTGGCCGACGGCATGGGCGGGCACAGCTCCGGCGAGGTGGCCAGCCGCCTGGCGGTCGACACGATCCTGGAGTACGGCCGGAAGATGGTCGGGGGCGAGAAGCTGATCGTGCCGGAGGGCGGCAGAGAGAGCCTCCCGATTCGGCTGCGCCAGCTGGAGTACATCGTCCAGATCGCCAACACGATGATCTTCGAGAAGGCGCGCGCCTTCCCGAAGAACCACGGGATGGGCACCACCGTGGTCGCGGTCCTCGCCGATGAGAAGTCCCTTGGCGTCGCGCACGTGGGAGACAGCCGCCTTTACCTGTATCGAGCGCAGAGCCTGCAGCAGCTGACGGAGGACCACTCCCTGGTGATGGACCAGGTCCGCCAAGGGGTGATCACCAAGGAGCAGGCCGAGAAGTCGAACCTGCAGAACATCCTGACGCGGGCCCTCGGCACCGAGGAGAAGGTCGAGGTGGACGTGGCCGAGCATCCCTTTTTTGCGGGCGACATCCTCCTGCTGTGTTCGGATGGCCTGACCAAGATGGTGCCCGAGGGCGAGATCGCGGGGATGCTGAAGGCCTCCGCGACGTCCGCGGAGGCGGCCGACCGCCTCGTCGAGGCGGCACGCGAGGCCGGCGGGGCGGACAACATCACGGCCGTCGTGGCCAAGGCGCTCGCCGGCCCGTCGATGGGGCTCAAGGGCTTTTTGTGGAGGTTGTTCGAGAAGTAGGCCGTGGTCGCGCTTAAGAGGAGTGTTTCAGGAATGCCGAAACTGCTATTAAAATTCAACGCCGCGGTCATCAAGGAAATCCCGCTGGACAAGCCGGCGTTTTCCGTCGGCCGGAAGCTCGACAACGACATCGTCATCGACAACCCGGCGGTCAGCAGCCACCACTGCAAGATCGTGCTGGTCGGCGATACGTTCTTCGTCGAAGATCTGGACTCGACGAACGGGACCTTTGTCAACGAGAAGCGCATCATGAAGGCGGGCCTGCGCCACAACGACGCCATCGGAGTCGCCAAGCACGCCCTGGTCTTCGTCGACGAGAAGGCGGCCGCGGCCCCCGCTCCCGCAGCTGCCCCGCCGGCCGCGGAGAAGACGGTGGTCCTCTCCCCCCAGGCCCAGGCGAGCATGGCCAAGGCCGCGGCGGCCCAGGCCCCGAAGGCGGACGAAAAGGTCGGCGCGCTGCGGGTGCTCAAGGGCGTCGTGGCCCAGCCGGAATACGAGCTCAAGGGGCTTTCGACCTACATCGGCAAATCCGACCGAGTTCAGATTCCCATCAAGGGCGCCGGCTTCTTCGGCTCGGCCCCCGAGGTGGCCGCCTCCATCCACCGCAAGGCGGAGGGCTACGTCCTGGTCGCCGTCAAGCCCGGGTATCCGGTGATCAACGGAGCCAGCGTGAGCGGTCAGGCGGCTCTCAAGGACGGCGACATCATCGAGGTGGGCGCGACCACCCTGCAGTTCTACTTGAAAGACGTGAAATAGCGCCGCGCAGTTCCGCGGCGTAAGGAAGATCAATGAAACTCCTTGAATATGAGGCGAAAGAGATTTTCAGCCGCTATGGGATTCCCGTGCCGAAGACCGGGGGCGTCATCGCCAAGCCGGCCCAGCTGCCCGCGGCGCTCAAGCGCGCCGGCAAGGGCCCCTGGGTGCTCAAGGCCCAGGTCCTGGCCGGGGGACGCGGCAAAGCCGGGGGGGTGCGCCTGGCCAAAACCCCAGCCGAGGCCCGTGAAGCGGCCAAAGCCATGCTCGGCATGAAGATCGCCACCCGCCAGACCCACGGCAGCTCGCTGACGGTGCGCGAGGTGCTAGTCGACCAGGCCGCCCGCATCGAGCGCGAAATCTACGTGTCGGTCGCGATGGACCGGCGGGAGGCCTGCCCGGTCGTCATCGCCTCCGCCGAGGGAGGCATGCAGATCGAGGAGCTGGCGAAGTCCAAGCCGGAGGCCATCCTGAAGGAGCGCCTCTGCCCGGTGCGGGGCATCGAACCCTTCCAGGCCAGGCGCCTCGCCTTCAAGCTCAACATTCCGGCTGCGGGTCTGGGGGCCTTCGTCCGGTTCCTCTGCGCGCTGGCGAAAATCTTCATCGAGCTGGACGCCTCGCTCGTCGAGGTCAATCCGCTGATCCTGACGCCCGATGGGGGGCTTCTCGCCATCGACGGAAAGATCGTCATCGACGACAACGCCCTCTTCCGGCAGAAGGCCTTCGAGAGCCGCAAGGACCCCGAGGCGACGGCCCTTGAGCGGGAGGCCAAGAAGGTCGGGATCTCCTATATCGGCCTCGACGGGAGCATCGGCTGCATGGTCAACGGGGCGGGCCTCGCCATGGGATCCATGGACACGGTGGCCCTGGCCGGCGGGATGCCCGCGAACTTCCTGGATGTGGGCGGAGGGGCGAGCGCGGACCAGGTGAAGGCGGCCTTCAAAATCATCCTCAAGGACCCCAAGGTCAAAGCGGTGCTGGTCAACATCTTCGGCGGCATCATGCGCTGCGACGTCATCGCTCAGGGGGTGCTCGCCGCGGCCGGGAAGGTCCGGCTGGGCGTCCCTCTCATCGTCCGTCTGGAAGGGACGAACGTGAAGGAGGGCAAAGACCTTCTTCGAAGATCGGGCCTGCCTCTCACCCTGGCGGACAGCCTCTGGGACGCGGCGCAGAAAGCGGTCGCCGCGGCGGGAGGCCGGCCATGAGCATCCTTTTAGACGGGAATTCCTTCATCGCGGTGCACGGCTTCACCGGCGAGGCCGGCACGTTCCACTCCAAGCTGTGCATGGAGTACGGCAGCAGGATCGTGGCCGGGGTGACGCCGGGCAAGGGCGGGTCCCAGCACCTTGGAGTCCCCGTGTTCAACACGGCGGGCGACGCGGTGCGCTCCGCGCAGGCGAACGTTTCCCTGATCTTCGTCCCGCCGCCTTTCGCCGCGGACTCCATCCTCGAGGCGGCCGACGCCGGGATCGCCGTCATCATCTGCGTCACGGAGGGAATCCCGGTCCTGGACATGGCCCGGGTGAAACGGGCCCTCTCCGGGCGGTCCGTGAGGCTCATCGGCCCCAACTGCCCGGGCGTCATCACCCCGGGCGCGGCCAAGGCCGGCATCATGCCGGGCTACATCCACAAGAGGGGCCCCATCGGGATCGTCTCCCGCTCCGGAACCCTGACCTACGAGGCGGTCTGGCAGCTGACCCAGAAAGGGCTCGGCCAGTCCACCGTGGTAGGCATCGGGGGTGACCCGATCGCGGGCTCCTCCTTCATCGACATCCTGCGGCTCTTCGAGGCCGACGACGAGACGAAGGCCGTGGTCCTCATCGGCGAGATCGGCGGCTCGGCCGAAGAGGAAGCCGCCGAGTTCTATCGGAAAGAGATGAGCAAGCCCGTCCTCGCCTTCATCGCGGGCCGCACGGCCCCGCCGGGCCGGCGCATGGGGCACGCGGGCGCCATCATCGAGGGGGGCTCCGGCACGCACGACTCCAAGATCGAGGCTCTCAAACGCGTCGGAATCCGCGTCATCGAGAACCTCAGCGAGATCGGCGAGGTGACAGGCGCGGCGATGGGCGTCGTCGGCGTCCCGGAGAACTGATGGCGCTGGGGGCCTTCCTGGCGGGCCTAGCGAGCTTCCTCTCGCCGTGCGTGCTGCCATTGATCCCGGTCTATCTGGCCTATCTGGCCGGCACCACGTGCGAAGGCCTGTTGAGCGGGGCGTCCAAGCGTCTGGTCCTGCTCCATGCTTTCTGCTTCGTCCTGGGCTTTTCGTTCGTGTTCATCGTTGTCCTTGGCGTCCCGTTCTCGATGCTGGGATCGGCTCTTTTGCGCCAACACGTCTGGCTCGAACGCGTCGGCGGCGCGGTGCTGATCCTGCTCGGCCTCTGGATGATCGGCTGGCTGAAGGCCGCCTTCTTGTACCGGGAGGCGCGCTGGCATTTCCACGAGAAGCCGGCGGGACTGCTCGGCTCCGTCGTCGTAGGAGCGGCCTTTGCCGCGGGCTGGACCCCGTGCGTGGGGCCCGTGCTCGCGGCGATCCTGATGCTGGCCTCGCGCGAGGGATCGGTCTTGAAAGGCATGTTCCTGCTCAGCGTCTATTCGGCCGGCTTCGCGCTGCCCCTGCTGGCCTGCGCGCTTGCCGTCGATAAGGCCCTGCCGCTGCTCAAGCGCCTCACGCCGGTCCTCCCGGCCGTCGAGCGCGCGATGGGAGCGGTGATCACGGCCCTCGGGGTCCTGCTGGCCGGAGGCTGGTACTCCCGAGCGTCCTCCTGGGCGCTCTCTTGGATGAAATTCCATTGATTCCCAATGAGGTAGAATCCAACCATGGCTGAACAAGAGAAGCAACGGAAATCCAAGTTCCCGCTCTATTTCACCATCGTCTTCACGGCGGCGCTCCTGCTGATGCACCTGCTGGGCTCCTTCTACAACCTCGACAACAAATGGTTCGACACCTTCTTCCGCATCCGCGGGATGGAGAGTGCGGACTCCAGGCTCACTCTCGTCGCGATCGACGACACCTCCATCGCCAAGATCGGCCAGTACCCTTGGCCGCGCAGGGTCTACGCCAAGCTTTTGAAGCAGCTTTTTGCGCTGGGCGTGAAGGTCGTGGGGTTCGACATCCAGTTCCCCGACAAGTCCGGCAGCGCCTCCGACGACGAGGCGCTCGTGAAAGCCACCCGGGAGGCCGGGGACCGGCTGGTCCACGCCATCGACGTGGACCCGGATTCGAGCAAAGGCGTGAGATTCCGCTATCCCTTCGAGAGCCTTCGGAAAGCCGCCAAGCAGGTGGGGCTCGTCAACCAGGTCATCATGGACCAAGACGGCATGGTGCGGGAGACGCCGCTGGTCATCGGGAAAAATTTCCAGGACAGCCGGAGCTGGCTGAGCGACCCGGACAGGGTAGCCGTGTTCGGGCTCAGGATCCTGTCGGTCTCCGAGGGCAGGCCGGTCGACGATTTCGTGTCCGAGTTCGGCAACATCGCGCGCCTGAACATCCGCGGCAGCCGGGAGTTTGAGACGAACGTCTTTGACAACGAGACCAAGCAGCTGAAGGCCGAGATGAGGACCGAGTTCGGCATCCGGCGCATGGCCGCCTGGCGCGTGATGGAAGGCCAGCTGAGCGAGGAGGAGAAGAACACCTTGAAGGGGGGCATCGCGGTCGTTGGGTCCATCGCCGTGGCCGCCTTCGACCACTTCCCGACCCCCTTCGACGCGATGGCCCCGGGGGCCGAGGTCCATCTCAACCTGATGGACAATCTCCTCAACAAAAGGCTGCTGCACAAGATCGACCCGCTCACGGAGCTTCCGCTGATCGCGGCTTTCGCGGCCGTGGCCTTCGCCCTGACCATGCTCTCTCCCCTGGTCGCGACCCTCCTCTTCCTGGTCGCGCTGGCCCTCTGGCTGGTCGTTGTCTACTCTTTCTTCCTGCATCTGCACCTCCTGGCATGCAGCGCTCCGACCCTGGCCCTTGCGGGCGTCTTCATCTTCCGCATGCTCCACCGCGCTCTCATGGAGGAGAAGCAAAAGAGGGAGATGCGCCAGATGTTCGGCCAGTACGTGTCGCCCGAGGTCGTGGACATCCTGGTCAAAGACCCCTCCAAGATCCGCCTCGGCGGGGACAAGCGCGACATGACCATCTTCTTCCTCGACATCGCGCACTTCACCACCATCTCCGAGAAGATGACGCCCGAGAACCTCATCAAGATCCTCAACACCTACCTGACCGAGCTGACCGACGTCATCCTGGAGAACAAGGGCGCCGTGGACAAGTACATCGGCGACTGCATCATGGCCTTCTGGAACGCCCCGGTGGACGTCCCGGACCATCGGGCGCGCGCCTGCACGGCGGCGGTCGAGTGCATAGAGGCCATCCGGAAGCTCAATGACTCCTACGTGGACCCGACCATCCCGGAGAAGCCGGCGGTCCGCATCGGCCTCAACTCCGGAGAGGTGGTCGTGGGCAATACCGGCTCGGCCCGCAAGCTTGCCTACACGGTGCTTGGCGACGACGTCAACCTGGCCAGCCGCCTCGAAGGCGCCAACAAGTTCTTCGGCTCGACCGTCATGGCCAGCGAAAGCACCTTCGAGGAGGGCAAGGCCGTCGTGGAGGCGCGGGTCCTCGGCTCGGTGCGCGTCGTCGGCAAGGCCATTCCGATCAAGGTCTTCGAGCTCCTCGCCAAGAAGGGGCAGCTCTCCGAGGACTGGCGCAAGGCCCTGCCGGTCTACGAGGACGGGGTCCAGCTCTACCTCAAGCGCGAGTTCGAGAAGGCCAAGGGGCGCTTCGAGGAAGTCCTCAAGCTCCGTCCGGGCGACAAGCCCTCGAAGCTCTACCTGAGCGCATGCCAAGACTACGCGGCCATCCCGCCTCCCGCGGACTGGGACGGCGTGTTCAACCTGAGCGCCAAATAGCGCATCTCCCATGAGCGTTTCAGCGCCGGAAATCGTCCGGGCTCCGAGAGGGCCGGTCTTAAGCTGCAAAGGCTGGCAGCAGGAAGGCGCCCTGCGCATGCTGATGAACAACCTGGACCCCGAGGTGGCCGAGAAGCCGGCGGAGCTCATCGTCTACGGCGGCAAGGGCAAGGCCGCTCGGAACTGGGACTGCTTCCGCGCGATCGTCTCGTCCCTGCGCGCGCTGGGAGACGACGAGACCCTTCTGGTCCAGTCCGGCAAGCCGGTCGGGGTCTTCCGGACACACGAGCGCGCGCCAAGGGTGCTGATCGCTAACTCGAACCTGGTCGGCAAGTGGGCCGATTGGGAGGTCTTCAACGAGCTGGAGAAGAAGGGCCTGATGATGTACGGCCAGATGACGGCCGGCTCCTGGATCTACATCGGGACCCAGGGCATCCTGCAGGGCACCTACGAAACCTTCGCCGAGGCCGCCCGCCAGCATTTCAGCGGGTCCCTCGCCGGCCGCCTCGTGGTAACCGGCGGCTTGGGGGGGATGGGCGGGGCCCAGCCTCTGGCCGCCACGATGAACGGCGGAGCTTTCCTGGCCGTGGAGGTCGAGGCCGCGCGCATCGAGAAGAGGCTCAAGACCGGCTACCTCGACTTCATGGAGACCTCCCTCGACGCCGCCTTAAAGCGCGTCCTCGAAGCCCGGCGCACGCGCCGGGCGGTCTCGGTCGGGCTCGTGGGCAACTGCGCCGAGATCCTTCCGGAGATCGCCAAGCGCAGCATCGAGGTGGACCTGCTCACGGACCAGACCTCCGCCCACGACCCGCTCAACGGCTACGTCCCAAAGGGGTTGAGCCTCGAGGCGGCAGCTTCGCTCAGGCGCAAGGACCCCAAGGGCTATGTGGAGCGGGCCCTGGAATCCATCGCGGAGCACGTGCGCGCGATGCTCCTGATGCAGAAGCAGGGCGCGGTGACCTTCGACTACGGCAACAACATCCGCACCATGGCCCACAAGGCCGGGGTGAAGGACGCCTACGCCTTCCCAGGCTTCGTCCCGGCCTTCATCCGGCCGCTCTTCTGCCGGGGCAAAGGGCCTTTCCGCTGGGCCGCGCTCTCAGGGGAGGCCCGGGACATCGCTGAGACCGACAAGGCGGTCCTCGAGCTCTTCCCCAGGGACGAGGGGCTCAAGCGCTGGATCGAGCTGGCCGGCGAGAAGGTGAAGTTCCAGGGCCTGCCCGCGCGCATCTGCTGGCTGGGCCTGGGCGAGCGCGCGCAGATGGGCCTGCGGATCAACGAGCTTGTCCGCTCCGGCAAGGTCCAGGCGCCCATCGTCATCGGCCGCGACCACCTCGACACCGGGTCCGTGGCGAGCCCCTTCCGCGAGACCGAGGCCATGCTGGACGGCAGCGACGCCGTGGCCGACTGGCCCCTGCTCAACGCCATGCTCAATGTGGCCTCCGGGGCCTCCTGGGTGAGCTTCCACCACGGGGGCGGGGTGGGCATCGGCTACTCCCTGCACGCGGGCCAGGTCTGCGTGGCGGACGGGACCAAGGCCATGGACGAGCGGCTTCTGCGCGTTTTGACGAACGATCCGGGGATCGGCGTGGCGCGGCACGCGGATGCGGGCTACGACATCGCAAAGGAGACGGCGATCAGGCAGGGCGTGAAGCTGCCGATGGGCGGGTAGCGGCGCCGGATCTCGGCCCGCTGGGAGCGCGGCTCTGGATATCCATTGAGGCGCCTCTCGACCCGGGGCGCCGAAATATCTGATTTGACGCTGATGTAATCTTAGAGTGGTAAGCGTAGCCGATATCTTATCATGAATTAGAACGCTGTTGTGCCCCATCTCTCTGTTCTCCGGGGGCGATACTCCATGCGGGGAACTTTTTTGCCTCTCGCTCGTATTACCTTGTATGGAGCCCCGTCCCAAGCCCAATGCTTCACGGCCGCCCTTGAATATGACCATAATATGGTCTAAACTATGGTCATATTGCGGAGGGCGCATGAAATTCTATACGGTCGCCGAGCTGAAAACGCACATAAGCCGGATCCTGGCCATGGGCAAGAAGAACCATACGGAGGCCGTCATCACTCGGCACGGCAAGCCTCTGGCTTTGCTCATTCCGATAGACCCGGAAGACCTCGAATGGAGTCTGCGCGAACCCATCCGCGCCCGCCTGCGCAAGGCGGCGCAAGAACGGCGGACCGGAAAGACCGTTTCGCTCAGGAAATTGGTTTGAGTGACCGTCCCCGACAATGTCGTCTTTCTTCCGACTGCGGCGGAGGAGTACCTCCGGCTTCGGGAAGCCCATCCCAAGGCGCACGCGGCCATCTCTTCAGCCTTAATTGCGTTGGGGAGGGATGGGCCGCCTAAGGACACCTGCTATGTCCCCTTCCAGGAACCGCCGTTTCCGAACACGCTGGCCTATCGTTTTGAGGTATTCGGGTTCGCCATCGTGTTCGAGTGCGATCAGAGGGTCATCCTCCAGACTCCTTTAGGAATGAAGATCGTACGTGCGCTCCGTTTTGCGGGAGCGGATCCCATCTACACGATTTGGGCTATCATCCCGCCTTCTGCCTAGTGTAGTGAGTCATTATTCCCTTTACTTCTGGAGGCCCGAGATTGAGGAAAGCGCTAGACGTGAGGAGCGAGGATAGCTTGAGCTATCTGAGTGTGTTGCGTCCCACCTACATAGACCCAGTTTCGCGGTAGCAAATCCCACCTAATCGGACCCAGTTTGGGCGGGGCAAATCCCACCTACTTGGACCCACCCGGCGATGGGCCGTAAGGCCCGTACGGCAAGGCCAAGTTGTGGGGTACGATGTCAGCCATCCCACGCGGGAAGGAGGCATCGTGACCAAGGTCAACAGGAGGCGCATGACAGAACGCAAGATCGTCGAGATGCTCATTCACGAGGCTGGCGTCAATCAGATCGCCAGCCATCTGCACGTCAGCAAATCGAGAATTCGGAGGCTGCGGGAACAAGCCAAAGAGTACCGCTATCTCGATGATACCGGCCGGCCAGGCCCGGTCGCACTGCCGTCTTATCCCGAGGCCCTGTTCCCGGACACCGCCGACAGGCGGAGCCTGCAGGTGTCCGAGACCCACCGGCTGCTCGAGAGCAAGCACGAGTGGATTCGGGACTGCCTGAGGCCGGTTGGCACTTCGTCTCGATCTGGGAGGAACTGCCGGCCCAGGGTCTCGACGGAGTCAGCCGCTCGAGCTTCTACCGCTATGTCGAGAACCACAAGCTCACGCACCTGGGCGAGACCTATCGCCGCGTAGTGCCGGAGATCGTCCACCAGCCCGGGGAGGCATTGCTCCTCGACTGGGGCAAGCTCAGGAATGCGCCTGACCCGGTGACCGGCAAGAATCGGGTCCTCTGGTTCTTCGCCGGCGTGCTGGGGTTTTCGCGCCTGTTGGTGGTCCGGCTTGTGCCCGGGCGCTAACCAGAATTGACCCACCCCTGCTAATCAAAACTGAGCCACGCATGACGTGCTGAAGGTTTTCATCCCGCAGCTGTTGGCGGGATGAAAACCCCGGCGCCGACACTCCGGTCGGCGCCGATGCCG
>JACRDO010000061.1 GCA_016212885.1 Elusimicrobiota bacterium | reverse complement strand
GTGAGCTTGTCGTCAACGTTCCTCATGAGGTCGTGGCTCAGAGCTCACCGCTCAGAGCTACAAGAAATATGCGCGCCGTACCCGGTGTCTTCCGATATAAATCTTCGCGGCGCGCGCAGAAACGGCGGCTTCATAGTATAGCCATAAAGCCGTATAATCCGCATAAGAATCCATGGACCCGCTGACATTGCAGCTGAGCGTCGTGGGCCTCGCTTTGGCGGGCGCGGGGGTAATCGGCGCCTGGATGTCCTACGCGGCGCGCAAGCGCGCCGAGGCCATGTCGGAAATGGCCCGCAGGATGGGATGGGAGTTCCGGGCGAAGGACCGGGAGCTGCTGCGCGAAAACCTCATGGGCCTGCGTCTCTTCGAGGTTGGGCGCGGCAGGGAGTTCATGAACGTCCTCAGAGGCGGCGGCGAGGGCAAGGAGCGCATCCTCCTCTTCGACTACTCCTACACCGAGGGCAGCGGCAAGAACCAGCATACGGTCCGCCAGAGCGTGGCCGCGTTCGAGCGCGCGGGGCGGGGTCTCCCGCGCTTCGAGCTGAGGCCGGAGAACCTCCTCCACAAGATCGGCTCCGTGTTCGGCTATCAGGACATAGACTTCAAGGGCTTCCCCGGATTTTCAAAGGCGTACCTACTCCGGGGCCAAGTCGAGGACGACGTCAGAAAAGTCTTCAAGCCCATGGCGCTCCAGTACCTTGAGTCCAACCGCGGCTGGTGCGTGGAAGGCTGGGGGGATTGGCTCGTGATGTGCCGCGAGGGCCGCCGGGCCGACCCCAAGGACATCCCCGCCTTCCTGGAGGACGCCCGGGCCTTGAACATCGTCTTCCCGATACGCACATGACCCCCCAGGGATACTACTCCAAAGTCATCGGGAAGCTGAAGAACTGCTTCAGGGGCTTCCACTATGTCGTGGCCGCGGGCAGGGATCTGCTGGCGGAGGGCTGGGACCCCTCCTTCCTTGTGGCGGTCGAGCCCGTGGAAGAGCTGGAGAAGTTCACGCTCCGCAAAGGGATGCAGGTGCATTTGCCGGTGGTGGGGGAGAAGAGCTCCTCCGTGCTCATGCCCATGGATTTCGAGGTCTTCCTGCTCGAGGAGAACCATAAGCTCTACACCGACAAGGAGTCCCAGCGCTGCTGGTTCAAGCAGATGGCTCCCGTCTTCCGGTTCGTCGAGCGCTATTTCAGGAAGCGCGGCCTTCCGTATCTCCTGGACTACACGCCCTCCGGCGCGCATCTCCTCTGGCGAAACCCGCTCGGCGCCCGGGCGGCCGCGGAGCTGGAGAAGATCGGCTTCCTTGAACAGGACCTGATCGCGGCCTGCCGCTACACGGACGAGCGCGACATCAAGAGGCGCTGGGGCGTCTCGCTTGAGGCGGCGAGGATGTTCAGCGGCCTGGGCAAGCTCGCGGAATACGTGGCCCTGCTCACCATCGAGGCTTTCAAGAACAACGAGGCCGAGGGCGCGCTGCCCGTGACCGTATCGGACAGCGTGGACCGGTGCATCAATTTCGACAACTCCTGGGCCGAAGGCTCGCCGTTCATGCGGTCGATCCGCAGCCCCTTCAGCCTCCACAAGAAGAACCACGACAAGTACCGCATGTTCCACCTCCCGCCCCTGGTGGACGTCGTGGGCGCCTGCTTCGACGGCAAGGCCGCGGCCGAAGAGAGCGACATGGACAGAATCGTGGAGTGCATGTGGGACCTGGAGAAGGCGGCCGAGCACTCCAGGCGGTTTTCAGGGATCATCCCGGACGCCGACGAGAGCCTCATCGGCCTCATCCGCGAATACCGGAGCAGCGCCCTCTTCGAGTTCCATGAGGAGTTCGACAAGACCGATGACCTGCCGCGGCAGGAGGCCTTGGGAAGGGCGAAGCGGGATGGGCGGGTCACGGATTTCGCCAGGAGCATCCTGCATAACCCCAATCCCAGGGCTCTCCAGCCTAAGAACCTGATGGGGTTCGTCTACGACATGCTCATCTACGCGGATTGGAAGGCCAAGCACATCGCCAACGTGCTCAGGGACCTCTACATCGACCCCCGATACGGGTGGAGCATCGATTTCTTCAAGTACCCGGCCGAGGAGAAGGCCGGCTTCTGGGCCAGGACATTCGCCTCCCTGGCGCTCTGGAAGAAGGGCAAGCTGAGCCTATGAAAGGCCCCGCCTCCCTGGCGCTCCTCCTGTTCCTGTCCGTCCCTGCAGCGGGCTCTTCGATATCTCAGGAGGCGGACAAGCTCCTGCGCGGCGGGATCGACTCCGTCTACCGGATGCAGTTCGACGAGGCGGACGCATTGTTCCAGAAGGCCGCGGACCTGAGCGGCGGGCATCCGCACGCCTACCTCGGCCGGGTCGGATCCCTGATGACCCGCTACATCTACGGCACGGAGCAGAGCGACCCGTCCCTCCTGGAAAGGTTCTACGTGCTGGCCGAGGAGGCCGGCCGGTCTTCCGAGGCTTGGCTCAAGAACAACCCAGGGGATACCGACGCGATGGTGTCGCTGGGAGCCTCTTTCGGCCTCGCCGCGCGCGTGATGACCCAGCGCAGGAGCTGGATCAAGGCGTACCTCAACGGCCGCAAGGCCATCAAGTACACCCGCGCCGCGCTCACGCACGACCCCGCCCAGGGCGACGCCTGGCTGGGCATCGGGATGTACGACTACTACACCGACACCTATCCCCGATTCATCGGCGTGCTGGCGAAGATCGTCCTTCGCGGCAGCAGGAAGCGCGGAATCAAGGAGCTCTACCAAGCCGTCAAGGCCGGGCGCTATACGGACACGGCCGCCAAGCTCATCCTCGTCGAGATTTTCACCGAGGACGACTTCGGGGC
Organism: Elusimicrobiota bacterium; assembly: GCA_016212885.1. Taxonomy (GTDB): domain Bacteria; phylum Elusimicrobiota; class Elusimicrobia; order UBA1565; family UBA1565; genus UBA9639. The sequence goes on along the minus strand of JACRDO010000061.1, from coordinate 27,914 downwards.
GCGGGACCCCAAGGAAGCGGCCCGCCTGATGGCGGAGATTCGCGCCATGTACCCCGAAAGCGCCATGCTCCACGCGGCCGAACTGGTCGCGCTCTACGAGCAGGGGCGATATCCCCAGGCCTTGGAGGGCGTGGACGCCTATCTGCTCAGTGTGCGGGAAGGGAAGTACGAGGCCTTGCAGGAAGCCAAGGGGCGCCTCATGAGAGGGACCGCGCTCTGGGCTCTGGGCCGCCGCAGGGAGGCGTTGGAGGAGTTCAAGGCGGGCGCGGAGATCCGCTACAAGGACGCGCCCACGCGGTGGGCCGTGTATTCGCGCATCCGCGCGGGCCAGCTCCTGGACCTGATGGGGGACCATAAGGCCGCGCACGAGCAGTACCGCCTGGCCGCGGCCGAGCCGGACACCTGGGGCCTGCGCCGCCGCGCGCAGGACGGGCTCGCCAGGCCCTGGAAGGACGCGCACCCCGGCCCGATGTCGCCGTTTTGAGCGGTCGTCAGCGCTTCCCGCCGCCCGCGAGCCATTTCCATTTCTCTCTCAAGGCCAGTCGCCTTCGGGCCAGTCCCCGAAGCAGATGCCCAGCGACTTGCCGGTCTGAACCAAGTCCCCGTCCACGGGCACCCGCCGCAGGCGTCCGATGGCCTGGGTGATGGGCACCGAGACCGTGTCCGGCGGCCGCAGGGCCACCATGTGCCCGAACTTCCCTTCCGAGATGAGCTCGACCGCGCGGGCCCCGAAGCGGGTGCAGAGCAGGCGGTCGAAGCTCGTGGGCCCGCCGCCGCGCTGGAGGTGCCCCAGCACGCAGACGCGGGTCTCCTTGCCGGTCTTCTTCTCGATCTGCTCGGCGACCTGCGCGCCGATGCCGCCCAGACGGACCTCCCGGTCCAAGCCGCCGCCCTGGGTCACGAGACTGCCTCCGGCGGGCTTCGCGCCCTCGGCCGCGACCACGATCGTGAAGCGGCGGCCCATCTTCTCGCGGTCCATGATCTTGCCGCAGATGCTCTTGTAGTGGAATGGAATCTCCGGGATGAGGATGATGTCGCCTCCGCCGGAGATGCCGGCCGAGATTGCGATCCAGCCAGCGTGGCGGCCCATGACCTCCAGGACCATGACCCGGTTGTGGCTCTCGGCCGTGGTGTGCAGGCGGTCTAGGGCGTCGGTGGCGCAGTGGACGGCTGAATCGAAGCCGAAGGTGATGACCGTGGCCTCCAGGTCGTTGTCGATCGTCTTCGGGACGCCCACGACGGGGATGCCGTTCTCGAAGAGCTGCTGGGCGATGGTCAGGGATCCGTCGCCTCCCACGCAGACCAGGGCCGAGAGGCCGAGCTTCTGGAAGTTCGCCTTGGCCTCGTCCAGGATCGCAACCGGGATGCGGTGCACCTCGCCCTGGCCGGTCTTGGCGGAGAATCGGCCCTTATTGGTTGTGCCGAGGATGGTGCCTCCTGAGACGAGCAGGTGGCCGAGCTTCTTGTAGTCGAGCTCCATGGTTTGGGCGGGGTTGAGCAGGCCTTCAAAGCCGCCCCGCAATCCTATGGACTCCCAGCCGCGGATGGTGGCGGCCTTCACCACGGCCCGGATGACCGCGTTTAGGCCGGGGCAGTCCCCTCCTCCCGTCAAGATCCCGATGCGTTTTTTGGCTTCCATCTCACTCCTCTCCTTGCGGCGCCTTCATGGGCTCGGCTTTGAATTTCCCTTCCCCTTGCTTGATCAGCACTTCGACGCGGTGCTTGACCTCCTCCAGCCTGGAGGTCAGGTCCTTGGCGAGGCTCGTGCCGGTCTCGAAGAGATCGAGAGATTCCTCCAGGCCCTTTTCCCCGGCCTCCAATTGGCGCACGATGCCTTCCAGGCGGTCGAGGCCCTTCTCAAAAGGCTCGGATTTTTTCATGGTTTGACCTCCGCGTCGAATTCTCCTTCATGGACCCTCACCCGCACGCGCTCGCCCCCCGAAACGTCGCGGGCTCTGCGGATGACGCGGCCGTCGAGCTTGGCCGCGATGGCGTAGCCTCGAGAGAGCACCGCGAGCGGGCTGAGCGCGCCGAGCCGCTCGACATGGCGCCTGAGGTCACCCTCGACGCGCGAGAGCCGCGTCGAAAAAGCCGTCTTCAGGCGCTCGGGCCCGCAGCGCTCGATCCTCTGGGAAAGGCGCATGACCAAGTGGCGCAGCCCGGAGGGCAGGCGGGCCGTCAGCTCGTCCACCCTCTGGGCGCGCTCCTCGTAGAGGCGCCGCGGGTCGCGCAGAAAAGGGGAGGCGCAAAGAGAGCGCAGGCGCTCCTCGCGGGCCTTGAGCAGGCCCTTGAGGCCGAGCGAGAGGCGGCGGCCCAGCTCCGAGAGCCTTTCCAAGAGGGCTTCGCGCTCCTGGACCACGAGCTCCGCGGCCGCGGAAGGGGTCGGGGCGCGCAGGTCAGCTGCGAAATCCGCGATGGTGAAGTCCGTCTCATGCCCCACGCAGGAGATGACCGGAATGCGGGAGGCGGCGATGGCGCGGGCCACGACCTCCTCGTTGAAGGCCCAGAGGTCCTCGAGCGAGCCCCCGCCGCGGCCAACGAGCAGGACGTCCGTGTCCGGGAAGTGCTCGTTGAAGTCGCGCACGGCCTGGGCGATCTGCTCCTTGGCGCCTTCGCCCTGCACCGCGACCGGCAGGACGCGGATGTGCAGGCCTTCGAAGCGCCGCCTGAGTATGCTCAGCATGTCGCGGATGGCCGCCCCTTGCAGGGAACTGACGATGCCGATGCGCTCCGGGAACCTGGGGATGGGCTTCTTGCGCTCCGGGGCGAAGAGGCCTTCCGCGGCGAGCTTGGCTTTAAGCTGCTCGAAGGCGAGCTGGAGCGCGCCCAGGGCCTTCGGCTCAAGAGAGAGGACGATGATCTGGAGCTGGCCGCGCTTGATGTAGCTCGTGACCCGGACGCGCGCCAGGACCTGCAGGCCGTGCTCGAGCTTGAACTTCAGGCCCGATGCCTCGCCCCGGAAGAGGACAGCTGAGAGCTGGGACTCCGCGTCCTTGAGGGTGAAATAGGTATGACCGGAAGGATAGGTCTTCGGGTCCGAGACCTCTCCCTCGACCAAGACCTCTCCCACCACTTCGAGCAGGTCGTGGATGCGCCGGTTGAGCTCCGTGACCGTCAACGGCTTTAAAGCGGTCCTCATGCTTCCTTCTTCCTGCGCCGCAGGTCCTTCAGGCGCTTGGCCATCCGGGCTTCGTCGCCTTCCTCCGTCGGCTCGTAGAACCGGACCGGGTCCGGCAAATACTCCTGCTCGACGTAGTGGCCGGGGAAGTCGTGGGCGTACTTGTAGCCCTGGCCGTGGCCCCGGGATTTCCCGTCCAGGCTCGCGTCGCGCAGGTGCAGGGGACCCTCGCGGCGGGGCCCTTCGCGCGCCTCGCGCTGGGCCGCGTCGATGGCGAGATAGGCGGCGTTGGACTTGGGAGCGCAGGCGACGAAAGTCACGGCCTGGGCCAGGGGGATGCGGCACTCCGGAAGGCCCAGGAACTCGACCGCTTGGACGGCAGCCGACGCCACGAGCAGGGCCCGGAAGTCGGCGTTGCCCACGTCCTCGGAGGCGCAGATGAGGATCCTGCGCGCGATGAAGCGGGGGTCCTCGCCGGCCTCGAGCATCTTGGCCATCCAATAGAGGGCCGCGTCCGGGTCCGAGCCCCGCATGGACTTGATGAAGGCGGAAATGTGGTCGTAGTGCTCGTCTGAGGAGCGGTCGTAGCGGATGGAGCGGCGCTGGATGGATTCCTCCGCGACCGCGAGGGTGATGGGCCGCCGGCCGTCCATAGCCAGGGGCGTGGTCAATGCCGCGAGCTCGAGGGCGTTCAAGAGCTTGCGGGCGTCCCCGCCCGCCATCTTCAGGAGGTGGCCCCGGGCCTCGGGCTCCAGCCCCAAGCGATAGGATCCCAGCCCGCGCTCCTCGTCCTTGAGCGCGAAGTCCAGGATCTTCGCGAGGTCCGCCTCTCGCAGGGGTACGAACTCGAAGGCCGTGAACCGCGAGAGCAGGGCCGCGTTGACGTAGAAGGAGGGGTTCTCGGTCGTCAGGCCGATGAGGATCACGTCGCCGCGCTCGACGTAGGGCAGGAGGACGTCCTGCTGGGTGCGGTTGAAGTGATGGATCTCGTCGACGAGCAGGAGGGTGCGCTTTCCGGAGCCGAGCAGCATCCGGGCGGTCTCGACGGCCTTCTTTAAGTCCGCCACGCCCGCGGCCACGGCGTTGATCCATTCCACGCGGGCCTTAGAGCGGGCCGCGATGAGCCGGGCGAGCGCCGATTTACCGGTGCCGGGCGGGCCGAAGAAGAGGAGGGAAGCGGCGCGGTCCGCCTCGATCAAGCGCCTGAGCATCTTGCCCGGGCCCAGGATCGCTTCCTGGCCCACGAATTCCTCGAGGGCCTGCGGGGTGAGCCTCGCCGCCAGAGGCCGGTCTTTGAGAGGCGTTTCTTCGGGGAAAAGGCCGGTCAAGGGTTTAGCCTGGTGAAGAAATCCGGTTTGACAGGCTTTGCGCCCATTGCCGCTAGATTACTATTTTGAGACATTCCAGCAAAGAAGCTGGATATCGCTCGTAATAGATCTATCGCTGCCGATCAAGAGGCGCCTCCCCACCGTCCCCGCGACGCCAGCGCCTGCCCCAGAAGCTGAGCCAAAATGGTGACTGCGAATAAGACCGACATGATCGCGATCTGCTCGCAGAGGGAAGCCGGCATCTGGACATCCATGAGGAGATACGGGCAGTCGCCGACATAGTATTGCAGATGCGAGAACAACGTCCCAATCAACGCCGTAAAGCAGAAGGCGATTACGGGAAAGGCCTGGCGGCGTTCCTCCAGCGGGCGGAGGAAGAGGAGCCAAGCGGAGCAGACGAAGGGCAGGCTGTTCTTCAGGGCGACCACGCCCATGCTCAGCGGCAAGCTGAAGGCGCGCTGTCGGCCCAAGAAGCCGGGCATGGTGGCGATCCCGGAGAAGGACATCTGGTTGCCCAGGTGCGAAAACCCCGCCAGCCCCATGAGCACGACCACGGTGCCGGGCCACACGGAAGAGAGGAAGCCGGGCCGGCCGCCGCCAGCCGGCGGGTCCGCCGCCGAAAGCAGGCCCAGGGTCAGCAGGACGTTGAGCGTGAGGACGACGCACTCTATGTCGTTGGAATAGAGGTCCAAAGCCACGATGTCCCACGCCTTGGACTGGAGGATTCTTTCGGCGTACGCGACTGAGGCGGCATCAGACAGCGGTGCGCCGCCAGGGCTGCAGGAGCGGATCAACTCCTCCCCGGCCTGGCCTTGGAATATCGTCATGTCCGGCGCGCCGCTGACAAAAGAGAGCAAGCCAGCGGCCTTGCCTCTCCTGAACAGTGAGTCCCGCGCCACGGTCATCTCTGGCTGGCCCGGGAATCCGAAGACCTGTTGCGCCACGGTCCCCGTAAACACCGCACGGGTCCCCGGAGGCGAGAAGGTCGGATACTCTGCTCGGGACAGCCCCCGGGCACCGGAGGCGGAGATGCGGTTGAGAAACGGCATCCAGTCTTTGCGCATCGCCGCATCATATCTGAGGCCGTCCAGCAGGACGACCACCAGCTTGTTCGCCGGAGGAGCGTATGGGACCGCCGTCGTTGCGGCGGGCTCCAGCCCGACGATGGACCAGTAGAGCTTCGCGAAGCGCAGGCCCAAGAGATAGACGCAGAGGGTCAAGACCAGGCTTATCAGAAGGATTGGGATATGGATTCTTCGAATCACGATGCCGTTGCGGCCGGGGATCGCGCACTATGCTCTTGTTCGATGTTGTCGAAGATTCGCGGCATTCAATCCTTCAGTCGGAAAAGGCCGGTTAAGGGGCCGCCTACTTCTTTCCCTTCTCTTCCTTCTTGACCTTCAGCAGGTCCGCCATGGTCCCCAGGCTCTGGGAGTCCGTTGAGGACTGCTCCATGTAGGCCTTCAAGTCGGCCGCCGCCGTTTCCTCTTCGCGGCTGATGGCCGCCAGGGAGAGCGAAAGCCTCTTGTTCTCCTGGTCCACCGCCTCGATGCGCACCTCGACGCTCTGGCCTTCCTCGAGCACGTCGCGCGGGTGGCTGATGCGCCTGCCCGCTCCCAGCTTGGAGATGTGGATGAGCCCCTCCACCCCTTCGCCCAAGGCGACGAAAGCGCCGAAAGGGGCGAGGCGGGTGACGGTCCCGTTCTGATAGGTTCCCAAGGGCCAGGTCTGAGCGGCGCTTTCCCATGGGTCGGGAAGGGCGTCCTTGATGCTCAAGGAGAGCCGGTCCTTCTCCCAGTCCAGCTTCTTGATGACCGCCTCGACCGCCTGGCCGACCGAGAGGACGTCGCCCACGTTCTCGGTCCGGCCCCAGGCGATCTCGGAGACCGGGATCAAGCCCTCCACTCCGCCGATGTCGACGAAGGCGCCGAACTTCTGGATGGAGGTCACAATCGCCTTGATCCGCATCCCTTCCTTAAGAGACTCCTTCAAGGCCTGGGCCCGGACCTGGCGCTCGGCGTCTAAGATCGCCTTGCGGGAGAGGACGATGTTCCTCTCGCCGCACTCTGTGACCTTGAAGGTCAGGGCTTTGCCGATGACCTCGGCCGAATTCTCCTCCCGCCGCATCCCCATCTGCGAGAAGGGGCAGAAAGCGCGCGCGCCGCCGCTGATCCGGACCTCGAAGCCGCCCTTCACCTCTTTGGCGACCGTGCCCTGGACCGGGATGCCGCTCTTCTTGGCGTACTCGATCTGGGCCTGGGCCACCGGGCCCGAGCCGATCTTCGTGGTGAAGTGAAGCTCGTGGCCCGGGGAAGGCAGGTAGTAGGCGCGCACCTTCTCGCCTTCTTTGACGCTCAGGTTTCCCGCCGCGTCGAGCAGCTCCTTGCGGTCCAGATAGCCCTCGCCCTTCCTGCCCACGTCGAGGAAGATCCAGGCGGCCGTGATCTTGACGATCACCGCTTCGATCATCTGGCCCGGCTCGAAGCGGGTCTGCTCTTGGAAGCTCTTGTTGAAGAGCGCTGCGAAATCCTCTTTGTCGTCCATCAGGTGGCCGCCTGTCTCAGCGCGCTCTGGAGGGACGTGATCATCCCCTCCAGGCGCTTCTCCTCGGCCCGGTCAAGGTTCTCGAACTTGGCGTTGAGCAGGTGGATCTCGGTCGCGAGCTCGGCGATGAGGTAGATCTGCAGGCGCATCGTGTCCACGATCTTGTGCTCGCGGGAGAGCTCCCGGGCCTTGTCGTCGATGTACTTCGAGATCAGCGGGACTTCGAGGGGGGTGAGGCCGTCGATCTCCACCTCCAGCTCGCGCCCCAATATCTTGATGACGACCCGTTCGTTCCTCATGCCAGCTCAGCCGCCTTGTCCAGCTTCTGCGCGAGGCGCTCGAGGCGCGAGCGCAGGCGCGACTGCTTCTCGCCGATCGCCTTCAGGCGGCTGAGCTCCGCTTCCAGGCGGCCGTTCTCCTCCTCAAGGCGCGCGTTCTCCGCGCGCAGCTTGGCGTTCGCTTCAGCGAGCTTTTTGAGCGTGCGAGCGGCTTCGAGGACGGTCTCCTCGAGCTGCTTGATCCTCTCTGCCCGTACGCTCATGCGCCGCCTTCCGAATCCTGGCGGTGCTGAAGCGCCTTGGGATTGGCGTTGCGCTTCATGCGCCGCGCAGCCTCCCCATCAAGCTGCGGCTTTGGAGCGCGGCGACGATCTTCTCCATGGCGCCGTTGACTTCTTCGTCGACCAGGGTACGCTCCGGCAGGGAAAACGTGAAACGGAGAGTGCAGCTCTTTCGTCCTTCTTCTATCCCCTTGCCGGTAAATAGATCCGCAAGTTCGATATTGGCCAACGCCTCAAGGGGAAGACCTTCAATGACCTCCACGATCCGGCTATGGGCGGCCTCCTCCGGGAATGTCATGGACAAATCCCTCACCATGCTCGGAAATGACGATAGGGCTTCGATCGGCCGCTGCGAGCGCCCCGCCTTGGAAGCCAGCGCCGAGACATCGAGCACGAAGGCGCAGACCGGCCTGCCGGCGAGGTCGAATGCGGACAACAGGCGGGGGTCCAGCCGGCCCGCGAGCGCGATGCGGCGGCCGCCCATATCCAGGCCCACGCAGGCCTTCGGATGGAAGGCCGAGCCTCCAGCGCAAGGCTTCAGGCGGGCTTCCAAGCCGAAGGCGTCCAGAAGGCTCTCCAGTACGCCCTTGGCGTCGTAGAAATCGGCGGGCGAGGGCTTGACCTTCCAGTGCGGCCTGGGGGGATGCTCTCCGGCGAGGATGCCGGCGCAGAGGGAGCGCTCCTCCACCCGCTTGCCGTCTTCGCAGAGCCGGTAGGCCCGGCCGAGCTCGAAGAAGCGCAGGTTCCCGGCCCCGCGGTCCAAGTTGTAGAGGGCGCTTTGGAGCAGGCCCGGGAATAGGGATGTCCTCAGCCGCGCCTGGTCCTCGGCCAGAGGGTTCTCCACCTCCACCGGCGCCCCGTCGAAGAGCCCCTCGTCCCAGAGGAGGGCCTTCTCCGCGACGAGGTCCGCCGAGAATATCTCATAGAAGCCCAGCCCTTCGAGCCTCCGGCGCAGGAGCGACGCGGCCTTGACCGAAGCGGGCTCGCGCAGGGCCGAGGGCCGGGCCGGGCCTGGCTCATCCGGGATCGAGTCGTAGCCGGCGTAGCGGGCCACCTCTTCGGCCAGGTCCTGCTTGATCGACAGGTCTTGGCGCCAGGACGGCGGGTGGAAGAGCCAGCCCTGGCCTCGCTCCTCCAGCTTCTCGTCCATGGCGAGCAGGGTGCGGGCCATGGCCTCGCGCGGGAAGCTCGTGCCGAGGATCGCGTTGAGCGCGGCAGGCGCGACTTCGATGAGAGCGCGGGCAGACCGGCCGGGGTAGGCGTCCACGGCCGGCCCGGCTTTCGCCCGGCAGAGCTTGAGGATGAGCTGGCTTGCGCGCCTTCCCGCCAGCTCAGCTGCCTCGACATCGGCCCCGCGCTCGAAGCGGTAGGACGCGTCGGAGCGCAGGCCGAGGCGCCTGGATGTGGCGCGGATGGAGCGGGGGTCGAAATGGGCGGATTCGAGGAAGCAGGAAACGGTCTTCTCCGTGACCCCGGTCTGCTCGCCGCCCATGACTCCGGCGATGGCCACGGGGCCAGTCTCGTCCGCGATGACGATGTCCGCGGGGGAGAGGGCGTAGATCTTCCCGTCTAAAGCCTTGATCGACTCCCCGGCCTTCGCGCGCCGCACCCGGATGCCTCCCTTAAGCTTGTCCGAGTCGAAGACGTGCAGGGGATGGCCGAGCTCGAAGAGGACGTAGTTGGAGATGTCCACCAGGGCGTTGATGGGCTTCTGGCCTACGGCCTCGAGGCGGCGGGCCAGCCAGCCCGGCGAGGGGCCGACCTTCAGGCCGCGGAACTCGCGGCCGATGTAGCGGCGGCAAAGGGCCGGGTCCTCGATCTCGACCGGCCGGGCCGGGACCCCGTGGTCTTCGGCCGCGGAAGGCGAGGGGAGGTCATTGAGAGGCCTGCCCAGGAGGATGGAGAGCTCGCGGGCCAGGCCGCGCACCGAGAGGCAGTCGGGCCGGTTGGCCGTGACGTCCACTTCCAGCGACTCGTCGCTCTCTGCGAGCAGGGAGGCCGCGTCCGAGCCCAGGGGAGCGTCGGCGCAGAGCACCAGGATGCCCGCGGACTCGGCGCCGAGGCCCAGCTCGGCGGTCGAGCAGATCATGCCCTGCGACTCTTCCCCGCGGATATTGGCTTTCGAGATCGTCAGCCCGCCGGCGAGCTTGGCCCCGACCCTGGCGAACGCGACCCGCTGTCCCGCCGCCACGTTGGGGGCCCCGCAGACCACGCCGAAGGACTCCTTCCCGTCGGTGACCTTGCAGAGGGAGAGCCTGTCCGCGTTGGGGTGCTTCCTGGCCTCGATCACCTCGCCGACCACGACCCCCTCAAAGGCGGGGCCCAGCGTTTCCACGGCGTCCACGTCGAAGCCGAGGGCCGGGAGGAGGCGCAGGAGCTCCGGGACCGGGAGGGGCTCGGCCAGGAACTCGTTGAGCCAGGCCCTGGAGATCCTCATCCCCACTGCTCCAGGAAGCGGATGTCGTTCTGGTAGAAGAGGCGGATGTCGCGCACCTGACCTTTGAGCATCGCGATGCGCTCGACCCCCAGGCCCCAGGCGTAGCCGGACCAGACCTCCGGGTCGTAGCCCGCGTCTTGCAGGACCTTCGGGTGCACCATCCCGGAGCCGAGCACCTCGAGCCAGCCGAGCTTCTTGCAGACCGGACACCCGGAACCCCGGCAGATCGTGCAGAGGATGTCCACCTGAGCCGAGGGCTCGGTGAAGGGGAAGAAGGACGGGCGCAGGCGCATGCGCGTGCCGGGCCCGAAGAGGGCTTCGAGGAAGAGGCGCAGGGTCCCCTTGAGGTCAGCCATCGTGACGCCGCGGTCCACGTAGAGCCCCTCGACCTGGTGGAAGACGGCCGAGTGGGAGGCGTCGGCGTTCTCGTGGCGGAAGACGCGGCCCGGCGCGATGATGCGCACAGGCGCAGGCGGGCGCTGGGATTCGAGCACGCGGATCTGCACCGGGCTCGTGTGGGTGCGCAGGAGCAGGGGCCTCTCCCCCCGGGCCTTCATGTAGAAGGTGTCGTGCGCGTCCATGGCCGGGTGCTCAGGCGGGAAGTTCAGGGCCCAGAAGTTGTAGCGGTCGCTCTCCACGTGCGGGCCCTCGGCCCAGGAGAAGCCGAGGCCCAGGAGGATCTCCGCCATCTCGTCCATGACGAGGGAGAGGGGGTGGCGCCGCCCGCGGGGGAAGGGGGCTCCCGGAAGGGAGAGGTCGAGGCGGACCGACTCGATCTCCCGGCCGAACTCGGCCCCCTCGAGCGCCTTGCGGCGCTCCGCCAGGGCCGTTTCGATGCGCTCCTTGAGCCCGTTGGCTTCCGGGCCGAGGCGCTTGCGCTCCGCAAGAGGGAGGTCCTTTAGGCCGCGCAGCAGAGTGGAGAGCGCGCCCTTGCGGCCCAGATGCTCGATGCGGAGCTCTTCCAGGCGGGCCAGGCTCGGGGCCGCCCGGATGTCATCGGGCGCGCGCAGGAGTTCTCGCAGACAAGCCTCGACCTGTTCCGGCGTGAGCACAAGTCTCCCTATGCGCCCCGCGGCGGCGTCAGGCCGCGGCGAGCGAAACGAGCTTCTTGAAGGAAGCGGCGTCGCGCAGCGCCATCTCGGAGAGCATCTTGCGGTTGAGGCGGACGCCGGCCTTCTTGAGCCCCGCGATGAACCGGCCGTAGGTGGTGTTCTCCTCGCGGCAGGCCGCGTTGATGCGCGTGATCCAGAGCGAGCGGAACTCGCCCTTGCGGTCCTTGCGGCCCGTGTACATGTGCGCCATCGACTTCTCGACCTGCTGCTTGACCATCCTCCAACGGTTTCTCTTGTTGGAGTAATAGCCCTTGGCCAGCTTGAAGTACTTCTTCTTGTGCTTGCGGGTGGATACGCCGGATTTGATTCTCATGTTGGCTCAATGATAAGGGAGGAGCTTGCGGATCTTCTCCCCGTCGATGGGGTTCATCAATGCGGGCTTGCGCAGGTGGCGCCCGGCCTTGGGCGACATCGGGGTCAGCATGTGCTGGAGCCCCGCTTTCTTGAACTTCCATTTTCCGCGGGCCGTGCGTAAGAACCGCTTCTTGGCGCCGCTGTGGCTCTTGATCTTCGGCATTGTCTCGATCCTTTTGTGGAGAGGGTAACGCGCCGCTTTGCGCTCTAGTGCTTCGGCGTCAGCGTCATGAACAGCCGGTTGCGGTCGGTCATGGGCTGCTGCTCGACGCTCGCCAAGGGCGCCAAGCGCTCCTGGATGCCCTTGAGAAGATTCAGGCCAAGGTCTTGGTGCTGCATCTGCCGCCCGCGGAAGAACACGGTGACGCGGACCTTGTCGTGGTCCTTCAGGAACTCCTCGATGTGCCGAATCTTCACCTCGAGGTCGTGCGCCCCGATGACCGGGCTGAAGCGCACTTCCTTGAGCATCCCCGACCGCTGGTTCTTCCGGGCTTCGCGCTCCTTCTTCTCCTGCTCGTACTTGAATTTTGCGAAATCCAGCAGCCGGCAGACCGGCGGGTTCGCGCCCGGGGCGACCTCCACGAGGTCGAGCCCCCGGGAACGGGCGATCCCTATCGACTCCGACAGGGACTTGATCCCGAGCTGTGTTCCATCGTGGTCGATGAGACGGACGCTGGCCGCCCGGATCTGCTGGTTGACGCGTGTCAAGCGAGGAAAACTATATTAACTTTCGTCGGTAGCGTCAAGAGTATCAAAGAAACTTGTATTCGCCGATACCGTCAAGGGCGCGGATCCGGCGGGCGCCGCTCAATGCCGAGCAGCTTGAACACCTTGTCGAGGAATGCGGTCTTGGAGAAGGGCTTGAGCAGGAGGTCGGCCGCGCCCAGGCGCAAGGCCTGGCCCCCGGCGTCCGGGTGGCCGGTGATGACCAAGACCGGCGGCCGCTTCTCCGGGGGCAGGCGCTTGAGCCGGTCCAGGATCTCGAGGCCGCTTAAGCCCGGCATCAGCAGGTCGAGCAGCATCAGGTCGTAGCGGCCGCCCTCGACCATCTCGAGGGCCTCTTGGCCGTCATGGGTCGTCGAAATGACCAGGTTCGCCGAGACGCCGGCCAGGAAGAGCCGCAGGATCTCGACCATCCCGGGGTTGTTCTCGGCGATGAGGATGCGCTTTTTGTCGATCTTGCGCTGGCTCTCGACGATGACCTGCGGGGTGTCCGGCTCCGCGACGGGCAGGGAGATGAAGGCCGTCGAGCCCTTGCCCGGGCCTTCGGACTCGATCCAGATCCTCCCGCCGTGCAGCTCCATGATCTGGCGCGAGAGCGCGAGGCCGATCCCGAGGCCCGGGATGCCCCGGGTGAGCTCTTTCTCGGCGTGGAAGAAGCCCTCGAAGACCCTGGGCAGGAGGTCCGGGGGGATGCCGCGGCCGCTGTCGCGGACCTGGATCCAAGCCTCCTGGGCGGGCCGCCGGAGCAGGGAGACCGCGACCTCCGCGGTGTCCGGGCTGAATTTGCAGGCGTTGGAGATGAGGTTCTTGAGGACCTCGCCCAAGGGCTCCGGGTCCGCCAGGACCCACACGGGGCCGGAGCAGAGATCTTTCTTGAGGACGATCCCGCGCGGAGGCTGGGCCCATTGGGAGGCCAGGTGCTCGCAGACGAGGGCCCCGAGGTCTAAGGCCCTCAGCAGCACATGCTGGGTTCCGAGCGAGCATTCCTTGAAGCTCAGGAGCTGGTTGACCGTGCGAAGGAACTGCTCGCCCCGCGAGCGGATGGCCTTGATGGCGGCTTTCTGGGGAGCATTGAGCTCTCCGAACTCCCCGTCCTCGAGCGTCTTGGCGTAGCCCAGGATGACGGCCAGCGGGGTGCGCATCTCATGGCTGACGCCCGCGATGAACTCGTCCTTCATCTTGTTGACGGCGCGGAGCTCGAAGTTCTCCGTCTGCAGGTTCTGAAAGTCCAGGGCGCGCCGCAGCAGGTGCGGCAGGTCCGCCTCCGGCAGCTCGTCGCGGGTCAGGTAGTCCATGGCCCCGCGCTTCATCGCCTCCACGGCGACCTTCTCGCTGCCTTGGGCCGAGAGCATGACGACCACGATCTTCGGATGGAGCTGGCGGATCTGGTCGAGGACCTTGAGGCCGTCCTCGTCCGGCAGGCGGTAGTCCAGGAAGACCAGGTCGTAGAAGCGCTCGCGCAGGGCGTCGAAGGCGGACTTGGCGTCCGCGGCCTCCATGATTTCGAGCGTCCAATCCGGCGCCGAGGAAAGGCGCTCCTTCACCAGAAGCCGGCTGCTCGGTTCGTCATCGACGACCAGGATGCGCAGGCGGGGGAATCCGGGCCCGGTCATGGCGCGTATTGTACATAAGGGTTAGTTGAATTCCAAAGCGGAATTTAGATATCCTATGCTGCCGTCGGACAACGGCCTATTTCTTTGTCCTCGCTGCTGCTGGAAAGCCATGGCAGAAGCCCAGAAGCCGCATCCGGACATCGAGCGCATCCTCATCCCGGAGGAGGATGTCCGCCGCCGCATCCAGGAGCTCGCCCGCGAGATCTCCCGCGACTATGCGGGCCGGACCCCCATGCTCGTGGGGGTCTTGAAGGGCTGCATCCTGTTCCTCTCAGAGCTCATAAAGGAGATCGAGCTCGACTGCAGCGTGGATTTCATCTGCCTGGCCTCCTACACCGGGACGAACTCGAGCGGGGTGGTGCGGATGCTGCTGGACCTGCGCGATTCGGCCCAGGGGCGGGACATGCTGGTCATCGAGGACATCGTGGACACCGGCCTCACCATCGGCTATCTCATGCAGAACCTGCAGACCCGCGGCCCCCGCACCGTCGAGGTGTGCACCCTGCTGGACAAGCCGGAGTGCCGCAAGATCGGCATCCAGCCGAAGTACGTCGGGTTCCGCATCCCCAACGATTTCGTCGTGGGTTTCGGCCTGGACTACAACGAGCGCTACCGCAACCTCCCCTATATCGGGGTGTTGAAGCCTTCGGCCATTGCAAGCCGTAAGGGCTCGTAAAGGAATAATATGAACAATTTGGAGGCCCAGATTTGAGCCGAGTTCGAGGCGCGACGTCCCGAACATCCAGAATGCGTTGGTTCGGGACGTCCCAAAGCTACGCCATCCGGTTGTTTGGGACGACCGAGGATGGCTTGAGCTATCTGAGGGAGGAGCAACGATGAAATCGGCCAAAGCTGGGCCTCCCCGTCGGGGCTGGGCGATTTCGGGCTGCGACCGCGTCGCTCCTCGCTCACATGCCGCAGAGGGTATGCTCGCTCCTCGCTCCTTGTCTCGCTCCGAAATCGCCTCAGCCAAATGTCCATATTATTTCTTTACGAGCCCTAAGGGAGCCTAATGGATCCAGCCAAGAAGAACATCAAGCAGCTCGTCATCTGGGTGGCGGCTTTCATCCTGCTGCTCGTCCTGTTCCAGAACCTCAAGGTCGCAAACGAGGAGACGGAGGTCCCCTATTCCGTATTCAGGGAGCGGCTGAAGGGTCAGCAGGTCGTCGATGTGACCGTGCGCCCGGACATGATCCGCGGAGGATTCAAGGGGCCGGACGGAAAGATCCAGCGGTTCCGGGCCTATCCCCTGCCGGACCCGAACCTGGTCGCGGACCTTGATAAGGACAATGTCCGCGAATACAAGGGAGAGCCGGACAAGAGCTGGGTCACCGCGGCCCTCATCAATGTCGGATGGGTGGTGCTCTTCGTCGCCCTCTGGTGGTTCTTTCTGGTCCGCCAGGTCCAGATGGGCGGCAAGCAGGCCCTCTCCTTCGGCCGCTCTCGGGCGAAGCTGGCGGGCGGCGACAAGAAGAAGAAGACCACCTTCGCCGACGTGGCGGGCTGCGACGAGGCCAAAGAGGAGCTCCAGGAGATCGTCGATTTCCTCAAGGATCCCGGCAAGTTCCAGAAGCTGGGGGGGAAGATCCCCAAGGGGGTTCTGCTCTACGGGGCTCCCGGGACCGGGAAGACCCTGCTCGCCCGGGCCATCGCCGGGGAGGCGGGGGTTCCCTTCTTCTCGGCCTCCGGCTCGGAGTTCGTCGAGATGTTCGTCGGCGTCGGGGCCGCGCGCGTGCGCGACCTCTTCGAGCAGGCGAAGAAGACCGCCCCGGCCGTGGTCTTCGTCGACGAGCTCGACGCCGTCGGGCGGCACCGCTTCGCCGGCATCGGGGGCGGGCACGACGAACGCGAGCAGACCCTCAACCAGATTCTCATCGAGCTCGACGGCTTCGAGGGCCAGTCGGGGGTCATCCTCATCGCGGCGACGAACCGCCCGGACGTGCTCGATCCTGCGCTCCTGCGGCCCGGGCGCTTCGACCGCCACATCAACATCCCGAGCCCGGACAAGCGCGGGCGCGAGGCCATCCTCCGCGTCCATATGCGCAGCGTCAAGCTGGACCCGAAGGTGGAGGTCGATGTCCTTGCCCGGAGGACCCCGGGCTTCGTAGGCTCGGACCTCGCGAACCTCGTCAACGAGGCGGCTCTGCTCGCGGCCAGGCGCAACAAGGTCCAGGTGGAGCTGCCGGAGCTCGAGGAGGCCATCGACCGGGTCATGGCCGGCCCTCAGCGCAAAAGCCGGATGATCTCGGACAAGGAGAAGCGGATCATCGCCTATCATGAGTCGGGTCACGCGCTGATCGCCAAGCTCCTGCCGGGCGCCGATCCCGTCCACAAGGTCTCCATCATCCCCAGGGGGCCGGCCCTCGGATATACCCTTCAGCTTCCGGAGGACGACCGCTATCTTACGTCGAGGACGGAGCTCATCAATAATCTCTGCGTTCTGCTCGGGGGCCGCTGCACGGAGGTGCTGGTCTTCAACGAGATCACGACCGGGGATTCCAGCGACCTCTCCAAGGCCACGGCTTTGGCCCAGAAGATGGTCATGGAGTTCGGCATGAGCGAGCGCGTCGGCCCCATCACCTACCGCAAGGAATCCGAGGTCTTCCTCGGCCGCGACATCGCCCGCGGGCCGGGCTACTCGGAGTCCACGGCCGAGCTCATCGACGCGGAGATCAAGCGGATCCTCGGCGAATGCCAGGCCAAGGTCAGCGAGCTCCTGGTCAAGAACCGCAGGCTCCTCGACGCCCTGGCGGAGAAGCTCATCGAGAAGGAAATCCTCGAGGGCGAAGAGGTCAGCGCCATCCTGCAGGCGGCGACCGCCTGATGCGCCCTCTCCGGCTTCCCAAAGCGCCTGCGAGGACGGGCGAGAGGAGAACGGCATGCGCCCGGCCCTTGCTCATGGGCGTGCTCAACCTCACGCCCGATTCCTTCTACGCCGCGAGCCGCTGCTCCTGCGCCGCTCAGGCTCTGCGCGCCGGGCTGAAGATGGAGGAGGACGGCGCGGACATCCTGGACCTGGGCGGCGAATCCACCCGCCCGGGCTCGGAGCCCGTCTCCGGCGAAGAAGAGGCCCGCCGCGTTCTGCCCGCGCTGCGCGCCCTGGCCCGCCGGGTCAGGATCCCAATCTCCATCGACACCTCCAAGGCCGACGTCGCCCGGCGCGCCCTGGAGGAAGGCGCGTCGATCCTCAACGACGTGACCGCTCTGCGCGGGGACCCGAAGATGCCGGAGGCCGCCCGCGGCTACCGGACCGTAATCTTGATGCATATGCGGGGCAGGCCCAGGACCATGCAGGAACGGCCCCGCTACCGCGACGTGGTGGAAGATGTCCTCGACTTCCTGAGGGAGCGGATCGACGCTTTCGAAGCCGCGGGCGGGAAGGCCTCCCGCGTCTGGATCGACCCCGGCATCGGCTTCGGCAAGACGCTTAAGCACAACCTCGAGATTCTCAGACGCCTGGAGGAGTTCCTCCGGCTCGGGCGCCCGGTGCTCGTCGGGCTTTCGCGCAAGTCCTTCATCGGGCGCATCCTGGGTTCTTCTTCGCAGCCCAAGATGCGCCTGGAAGGCTCGCTCGCCGCGGCCTGCAGGGCGGCTGAAGCCGGCGCGCACGCCCTGCGGGTCCACGACGTGGCGGAAACCCGCCGCGCCCTGGAAGTCTTCGCGGCCGTCGGGGCGGAGCACTAGGATGGGAAAGCTTTTCGGGACCGACGGCGTCCGCGGAATCCCCGGATCCGAGCCTTTGACGGATCCGACCGTGCGGCGATTGGGAGCCGCGGCCGCGGCGGCTTTCCTGGAATCGCGTCCCCCCATCGACCGGGATGGGGAGGCGCCTGCGATCGTCCTCGGCCGGGACACCCGCCGCTCCGGGGAGCGGCTGGCCCGTTTCCTGGCGGAAGGCTTCGCCGATGCCGGGTGCCGCGCCGTTGACGTTGGGATCGCGACGACCCCGGCCGCGGCCTATCTCGCCAAGAGGCTCGGGGCCCTTTGCGCCGCCGTGGTCTCGGCGAGCCACAACCCCCCGGAGTTCAACGGCATCAAGTTTTTCACCTCCGAGGGGTTCAAGGCCCCGGCGGAAGTGGAGGACAGGATCGAGGAGCTCCTGCGCAGGCCGGCGCAGCGGTCGGCATCTCGCCCATCGATCTCGCGCGCCGTGGAATCGCTCCGAGAATACCGCGATTTCCTCCGCAGCACCTTCCCGCCCCTGCTCGACCTCCGCGGGCTGAGGATCGTCGTAGACGCCGCCAACGGCGCCGCCTCGCAGATCGCCCCCGGGCTCTTCCGTTCGCTCGGCGCGGAGGTCTTCGCGATCGGGTGCTCCCCGAACGGGCGGAACATCAACGTGGGCTGCGGCGCGCTGGACACCGGGGCCATGCAGCGCTCGGTCAGGCGCCTTAAGGCGCATTGCGGGGTCTCCCTGGACGGCGACGCGGACCGCGCGGTCTTCTCCGACGAGCGCGGCCGCCTGCTCGACGGCGACGTCCTGATCGCCATGTCAGCTGTCCATCTGCGCGAAAAGGGCCTTCTGCGCGGGGGCAGGGTCGTGCTGAGCGTCATGTCGAATTTCGGGCTCATCCGCTACCTCGAGGAGCGGGGGATCGGCGCGGTGCAGGTGCCGGTCGGGGACCGCAACGTCACGGACGCCATCGAAGCGGGAGGCTACTGCCTCGGCGGGGAGTCTTCCGGCCACATCGTCTTCCGGCGCCTGGCGCCGACCGGGGACGGCCTGCTGACGACGCTTCAGACGCTCGCCGTCCTCGTCGAGTCGGGCGGCCCCATGAGCCGGTTCCGCTCGCTCTACCGCAGCTGTCCGCAGGACCTGCGCAACGTCCGCGTCTTAGAGCGCGTGCCGCTTAAGGGGCTCGCCGGATTCCGGAAGAGCCTGCGCTGCGCCGAGCGCAGGCTCGCCGGCCGCGGGCGCATCTTCGTGCGCTACTCGGGCACCGAGCCGCTCCTGCGCATACTCGTCGAAGGCCCGGACCGGAGGGAGGTGCGGCGGATCTCCGAGGGCCTCGCCCGATCTTTTCTCGACAATATCAGTCCCAGGAGGCGTTGAATATGTCCATTAAACTCGGCGTCAACATCGATCACGTGGCCACCCTCCGGCAAGCCCGAGGGGATGTCGAGCCCGACCCGGCCGGCGCGGCGCGCATCTGCCGTTCGGCCGGCGCGGACATCATCGTCGCCCACCTGCGGCGCGACCGGCGGCATATCCAGGAGGCCGACCTCTTCGAGCTGCGCAAGCTCTTCAAGAGGGGCCTGCACCTGGAGCTGGCCGCGGTCCCCGAGATGATCGCCATCGGCATCAAGGCGCGGCCCGATTCCGTCTGCATCGTGCCGGAGTCCCCGGACGAGGTCACCACTCAGGGCGGGCTGGACTTCAAGCGCCTCGATGCCTCGGCCCTCAGGAAGTCGGTCGAGAGGCTGAGGAAAGCGGGCATCGGCGTGAGCCTCTTCGTGGACCCGGACGCCTCCAGCGTAAGGGCCGCGAAGGGCTTCGGGGCGGACGCCGTCGAGATCTGCACGGCCCGCTACGCGAAGGCGGCCGGCAAGCACCTGCAGCAGCTGGAGCTCGAGCAGATATGCCTGGCCTCCTACCTCGCCGAGGAGCTGAACCTCGAGCTGCACGCGGGCCACGACCTGGACTACGGCAACGTGGCCCCGGTCGCGCAGATCCCGCACATGAGTTGCCTGAACATCGGCTTCTCGATCATCGCCCGTTCCGTCTTCACCGGGCTGAAGGCGGCCGTCTCGGAGATGAAGCGGCTCATCATCTCCGCCCGCTGATCAGAGCGCTAAATGTGCGGCATCATCGGCTACGTAGGCGGGCGCGAGGCGGCCCCCATCCTGATGGAGGGCCTGCGCCGCCTCGAGTACCGCGGATACGACTCCGCCGGCCTCTGCGTCGCGGACGCCAAGGGCCGGCTGACCCTCGTGCGCGCGGTCGGCAAGCTCTCGAAGCTCGACGACAAGGTCCGCGAGGCGCCGCTGAAAGGCCGCAGCGGGGTGGGCCATTCGAGGTGGGCGACGCACGGGCGTCCGACGGAAGAGAACGCCCATCCCCACACCGACTGCTCCGGGAAGCTCGTCGTCATCCATAACGGCATCATCGAGAATTACCTGGAGCTCAAGGCCGAGCTGCAGGCGGCCGGCCACGCGTTCCGCTCGGAGACCGACACCGAGGTCGCCGCGCACCTGATCGAACAGGAGCTCAAGGTCCTGGCGAAGGGGAAGACGGCCTTCGCGCCGGATTTCAAGGAGCCGATGCTCTTCGAGGCCGTGCGGCTGGCCTTCCAGCGCATCAGCGGCGCCTACGCGATCGCGGTCCTCTGGGCCGAGACTCCGGGGATGCTCGTGGCCGTCAAGACGGCCTCGCCGCTCGTCGTGGGCCTGGGCGAGGGCGAGGCGTTCCTCGCCTCGGACGTGCCGGCCTTCCTGGAGCACACCCGCAAGGCCGTCTTCCTCGATGACGGGGAGATGGCGGTCCTGCGGCGCGAGAGCGTCAGCTTCTTCAAGCTCTCGGGCGCCAAGATCGACAAGAAGCCCCAGACGATCGCCTGGGACCGGGCGATGGCCGAGAAGGCGGGCTTCAAGCACTTCATGCTCAAAGAGATCCACGAACAGCCGCAGACGGTCGCGGACACCCTGCGGGGCCGCCTCTATCCGCTGAAGTCGGGCGCTCTCGCGGCCGAGACCGGTTTGAGCGCCCATGTCCTCTCCGGGATCGACCGCGTGGAGCTCCTGGCCTGCGGGACGGCCCACCACGCCGGGCTCATCGGCAAATACCTCGTGGAGCGCCTCGCCGGCCTGCCGGCCGAGGCCGAGATGGCTTCGGAGTTCCGCTACCGCGACCCGATCGTGGACCCCAAGGCCCTCGTCGTGGCGATCAGCCAGTCCGGAGAGACGGCCGACACCCTCTCGGCTGTCCGGCTCGCCAAGGGGCGGGGCCTGAAGGTCCTCTCCATCTGCAACTGCCTCGGCTCCGCGCTGACCCGCGAGGCGGATTTCAACCTCTATACGCACTGCGGGCCGGAGTTCGGGGTCGCCTCGACCAAGGCTTTCTCCGGCCAGTTGGCCGCTTTGGCCGCCTTCGCCCTGCACCTGGGGCTCGCCCGCGGGACTTTAGACGAAAAGCGGGCGCGCGCCCTCATCGACGAGATCGTGCGCCTGCCGGGCCTCCTGCGGCAGGTCCTCAAGCTCGACGCGCAGGCCCAGGAGCTGGCCAAGCGCTTCTTCAAGGTCCGGGACTTCCTCTATATCGGGCGGCACGTGAACTACCCGATCGCTCTCGAAGGCGCGCTCAAGCTCAAGGAAATCTCCTACATCCATGCGGAGGGCTATCCGGCCGGCGAGATGAAGCACGGCCCGATCGCCCTTATCGACGAGACGATGCCGGTCGTCGCCATCGCCACCCAGTCCGCGGTCTTCGAGAAGATGCTCTCCAACGTCGAGGAGGCGAAGGCCCGGGGCGCCATCGTCATCGCGCTCTGCACCGAGGGCGAGAAGCGGCTCTTGGGCCGGGCCGACCACATCCTCTGGCTGCCGAAGACCGACGAATTCCTCAGCCCCATCCTCAACGTGGTCCCGCTCCAGCTCCTGGCCTATCATATAGCGAACCTGCTCGGCTGCGACGTGGACCAGCCGCGGAACCTCGCCAAGAGCGTGACGGTCGAATGAGGATCGGCCTCGACATCGTGGAGATCGAGCGCATCGCGCGGCTGGGCCGCAGCCGGAGGTTCATCGAGCGCGTCTTCTCGAGAGAGGAGATCCGCTACTGCGACGGCAAGCGGTTGAGATGGCAGCACTACGCGGCCCGCTTCGCCGCCAAGGAAGCCGTCTGGAAGGCGCTCGGCCGGCGGGGCCTAGCCCTCAAGGACATCTCCATCGCAAGGGCC
Source organism: Elusimicrobiota bacterium (assembly GCA_016212885.1). Classification (GTDB taxonomy): domain Bacteria; phylum Elusimicrobiota; class Elusimicrobia; order UBA1565; family UBA1565; genus UBA9639. The sequence continues at coordinate 6,234 of JACRDO010000061.1, read as the reverse complement.
CCCTCCGGCCGCCCGGCCGTGCGGATCAACGGCAGGGCAGCGGCGGATGTCCAGGTCTCCTTGACCCATTGCGGCCTCTACGCAGCGGCCGCGGCGGTCTTCGTCGAGAGGGGCCGGTGAGCGACGGCCTTTCCCTGCGCACACTCCGCAAGTTCCTGCCGACGAGGCGCCAGGAGTCCCATAAGGGCGACTACGGGCACGTCCTGCTCATCGCGGGCTCCAGGGGCATGAGCGGGGCAGCTGTCCTGGCGGCGCGCGCCGCCTTGAGGGCTGGGGCCGGGCTCGTCACAGCCGCTGTCCCGGAGAGCCAGCAGCCGATCGTCGCCGCCTGCGTCCCGGAGGCCTTGACGCTTCCGTTATCCGAGACGTCCGCCGGCACTCTGAGGACCGAATCCCTCGGCCGCCTGCTGGCCGCGCACCAGAGCCGCGGCTTCGCGGCGCTGGCCATCGGGCCCGGGCTCGGCACGCACCCGGATACGCTCAAGGCGGTGATCGGGGCCCTCGGCAGCCTCAAGATCCCGGCTGTCATCGACGCGGACGCCCTCAACGTCCTGGCCCTTCAGCCCCGCGACCAGATCCGCGCGCTCCTGGAGAGCCGCGGCTCGCCCAGCGTGATGACGCCGCACCCCGGCGAGGCGGGGCGGCTCCTGCGCCTGAAGACGAGGGAGATCCAGGATGACCGCCGCAAGAGCGCCGATTCTCTGGCGAAGGAGTACGGCTGCGTCTGCGTCCTGAAGGGCTGGCGGACCGTGGTCAGCGACGGCGCCTCCTGCTGGATCAATCCGACTGGGAATCCCGGGCTCGCCAAAGGCGGCGCGGGGGACGTCCTGACCGGGATCATCGCCGGGATCTGGGCCCAGCATCTCGCCTCGAGGTCCTCCGCCGGCGCGCTCCAAGCCGCGGCGCTGGGGGTCTACCTGCACGGCCTCGCGGCGGACATCGCGGCCCTCGCCAAGACGACCCGTTCTCTCCTGGCCTCCGACGTCATCGAGGCCCTGCCGGATGCCTTCCAGAAAGCGGGACTCCATTAGCTCCTTAGGGGAAAGGGGCCTTCTGCGCCGCATCTACGCGCGCTTCTCGCGCACATGCCCGGGGGTCATCATCGGACCGGGCGACGACGCCGCGGCCCTGCGCGTACCCGCCAGTCGTGCGCTCGTCGCGAGCCAAGACGACCTGGTTGAAAACACGCATTTCGAGCGCCGCTGGGCCTCTCCGGAGCGCTTGGCCGGGCATCTCCTCGCCATAAACCTGAGCGACCTGGCCGCCATGGGAGAGGTGCGGCCGCTCGGCTGCCTCGTTTCAGCGGGGCTGCCGAGGTCATTGCCGGCCTCCTGGGCCCTGCGCCTGCTCGCGGGCTTAGACCGCGCCGCCAAGCGCGCGGGCGTGGCTGTCCTGGGCGGCAACCTGGCCCGCTCGGAGCGGATCTTCCTTTCCATGTGCATCCTGGGCGCCGCGCGGGCGGACAGGCTCATCCGGCGCTCAGGCGCCCGGCCCGGCGAGCTCCTCTGCGGGGTCGGTCCGCTCGGGGAGGCCTCGGCCGGGGTGAGCCTGATGCGGTCGGGCCAGCCGCCGAAAAATCATCCGCTGGTGCGGGCCTTCTGGGAGGTCCGGCCCCAGCTTAAGGCCGGCCGTTGCCTGGCGGGCCTTGCGACGAGCATGCTTGACAACTCGGACGGCCTTGCCAGGAGCGCGGAGATCCTCGCGGAGGAGTCCGGGGTCAGGATCCGGGTGCGGATGGGGGAAGCGCCGGCATCGCGTCCGCTCAGGCTCTTCTGCCTCGCGCGCCGGCTCGATCTGAGGCTCCATCAATTCAAGGGAGGCGAGGACTACGGGCTGATCTTCACCGCGCGCCGGCGCGACTGGCCCGGGCTCAAGCGGCTTCTGCCGCAAGCCTACCGCCTGGGCGGCGTGGAGAAGGGCCGCGGCGTGGTATTGGAAGGAACGCGCAGGGCCCCCCGGTCGCTATTCGAGCATTTCTAAGACGGGCTGAGCGCGGACTCGGTGCTCGATCGCAGCTCCAAAGGGAACCAATAGAGAAGCCTGCCTGTTGGGTTCGAAAAGAACCCCTGGTCGGAAATTAGTCTGTCTGCGTGTGGGGTATCCCGCTACCCGTTTCATCGGCAGCCACGCATAATGCCTTTGGATTTGAAAGGCCAGTTTGAGGGGCGGGTGCCGTTTGCTCTTATCGACTTGCTGGGCCACTCGATCAAAGTGCTGGTGGATACAGCCGCTCCAGTTCCCCGCAGGGCCTGGAAAGCGCCTGTATTGCGCAGATCGGCGACCTTGGCCGGATACACATGCCGCGGTTTGCAACGATTTATGCAGGCCCGCCGGGAGCCACCCGATCAACTTCCGTCAACATCGACGCTACCCGAGCTGATTTATGCGTAGGCTCTATTGAATAAGCGCGAAGACGTTTCAGCGCGATGCAATACGCCATTGGATATAGGGTAACGGCAAAGGGTGAGGAGCGCAATGGGTTGGGGGACTCCTCTCAGCAAACGAACGGAACGGCCCGCGCAAGGGTCCCCAGGGGCAAGATGATCTGGGCCTTTGGTGCCTGGCGAGGATGGGGCTTTGGGGCCGATACTGACTATATATGGAAAAGAGATGGGGGGCCGCCGCAGCCCTGACGCTCTTTGCCGTTCTCTTCACTGCTTCCGCCTCGGCGCGCGAAGTCCCCCTGCTGATCGCGCCTCAGCAGGAGGAAGAGGATCCGGACGTCAAGAAGGGCGCCCCCGATGCCCTCATCAGCATGGGGATGCAGGTCCAGGACCTCATCGTCGAAGATGAGGGCCGGGAGAACAAGGTCGCGGGGCTGGACTTCTTCATCGAGCGGCTTCAAGAAGGGATCCGCCGGACCGGCAACGACGCGCCGCGCAACGACATCCTCGAGAACGCGGCCCGCGCGCGCGCCGAGCTCAAGGATTCCTACAACGGGCTCAAGGAGGCCTTGACCTTCCTGGCCGAGGCCCGGGACATCCTCGTGGATGTCCACGGGATCCTCCAGCCGGCGCAGCGCAAGAACATCGAGAACCTCCTGAGGGTCAAGGAAGTGGCGGTGAAGATGCATGAGTCGCTTACGGGCATGGAGACCGAGCCGCCGAACTCCAAGAACCTCAAGAACGATCCTTCCAGCCTGTACCAGCTCGAGGACCAGGCCTACGTGCTGGCCCCCCTGCCCGAGCGCATTCAGCAGGCCGCTGGGAAGGCCGCGCAGGCGAAGACCTATCTTACGGCCCTGAGGACCATGCACGGCCGCGTCGAGGACCTGAGGCGCAAGGCCGCGGAGCTCGACGCCGCGGCCTACGAGCGCCTCTCGGAACGCAAGACCGTGCAGCACTCCGACGGGGTCCCCTCTGATTCCCGCTCCGAGATGGTCATCGCCAACGTCAACAAGAGGCTCAAGGAGACCGTGGACAAGGCCGAGGCGGTCGCGCAGATGCTCGAAGACCTGAGCCGGCAGGGCTTGGGCATGGACAAGGCGGTCTCGGACGCGCAGCAGGCCAACGCGCGGATCATGGCGGCCAGGGACCAGGCCGTGCAGAGCGCTCCTGGGATCGAGAAGGAGGACGGCCGCATCTTCAGCGAGTTCAAGCCCCCTTATCCCAGCGCGGCGGAGGAGACAAAGAAGGCGCTCGCGGCTGAGGCCGAGCGCTCGAAGAAGCGGGCGCAGTGCGCCTGCAGGGCGATGCACCGCGCGGACTCCGAGGCGCAGTCGGCCTCCGAATCGGCGAAGGAGAGCCTCCAGCAGGCCAAGGCCGGCCTGCAGAAGGTCGTGCAGGCTGTCGGAGATCGCTCGAAGGATGAGCTGACGGCTATCGCAAGCGACGTTCGCATCGACGTCCCGGCTCCGCGCCAGGGCCTGTCGGCCGGCCGCCGCAGCGCTGCGGACCCCATGCAAAAGTCCAAGCCGGTCCCCCCCGACTTCCGGCGCGGTCTGGAAGCGGAGAACACCGCGGAGATGATGCGCCGTCAGCTCGGCCGGTAGCCTAAGGCCCGCATTGTGATATCATACGCTCCGCGGCGCCCGATGTCCGAGACCCATCTGCCCTTCTTCCATCCTTCGCGGCTGTTCTTCCGCCTCTCGGTGCTCCTGATCGCGGGCCTGCTCACCTACGGCAGCTACTTCGCTTACGACAGCGTCGGCGCGCTGGCCCCGACCCTGATCCAGGAGTGGCACACCAACCGCGAAGCCATCGGCTGGCTCTACACGATCTACAGCATCGCGGGGATCGTCTCGGTGGTCTTCGGCGGGATGCTGATCGACCGCATTGGGACCCGGTGGTCGAGCCTGCTCTTCTCCGTGCTCATCGCGGCCGGAGCCTGCATCGTCGCGTATGCGCCGAGCGTCGCCATCGCCTGCCTCGGCCGCTTCATCTTCGGCGCGGGCTCTGAGTCGCTCACGGTGGCGCAGAACTCCATATGCGCGCGCTGGTTCCGCGACCGCGAGCTGGCGATGTCCTTCGGCGTCACCATCGCCATCTCCCGCCTAGGGACACTTTTCAGCTTCAACACGGAATCGCTCATCGCCGGCCGCTTCGGGGTGCGCAGCGCGCTCTGGGCCGCCGCGGGCTTCTGCGTCCTGAGCCTGGCGGCCAATCTCGTCTACTGCTGGATGGACAAGCACGGGGAGAAGGCCCTGCAGCTAAAGGAGGAGGGGGGCGGAGAGAAGATCGTCCTCTCCGACATCCGGCGCTTCGGTGCCTCGTATCTGTACGTCATCCTCCTGTGCTTCGCGTTCTATTCGGCGACGTTCCCCTTCACGGCGCTGTCCACGGATTTCTTCCACGAGAAGTGGGGGCTGCCGCTCACGACCGACGAAGGCGGCGGCTTCCTGGCCGCCGTGTTCTCGGACTTCCTCCATATGTTCTCGACCGCGCCGGGGACCTCGTCGATCATCATCTTCGCGTCCATGCTGCTCGCCCCCTTCGCGGGCGGCATGGTGGACCGCTGCGGCAAGCGTTCCCTCCTCATGATCCTGGGCTCGCTGCTCATGATCCCCAGCTTCCTGCTGCTGGGCTTCACCCAGGCGCCCCCCCGCTATCCGATGCTGCTGCTGGGCGCGTCTTTCGTGCTGGTGCCGGCCGCCATGTGGCCGGCCGTGCCTTTGGTCGTCGAGAAGAGCCGGGTGGGCACGGCGTTCGGCCTGATGACGATGCTCCAGAACATCGGCCTGGCCGTCTTTCCGTGGCTCAACGGCAAGCTCAGGGACATGACGCACGACTACAAGGCCAGCATGGTCATGTTCGCCTGCCTGGGCTTAGTGGGCCTCGTCTTCTCGGTCCTGTTGAACCTCGCGGACAAGCGCGCGGGCTCGGTGCTCGATCGCGGCTGCGGGGCGGGCGGATAAGGCCGGTCCTCGGCAATTATCCGGCATAGGCGTCGAACAGCTTCTCGATCGGGGAGAGCCGGTCGACCCCTTTCTGGGCAGCGGAAGCGCTCAGCCCCGCGAAGCAGTCGAGGTGGACGAGGGCGTTGACGTTGACGTCCTTGAGGCACGCCTGGTAGAACCGCTCGCAGAAGTTCTTGTTGACGATGCGCACGTCCTCGATCAGCTTTCCGAGCTCTTCGAGCTTCCAGTCTGCGCGGCCGCCGCGCCGGTCGATGAAGAACTGCGCGAGCAGGTACATCGCCAAGGTCCGGAAGATCGTCTCCTGGACGGTGGCGAAAGGCAGGTGGGTGAGGACGTTGGGCTTAAGCTTGGCCAGGACGGGGCAGCCGCTCGTGGGCATGAGGACGCCCATCAGGGCGGAGACCCCTTCCGCCAGGGAGGCGCGTTTCGAGAACGCGCGGGTCTTGGTGAAGACCTCGACGAAAGCCTCCTCGGTCGAGAGGCAGTCCTTGAAGGCCTCCACGACCTCGATGACGTTCATCGCCGCCAGGCAGTTTGGGTGCGCGCTTTCCTTGAGAGGGCAGACCGGACAGCGGTTGGCAGAGAGCCGCGTCCACTCCGGCCAAGAGGGCCGCTCCTTCGGCAGGGCGTCGAGCGTGGTCGGGTCGAGACGGACGGGGAACTCGCGCACCGAGCCGTCCTTCAGCGTGAAGCGATAGGTGAGCAAAGCTGCTTCGTCCGCCATGCCGATCTCCGCGGGCCATGGTATCATACTCGACATCGCGGCGCTATTATCCGCCGCAGGGCAGGGGCCAAGAAGGCCCTATCCGGATGGAAAAGGGAGCAAGCCGATCCGGGCCCTAGAGCCTACATCCGCCTGAAATCACCCAGGGGAATAT
>JACRDO010000064.1 GCA_016212885.1 Elusimicrobiota bacterium | reverse complement strand
TCATCGAAGGGCTCGACGCCCCGATGCCGGAAGGCATCGTCTTCCACGCGGGGACCCGGAAGGAGAGCGGAGGCTGGCGCACGGCCGGAGGCCGCGTCCTGGGCGTTACCGCCGTCGCGCCAAGCCTGGAGGAAGCCCGGCGGAATGCGTACGGGGCGGTTTCGCGGATACGATTTCAGGGGATGCAGTACCGAAAGGACATCGGGGCCGCGTTGGTTGAAACCGCGGCGGGGTAGCTCTTGTCAAAGGGGAAGATTTGGAGGGCGGAGAGCCGCGTTAGACCCGCGGGGGCGAATGTCCTTCTCACGTCCGTGTAATTATGATTCGATATGTCGATTCATAGTTGCATAGAGATCAGGACGACACCTTGCCCAAGCTCAGCGGCGTGACGATCGCTCAAAGGCGCGCCCTGAACCGGCTCCAATGCGCCGGCGTCGTGCCGCCGACTGCCGTGCGCCTTGAGCCGGGCCACTGGGTCAGGACCCTGCGCGTCGCTCTGCATATGACGCAGCGCCAACTGGCAGGGCGCGCGGGAGTCTCTCAGGGAAACCTGGCGTTGCTGGAAAAGGGGCGTTTCGAGCCGCAGCTGGCCACCTTGCGCAAGCTCTTCGACGCGCTCTACTGCGATCTGATCGTGCTGCCGATCCCGCGCAGGCGCGTGTCCGCCATTGTCGCCGAAAGGACGCTCGGCGTCCCGACCAGGCGCATGTGGGACTGAACGCGGACGCGCCGCTGCACCCATGTCCGCAGTACGTTGGGCTTCATGATTTTATAGAATGGAAAAAAGTGGATTTTCGACCGTTGAAGTAATGAGATGAACCTGCAAATTTCCAAGGTCGAGGTAATGCCGGAACATAAGCTCTGTGTCCGATTCGGCAACGGACAATCCAAGCTTTTCGACTTGGGGCCTTACTTGAATAAGGGAGTTTTCAAAGAACTCAGGAATGAATCTTATCTCAAGAAGGTCCGCATTATTTCCGGCGGCATTGAATGGCCTCACGAGCAAGACCTGAGCGCGGACACTCTGTATTACCGTGGGATTCCTCTCAGAAAGCCGAATGGGGCGCTACGACGGAGAGCGGCTGGGTAGGGCGGGCGAAAGATACGAAGCGGTAAGCCTCATATGGACTTCATGGAGACGAATGGATGGCGACCGACAAGACACTAGACTGTAGACGTTGCGGATCCATACCGACACCGACATCGCCGACCCTGTTAGATTTACTGCTCTCTCAGGCCAATGGGAAGGGACTCCGCTGCATTCGGTGCGGCAATGAGGCGACCCTTAGCCTCGGTTTCGCCTTCGCCCTCAATACATCTGATGCCCGTTGTACGGTCCTCGACTCCTTTTCCCCGAAGAAGCTCGAGTCTTGGAATGACACAGACGGAAGCAAAGTCACCTTCTATCCTTTCCTCGTAGTTGTTCGGCGCTATAACCGCGGTCTCGCCACATGGATGCCATATTGGCACGTTATCGAAAGGGGACAACGAACAAATCAGAAGTACGGGCAGTTCTCACCTTTCATGGATTTCCCATTATTTTCGGACCTACTGAGTCAAGCTCGGGCCAAGGGCTACTTTATGGAGAGCATTTCGTCATGGCGCACGCCGCACAGCCGACGGCGCCTTATGCGGTCGGCATAAAGGGGCGCGCGGCTCCTGAGCGTTTTGGGTCAGACGGCACGGCACGAAGGATGACGTGGGAGAGCACACGATGGGACGCCGACGCGTTATTCCAATCGGCCCAGAGGAAGGCGAATGGTAATGGGATATTTGGCTACATTATTTTTGGCTACATTCTCATCGGCTTACGCCGGAGATGACGTCTTCCAGATAGTCCCTCTTAACGAAGACGGCAATCGGCCCCCACAAATGGAAGTAAGAAAACGTGCGGGAGGAGGGGGGTATTATGAACTCGCCAATTTTCATGACGAGAAGGATACGACCGGGAAGAAGCATACCGTTTGTAGTAGTGTTGGGCTGTCCATAGTCGACAAACAAGAACTGATCCAGCGGCTGGCTCTATCATTTGGATTTAGATTTGAAGGCGATCCGTCTGGCTGGCCTGCGGATGTCCAACGGAAAATTAGCGACCACATCAAACAAGTTGACGCGGGGAAATTGGGATTCCGTCAATGCAAAACTCCACCACCTGAGAAAAAAACGGTGCAAGTAGAGCCGTTACATTTGCAGGAGGGTCGCCTTTATGACCAGAATGACAATGAAGTCGGTGCGCTCGGAGGCCCCATTGGCGATTTTAGGGAATTATTGCACTACTATAAATTGAATTATTGCAAGACAATGAAGGACATCCAGGGAGAACAATTTCTCGCAATCGACCACACAGACATTGTGAGCAATGAAGAGTTGCAGACTAAGCAGTCTGCGCTCGAAAGGAAAATCGCGAGCCCTCTCACCGATTCGAATAGCTTGAATGAATTGAAAAAAGAACTTTCCTCTACGCGACTTTATCTTGATAAAATTACTAACTTGGAATTAAAACCCACTGAAGACAAAGGCACTTCCGAGTCCCCCACGGGTAAACGAGGAACATCAACAGAGTCTAATCAGCTGGCCCCATGAGAGCGGTGGACTCTAGAGCTTCTAGCCGTATTTGGTGCATGGATGAAATTATCATTGGCTCAAGAATAGAGAAAAACATGAACAGACATTCAGAACATCCATTCGAGAAGGTCTTATCCGTCTCGATGGAAGACATTCGTATGACACTCCGGGCGATGGGCAACGCACCTTGGGCAGATTTCCTGCTCAACCCACGACGCCTTCGCGGAAGCGACTTTCTCATGCGATGGTCTCAAGGTGTGTGGAGCGAAAAACGGCTGGCACATGCGGTAAACGCGACCGGCAAGTATTTCGCACTGCCGTATGGTCCCAGCGGAACCGCCCCGGACAACGATGCCCGGGCCTTTGAACTCTATTTCGAGCGGCTGGAAAAAGCCGGACTTGGTAATATCAAGCGTCCCGATTTGTTGATTTATCGGGTGAAGGATAGAGCCAAGGTTGACTCCGCGGTAAAGGGATTGAACGGACCGAGTGAATTGCCCTTCACAACGGAAGACGACGCGAAGATGCAAGACCTGCTGGAACACGCCGTCATTGCCGTTGAATGTGAGAACAGTCTTTGGCGGGCCAAGCAGATGCCGGATTACGCAACACCGCTTACACCACAGAAACGTCTTGGCGGGCGTAACGGTCTAAAGAAAGCGGCTGTCCTACCAACGATTATCATCAAGGAGGAAGATAGAGCGCCCTTGAAGAACTGGCAGCACAAGAGAAAGATACCGATTCACATTTGGCACGCGTTCTTTGACGAGGCATTCGGCATATCACTAGCGAACGCAGAGAGACTGTTTTCGCGGGGTGACATCGAACCGACCGAACAGGTGTTTCAGGCTCCGGGCGGCGCCACGACAAAGAAGGTGATTTACAAGATTTACTACAGACACGCCTATCCATTAGCCGCAACTGTCGAAGAACCACAATTGGTGGCGGACTCAATCACTGACAAGAATGGGCACATCCTCCCATACGTCCGTTTTGTTGGAGGAAAGTCTCGACTGTCGGCGGAAGCATTATCTGTCTTGGACTCACTCAAGTAGATGAACATGCCAAAAACACAAGCATACGAACTTCCTCGCGCTGGACTTGAAAGGGAAGCCCTGCGCAAGAAAGGGCAGTTCTGGACGCCCGATTGGACGGCGGACATCATGGCGGCCTATGTGTTGCAGGAAAAGCCCTCACGATTACTCGATCCTGCTCTGGGCCAGGGAGTCTTTTTTCGTGCAGCAAAACACTACGCGCGATCACACGACTTTGAACTGACGCTATTCGGCCGCGATATTGACCCGGAGGTGATTGGCCAAGCGAGAATGTCGGGGCTGGATACTAAAGACCTCCGAAACGTAGAAATAAGGGACTTCGTTCTCGATTCGCCATCAGAATTCTTCCCGGCCATAATTGCCAACCCTCCCTATATCCGCCATCACCGCCTATCTCCGGAACAAAAGGAGCGCCTGCGGGACTTTGCGCGTAAGGCGACAGGGCGGCATATTGATGGGCGGGCGGGATTGCACGTCTATTTTCTCATCAAGGCGCTTCAGACTTTGGCGCCCGGGGGACGCCTTGCTTATATTGTTTCGGCAGACATCTGCGAGGGTGTGTTTGCTCATGCCCTTTGGCAGTGGATTTGTTCTCAATACAGATTGGACGCGGTCATCGCGTTCGCGTCAGAAGCCACCCCCTTCCCCGATGTTGACACCAACGCACTCGTCTTTCTCATCCGCAACGCAAGACCGGCCAGTGACTTTGACTGGGTGAAATGCTTTGATCGCGATTCAAGGGAGTTGACGGCGCTCGTTTCGGGGCGACACCAAAAGAACTACAAAGGAATTCAAGTCCACCGCCGATTGTTGTCTGAAGCTCTGGCGACAGGGTTGTCGAGACCCCCGTCAGACGATGCCGAACATCAATGCACACTTGGCGACTTTGCCTCCGTTATGCGCGGCATTGTCACGGGCGACAATGATTTCTTCTTTATGACATCTGCGCGCGCTAAGGAATTGGGAATTCCCGAAACCTTGCTGGTAAAGGCCGTGGGTAGAATGCGCGATGTCCAAGGAGAGTATTTTGACCCGGAGGATGTTCTCCGACTTGAAGACAAGGGGAGACCAACCCGATTATTGAACGCCAACGGGTTGTCATTTGATCAACTTCCGGTGCTTGTGCAGAAGTATCTTGAGGACGGCGAAAAGCGCGGCCTGCCAAACAAAACACTCATCAAGACGCGAAGGCCGTGGTATCGGATGGAGATACGCAAGATTCCGCCAATCCTGTTTGCATACCTGGGCAGAAGAAGTGCGCGCTTCATCAGGAACCGGGCCGACGTCGTTCCTCTGACCTGCCTGCTGTGCGTCTATCCAAAACATTCGTCTCCTGAATTTATCGAACATCTCTGGAATGTCCTCTCTAACCCACAGACCATCAGCAATCTTAAGAAGGTTGGGAAATCCTATGGCGGAGATGCCATCAAGGTTGAGCCTCGGGCGCTGGAACGTCTGCCGTTGCCTGATACCTTGGTTCGCGCAGAAGGCTTGGATAAGTGCCTGGAACCAAAACAATGCTCTCTTTTCGGAGATGATTGAGCCAACAAGGCGCTTTAGCAGACGCGAACAAGCCGCGCCGCTGAGCTTTAGCAGCCGAGTTGTCTGATGATAGCCTCGAAGAAAATCGAATTCGGGGATTTCCAGACCCCATCCAATCTTGCACGTGAGATTGCGGCCTTTCTGCGGGACAACGGCGAGACTCCCGACGTGATCGTCGAACCGACCTGTGGGCGAGGCAGTTTTGTGGGTGCGGCAATCGCAGCCTTCCCAAAGGCAAGGGCCATTTATGGCTTCGACATCAACCCTCAGCACGTGCGCGAGGCCGAAGATGCCGCCTGCCGGGATGGCGGGCGAAAAGCACATCTCGAATGCCGCAATTTCTTTCATGTTGATTGGGGGCAGTTCTTTTCAACATTGGGCGGAACCGTTCTTGTCATCGGCAATCCCCCGTGGGTCACGAATTCCGCCCTCGGCTCACTCGGAAGCGATAATCTTCCCAAGAAGACGAACTTTCAAGGCCGCAAGGGTTTTGCCGCGAAGACAGGCAAGGCCAATTTCGATATCTCCGAGTGGATGTTGCTCAGACACTTGGATGCCTTGCACCGGCGCGCCGGTTGTGTGGCGATGCTCTGTAAGACAGCCATCGCGCGGAAGGCCCTGCGCCATGCATGGTTGAACAGGCTAAACGTCGGTCGATGTTCGCTCCATTTGATAGACGCTCAGAGGCACTTTGGGGCATCGGTTGACGCCTGTCTTCTCATCGTGCATACGGGGATGCCGGGATCTACCGCTGCCGCCTGCGTTTATCCCGATCTTTCCTTCAATGGCAGGATTACGACCATTGGTCTTGCGGGCAAGGAATTGGTCGCCGACATCGACGAATACCTGCGACTGCGGGATATTGACGGCATCCCTTACTACACTTGGCGTTCTGGCGTTAAGCACGACGCGGCGGCAGTCATGGAGTTCCGGCATGAGAACGGGCATTTCACCAATGGACAACAGGAGGAATGCCGATTTGAGACGACATATCTATTCCCGCTCTTAAAGTCTTCCGACATCGCCAACGGACGCATGACGCCCGTTAAATATATCCTTGTCACTCAGCGAAAGCCATCCGACGACACAGCCGAAGTCAAGAAGATAGCCCCGAAAACCTGGACTTATCTGACGGCACACGCAGGAGTGCTTGACCAGAGGCGGAGCATTATCTATCAGAAGCGGCCACGTTTCTCCGTTTTCGGGGTTGGCGACTACACCTTCTCGCCTTGGAAGGTTGCCATATCCGGTCTGTATAAGAACTGCCGGTTTGATGTCGCAGGTGAGCATCATGGAAAACCCATTGTACTGGACGATACCTGTTACTTTATCCCGTGTGCATCAGAGAAAGAAGCCCGTTTTGTATGCGAGCTTCTGAATTCAGACGTTTGTCAGCGATTCCTTCGCTCTCTCGCCTTCTTCGACGCCAAGCGACCCATCACGATTGATATCCTGAACCGGATTGACCTGAGGCGCGTGGCCGAGCATGTGAACAGGGCGACAGAAGCACGGAGATTCCTGTCCGCCGCAGCGGGTGAGGACAAACAGCCGCTCCTGGTATTCGAGAAGAAGGCAGAGTATCGAACCAAGGGGTCCAGCGCACGTCGCGTTCCGCGCCGCCGCTGACCCCAGTCGTTCCGGATCATTGGGCGCTCGGCGTCAATGGGGTCTCGGTGGAAAAAGGATTTTTTCAGGGAATGCAGTACCGCAAGGATATCGGAGAGGCGTTGGTTGGATCTGCGGCGGGAGCCCCTTGACAGAATAATACTTGTATGCTATCATACTAGTATACGAGCAAAAGACCAAAACGATACAGGATGAGACATGGAAAGGAAAAAGAAACTCGTGGGCCCGGTGACGCTGTTTGCAGCCATTGAAGCCAAGCAGCATGAGCTGTTGCGGGCCATCGCATTCCACGAGAGACGCTCTCTCGCGGATGTGGTCCGGCAAGCATTAAGCGAGTTCACCGAGCGGCACAAAGCGCGGACGCTTGTTCGGGTCTAGCTCCCGCCATGCCGGCGGGATATAGGTGGTGGGCTATCGCGCCAAATATTGCGCCATTTTGGCGCGATAACGTTCGAAGCCCTGACCTTCATCGCTCCAAGCCTGGCGGAAGCCCGGCGCAATGCGTAGGCCGGTGTTTGCGGGACTCTATTTAGGACCTGCCTCGCGCTCAAGCTGACCATCCGCAGTTCAAGCCGGCTCGCGATTCCCCTCCTTCGGGAGGGGAACTTATTTGCGGCTCACTCGTATACATGGGCATGGGGACACTTGACAAACGTTCCCTTTTATGGTAACCTTATGGAGGCGGAGATGAGGCCCATCTACCCCAAGCCCGAAGATATCCTGCGCAGAGTCAGGGAGGGAAGCTACTATGAGGCGCAATAACCGGGTAAAAAGCCAGCTTGAAAGAGACCTCGAGAACCCCGAGTACCGCAAACGGTTCGAAGAGGAATACGAAGCCTTCAAAGTCGAAATCCAACTGCTCCTTGCGCTGGAAAGGAAGCATTGGTCCTACTCGGACCTGGCCCGGGCCGTCGGAACCCAAAAGAGCCACATTTCCAGGGACCTGCGGGGGGGTGGATTGGCCTCGGCCTCAATCTCCCGGATCGCGCGGATGGCGGAGGTTCTCGGCCTTAGATTCCTGCCCATCTGCCTCCCTGAGGAGAAGGTCGAGCAGGCCCTCCCCTTGCTCAGGAGGCTGCTGGCCGCATGACTGGGCGACAATTGGGCTTTCTGATTTTATAGAATGGAAAAAAGGGGAATTTTCAACCGTTGGAATGAGGAGATGCGTCTGCAAATTTCAGAGGTCGAGGTAAGGCCTGAACATAAGCTGTGTGTGCGATTCGGCAATGGAAAATCCAGGCTTTTCGATGTGGGGCCTTACTTGAATAGGGGAGTTTTCAAAGAACTCAAGAATGAATCCTATCTCAAGAAGGTCCGCATTATCTCCGGCGGCATTGAATGGCCTCACGAGCAAGACCTGAGCGCGGACACTCTGTATTACCGTGGGATTCCTCTCAGAAAGCGTAACGGGGCGCTACGGCGGACGCGCTGAGGAGCGCCGCCGATCGCGAGCGGCATCCGAACCATAAGCGCGCGTCATACGGAGCGCGCGGAAGGGAGACCATACTATGAAAAAGGGGCTTAAGGTATCGGACATGCTCCCCGAGTATAATTTCTCCAGAGGCGTCCGGGGAAAGTACGCGAAGAAATACCAGCCCCGTCGACACGACCCGCAGCTGCTCCGCCTAGCGCGCCGAGTCATGGACTTGCCGCATAATCGCCCCGGCACGGACAAGAGCCATGTCGCATCCGTGATGTTTTACTACCAGGACTATTTTTCCAGGGTGAAGGCGGCCCATGCCCGCTAGCCCCTATTCCGCGGCACTCAAGGCCCTGCGGCGAAACCGGGTGCGGTTCGTCGTGGTCGGCGTCTCCGCCATCAATTATTACGCCCTGGACGCCGGGCATATGTTCTCCACGGAGGATTTCGACCTCTTGCTGGACCCTTCCGTTTCGAATCTGCTGGCGGCTCTCCGGGTCATGTCCCGGGCCGGTTTCCGCCTAGAGGCCGGCGGTGAACCTCTGGGAGAGATCGATCGCCGGCTCGCGGCCAAGATCGTGGAGCATGGGGCAATGGTCACGGCCGTCGATAAGAAAGGCCTGCGCATCGATCTGACCCTCTCTGCCGGCGGCATGCCGTATGCCCAGTGGAAGAAGAATTCTCGATGCTTCTTGGTCGATGGTGTACGGGTTCCCGTAGGAGGATTGCCCCAGTTGTTGCGTGCCAAGGAGCGGGCAGGCAGGTTGAAAGACCGGCAGTTCCTGAAGCTTTACCGTGCGCACCTGGCGGAGATGTTGAAGGCGGCGGGGGAATAAGGGACATGCGTCTCCTGATCCACGGCGGCCTGGTCATCGACCCCTCCCAGAACCTGGAGGCGGTCCGCGACGTCCTTATCGAAAACGGCAAGATCGCGGACGTAGCCAGGGGCCTCGCCTCCCGCCCCGGACTCGCCGGGGTCCGACGGCTCGACGCGCGCGGCTGCTGGGTGCTGCCGGGCATCATGGACCTGCACGTCCACCTGCGCGAGCCAGGCGGCGAGGAGTCCGAGACCTTGGCCTCCGGGGCCCGCGCGGCCGCGGCCGGAGGAGTGACCACGGTCCTCGCCATGCCGAACACCTCCCCGCCGGCGGACTCGCCCTCGCGCCTGCGCTCCCTTTACTCGAAATCCCGCCGCGACTGCCCCGTGCATGTCTTCTTCGCCGCGGCGCTGACCCGCGGCCAGGCCGGGGAGGAGCTGAGCGACCTAGCCGCGCTCGCCGAAGCCGGGGCAGCGGACTTCAGCGACGACGGCCGTCCGGTCATGAACGCGGAGCCCCTCCGCCAAGCTCTGCTCGCGTCGAAGAGGCTCGGCCTGAGCGTGCTCGACCACGCGGAGGACGAGAACCTGACGGGCCCCGGCATCCTGCACGAGCGCGCGGCACGGAGGTTCGGCGTGGCCGGCATCCCATCGGCGTCGGAGGTTCTGATGGCGCTGCGGGATATATTGCTCGCGGCCCTGACCGGCGGACGGCTGCACCTCTGCCACGTCAGCTGCGCCGAGACCGTCCGCCTCCTGCGCGCCGCCAAGCGGCGCGGCCTGGCGGTCAGCGCGGAGGCCACCCCGCACCACTTCACGCTCACGGAGGAGGACATCCCGGCCCGGTCCCCGGCCGATTACAAGATGAAGCCTCCCCTGATGGCCCGCTCAGACCGGGAGGCTGTCCTCGAGGGCCTCGCGGACGGGACACTCGACGCCATCGCTACGGACCACGCCCCCCATGCTCCGCGCAAGAAGGCCCTCGGACTCAAGCGCGCGCCTTTCGGGGTCATCGGGCTCGAGACGCTCCTTCCGCTTTCCCTCGCCTTAGTCGAGAAGGGCCGGCTCTCGCGCCGCTCGCTCGTTGAGCGGCTCTGCGCGGCCCCGGCGCGCATCCTCGGGCTCAAGGCCAAGGGGCACCTGCGCCGCTTTGCCGACGCGGACCTGAGCGTGGTCGAGCCCGAGACGGGCTTCCTCGTCACCGGGGACTTCGTCTCAAGGAGCCGCAACTCGCCCTTCATCGGCCGCAGGCTCAAGGGCCGGGCAAGAGCGGCTGTCGTGTCCGGCCGGATCGCATACCTGCGTCCAAACTTTCCAAACGTCGCAGGTTTGGACGTCCCAAACATCCAGACGGCGTTGGTTTGGGACGTCCCGAAGCTACGTCGTTCGGTTGTTCGGGACGTATCGAACCAACACCGTATGGAACGTTCGATACGAAGCGAGGCGAAACCATGAAACGCTGCGCCCTGATATTGGCGGCCCTGTTCTTCTGCGCCTGCGCGGACGAGCCCCAGCCCTCCGAGCAGCCCCAGGAAGGGGGCGGCCTTTCGCCCGGGGCCGGCAATTCCGGAGGCGGAGAGGTCGCGCTCGGCAACGAGGGTCCGCAGGCGCGAGAGGACCCCTACACCAAGGCCTTGGAGCACATCCGCGCGCAGGATTGGGACTCCGCAAGGGCCGAGCTCCTGAAGACGCTCGAATACCGGCTGGAGCCCGAGCAGCAGAAAGACGTGCTCGCGAAGCTCAAAGCGGCCGAACGGGGGATCGCCTCCCGTCCGGCCGAGCCCATAACGAAGCTGCTCTCGGACAAGAAGTTCTACGACCAGCGCGTCTCCATCCGCGGGAAGTTCATCTCGGGCGGCGAGGTCGGCTACGCGACCCAGTACTTCTGGGTGGACGATCTCAAGCGGCTTCAGTGCCGCTACTCGAAGATGCCCCTCTCCGACAAGAAGGCCATCCTCTCTCTGAAGGAAGGCGCGAAGGTGCTGGTCCGCGGGCTCCTCAAGTCGCCCTGGGGCTCCAACCCGGACCCGTACCTGGAGGCGGAGTTCCTCCAGGTGGAGCAGACGAAGTGAGCCTCTACGAGCGCTGGCTCAGGCCGCTCGCCTTCAGCCTGGACCCTGAGACAGCCCACGCTCTGGCGGTGGACGCCCTGGCCGCGGCGGGGAGCTTCAAGCCTCTGCGGGCTTTGATCGAACGGGCCTACGGCTTCGAGCACTCCGCCCTCAAGACCACGGTCGCGGGGCTCGATTTCCCGAACCCGGTTGGCCTGGCGGCCGGCTTCGACAAGGACTGCCGGGCCGTGCCGGCTCTCTGCGCCTTCGGCTTCGGGTTCATCGAGCTTGGGACCCTCACCCCGCGGGCCCAGGGCGGCAATCCGAGGCCCCGCCTGTTCCGGTTCCCCTCCCGCGAGGCCTTGGTCAACCGCATGGGGTTCAACAACGAGGGGGCCGAGACCGCGGCCCGGAGGCTCTCGCGCCTGAGGAAATCCCATATCCCCATCGGCGTCAACATCGGCGTCAACGCGGACGTCCAGCCCGAGGAAGCGCCCGCCGCGTACGCGCAGGCTTTCTCCCGGGTGCGCCAGTGGGGCGACTACTTCGTGGTGAACGTCTCCTGCCCCAATCAGCAGGGCTTCAGGCGCCTGCAGGAGAAGCTCCGGCTTGAGAGGATCCTGACAGCGCTCAAGGCCCTCAACCGCGAGGCAAAGCCCGTCTTCGTCAAGCTTTCGCCCGACCTCGAGCTCGAGGAGCTTTCAAGCCTCGTGGGCCTCCTCATGGACCAGGCCTCCGGGGTCGTGTGCACGAACACCTCCCTGGCGCGCGACATGGGCCCCGGCGCGCCCCCGCTTCCGGAGGATGCCGTCGCGACGCGCGGGGGCCTGAGCGGCGCCCCGCTGCGCGCCCTCTCGACCAAGACGATCCGCGAGGTCTACCGGCTGAGCGGAGGGAGGCTTCCCATCATCGGAAGCGGCGGCATCTTCTCCGCCGAGGACGCCTACGAGAAGATCCGGGCCGGCGCGAGCCTGGTGCAGGTCTACACGGGGCTCGTCTACCGCGGACCCGCTCTCGTGCCCGAGATCAAGCGCGGGCTCGCGCGGCTCTTGGCCGGCCACAACCTGAGCAGCGTCCGCGAAGCGGTCGGTTGCTCCCACATGGCTTCGGCCCAGCCATGACCGCGCATGAAATGGAGGTCATCGTCGCCCTGGACACCGACAGCCTGGCCGCGGAGGAGGACATCCTCAGGGAGCTGCGCGTAGACATCCGCCACTACAAGGTCGGCCTGCGGCTCTTCACGGCCCACGGCTGCCGGGCCATCGAGCTCGTCCATCGCAACGGCGGGGACGTTTTTCTCGACCTCAAGCTCCACGACATCCCGCAGACCGTGGCGCACACGGTTCACGAGGCGCAGAAGCTGGGGGTGTTCGCCCTGAGCGTGCACCTCTCCGGAGGGCTCGACATGCTCCGGGCCGCGGCCGACGTCCATCCTCGGCCGAAGCTCTGGGGGGTCGCGGTGCTCACGAGCCTCTCAGACGCCGACGTGAAGGTCCTGCATCCCCGCCTGGCGGTCCATCAGCTCACCCTGCGGCTGGCCGCTCTCGCCAAGCACGCGCGCTTAGACGGGATCATCTGCTCCGGCCGCGAGGTCCCACTGCTCCGCGAGGCCCTGGGGCCCGACGCCTGCTTCATCTGCCCTGGAATCCGCCAGGCAGGCCGCGAGGCCCACGACCAGAAGCGGATCATCACCCCGGCCGACGCGGCCCGGCTCGGGGTCCGCTACGCCGTCATCGGCCGGCCCATCACCCACGCCGAGAAGGTCAAGAAGGCCGCGCAGGGGATCCTGGAGGATATCCGCAACGCGGGCGCTGGATGACCGAGAGAGACCTGCGCAGGCTTTTCGTGGAGTCCGGCGCCCTCTTGAGCGGCCACTTCAGCCTCTCCTCCGGGCTCCACAGCGGCCAGTATTTCCAATGCGCCCTGCTGCTGGCCGACCCCCGCTCAGCCGAAGCGCTGGGAAAGGCTCTCGGCGCCCTGGCGCGCAAGGCGCGCTGGCAGGCGGAGAGCGTCGTCTCCCCGGCGCTCGGCGGCATCATCATCGGCCACGAGACGGCGCGCTCGCTCGGGCTGAAAGCCTATTTCGCGGAGCGGGGCACGGAAGGGGCCCTCGCGCTCAGGCGTGGATTCACCCTGAAGCGCGGCGAGCGCGTCCTTGTGGTCGAAGACGTCGTCACCACGGGCCGGTCCACGCAGGAAACGATCTCACTCATCCGCTCGCTCGGCGCCGAGCCGGTCGGGGCGGCCGCGATCGTCCTGAGGGAGGAGTCCTCGCCGGAACTGGGCGTGCCGCTGCTGCGGCTCGCCCTTTGGCCCGCCCGCTCCTTCCCACGGGACTCCTGCCCGCTCTGCGCCCAAGGCCGCCCGCTCGTCAAGCCCGGCAGCCGGTAACACTATGCCAACATTGACCTACAAGAAAGCCGGCGTGGACATCGACCTCGCGGACAAGCTCGTAGACTACATCCGCAAGAAGGCCCCGGCCATCGGCGGATTCACGGGGCTCGTGCCCTTGAAGCTGGGCGGCGCCGGGGAGTGGCTGCTCGCCGCGACGACCGACGGCGTGGGCACCAAGCTCAAGCTGGCCTTCGAGCTCGACCGCCACCAGACGGTCGGCATCGACCTCGTGGCCATGTGCGCCAACGACCTCATCACCTGCGGGGCCAAGCCCCTGCTGTTCCTGGATTACTACGCCGTGGGCCGGCTCGATTTGGAGCGCTCCAAGCGGGTCTTGGACGGCATCCTGGAGGGCTGCCGCCTGGGCCGGCTCGTGCTCCTGGGCGGCGAGACCGCGGAGATGCCGGGATTCTACCTCCCGGGGGAGTACGACCTCGCCGGCTTCGCGGTCGGGATCGTCCGCAAGGACGAGGTCATCGACGGCTCCAAGATCTCCCCGGGCGACCTGATCCTCGGGCTCCCCTCCTCGGGAGTCCACTCCAACGGCTTCTCCCTCGTGCGCAAGGCCTTCCACGGCCGGGAACTGCGCGAGCGGGCCCGCAAGCTCCTGACCCCCACGCGCATCTACGTGCCGGACATCCAGCGCCTGGTCGAGGGCCTGCGCCGCTCGGGCCAGACCGTGCTGGGGCTCTCGCACATCACCGGCGGCGGCATCCCGGAGAACGTCCCCCGCATCCTGCCCAAGAACTGCCGCGCGGCGTTCCGGAAGAAGGCGTGGAAGGTCCCGGCCGTCTTCCGGGAGATCCAGGGCCGCGGCAACGTGCCCGAAGCCGAGATGTGGCGCACCTTCAACATGGGCATCGGGATGGCGGTCGTCATCCGGCCCAACGCGCTGGAGCTCTCGCGCAAGCTCCTGCCCGACGCGCTTCTCATCGGTGAGATCGTCCCCGGCAAGGCCGGGGTCGTCTTTAAGTAGCATGCTGCGCATCGCGGTCTTCGCCTCCGGAGAGGGAAGCAACCTGCAGGCCCTTATCAATGCCGCAGGCGCTGGGCGCATCCCGGCCCAGCTCGCCTTCGTCCTTGCAAGCAAGGCGGGGGCCGGGGCGCTTCTGCGCGCGGAAAAGGCCGGCATCAAGAGCCTGGTTTCGAGCCCGCAGGACTTCCAGACCCCCGAAGCCTACTCGGCTCATCTCGCCTCCGAATGCCGCAAGCGCGCAATCGGCCTCATCTGCCTGGCGGGCTTCCTGCCCAAGCTCGCCGCGCCGCTGCTTGAAGCCTACGCGGACCGCATCCTGAACATCCACCCTTCCCTGCTTCCAGCCTTCGGCGGAAAAGGGATGTACGGCCTGCGCGTCCATGAGGCTGTTCTCAAGGCCGGGGCGAGATTCTCCGGCTGCACCGCCCATTTCATTGACGCCCACTACGACCACGGCCCCATCGTCCTGCAGGCCTGCGTGGGGGTCCTGAGCGGCGACACCCCGGCCGCGCTCGCCAAACGCGTGCTGGAGGCTGAGCATCGGATCTACCCCGAAGCCGTGCGCCTCTTCGCCGAGGGCCGCTTGAAGGTCGAGGCCGGCGCCGTGCGCATTTTGGAAGCCGAAGCCAAGCCGCCCTTTCCGGCGGAAGGAGAAACAGCCGCGCCTTCAAGGACGGCGCTCCCAAAAGCGCCGCCTTCCGGGGTCCGGCGGGCCCTGCTGTCCGTCTCGGACAAGACGGGCTTGTTCGAGTTCGCCCAAGGACTTGCGCGCCTGGGCGTGGAGATCGTCTCCACATCGGGCACCGCCAAGGCTCTTGAGAAAGCCGGGGTCTTGGTCCGCCCCCTGGAGAGCCTGACCGGCTTCCCGGAGATCCTGGACGGCCGGGTCAAGACCCTGCATCCCAAGGTCCACGGCGCCATCCTGATGCGCCGTTCGGAGGCAAGCCACTGGCTTCAAGCGCAGGCGTTCGGCATCGAGCCCATCGACCTGGTGGCCGTCAACCTCTATCCGTTCGCACAAGCCGTCCAGCCCTTCAGCCGGGAAGCCGTTGAAAACATCGACATCGGCGGCGTGGCCCTCATCCGGGCCGCGGCGAAGAACTTCGAGGACGTGGCCGTCGTGGTCTCGCCGGCCGACTACGAGCCCGTCCTGGCGGAGCTGGGCCGCAATGCGGGCCGTCTCTCGGAGGAAACCCGCAGGCGACTTTCCTGGAAAGCCTTTGAGCACACGGCGGCCTACGACGCGATGATCGCCAAGGCATGGTCTGCGGGAGAGGCGGGGAAGAAATCCCAGGCCCTGCCGGCCCGGCTGGGCCTGCGGCTCGAGAAGGTCATGGACCTGCGCTACGGGGAGAACCCCCACCAGAAAGCCGCGCTCTACGTCCGGGAAGGCGAAAGACCGGATTTCGACCAGCTCCACGGCAAGGAGCTCTCCTACAACAACCTGCTGGACGCCTTCGGCGCCTGGGAGGCTGTCTGCGAGTTCGAGGAGCCCGCCTCGGTCATCTTCAAGCACGTCACCCCATCCGGCCTGGCGGTCGGGAAGACGATTCTCGAAGCCTTGGAGAAGGCCTGGGCCTGCGATCCGGTGAGCGCCTTCGGCGGGGTCCTGGCCTTCAACCGTCCGGTGGACGCGGCCGTCGCTCAGGCGCTCGCCAAGCGCTTCGTGGAGGTCATCTCCGCGCCTGGATTCGAGCCGGAAGCTCTGGATATCCTCAAGAAGAAGCCGAACCTGCGCCTCGTGGTCATGAAGACGCGGCCCTCGGAAGAACCCATGATGCGCTCGCTCGGCAAGGAGGTGCTGGCCGCGGACCCCGACCGACTGCTCTTGGGCGGGCAATGGAAGGTCGCGACCAAGCGAGCGCCCTCCTTAGAGGAGGAAGCCTCCCTGCGCTTCGCCTGGGCCGCCTGCAAGCATGTGCGCTCCAACGCCATCGTTCTGGCCGGGCCGGACGCCGCGGTCGGCATCGGGGCCGGGCAGATGTCCCGCGTGGATTCAGTGCGCCTGGCGGCCGAGAAATACGCGAAGTACCGCGAGGCGAACCCAGCGCCGAAGGCCTTGGCCCTGGCCTCCGACGCCTTCTTCCCCTTCCGCGACGGCATCGACGAGGCGGCGAAGACCGGCGCCACGGCCGTGGTCCAGCCCGGGGGCTCGGTACGGGACCCCGAGGTCATCGCGGCCGCGGATGAAAAGGGCCTCGCGATGGTCTTCACCGGGGTCCGGCATTTCAGGCATTGAAGGCGCATGGACGCCGTCATCGAAGCCTCGAAGCTCGTCAAGCGCTACGGCGCGCTGACCGCGGTCCACGGCGTGGACTTCGAGATCCAAAAGGGCGAATGCTTCGGCCTGCTCGGCCCAAACGGCGCGGGCAAGACCACGACCGTCCGCATGCTCTGCTGCACGCTCCCCATCACGGAGGGCGACATCCGCATCCTGGGCTTGAGCGCCCGGGAGCATCCGCGAGAGATCAAGGCGCGCCTCGGCGTCTGCCCGCAGGAGGTGAACCTGGACCCGGACTTCACGGTCGAGAAGAACCTCGTGGTCTACTCCCGCTACTTCGACATCCCTGAAGCCCTCGCCCGCCGGCGGGCGAGGGCCCTGATTGAGCGCTTCCATCTCGATGAGAAGTCGAAGGAGCCCATCGAGGACCTCTCCGGAGGCTTGAAGAAGCGCCTGCTGATCGCTCGGGCTCTCGTCAACGAGCCGGCCATCGCGGTGCTCGACGAGCCGACCACGGGCTTAGACCCCCAGTCGAAGCATCAGATCTGGGATCAGGTCGGAGAGCTCAAGCGCTCAGGGACCACCGTCATCTTGACGACGCATTACATGGAGGAGGCCGCCCTCCTTTGCGACCACCTCATCATCATGGACCAGGGCCGCATCATCGAGCGCGGCCGGCCCCTGGAGCTCATCGAGAAGCACGCGGACTCGGGCGGAACTCTCGAAGACGTGTTCCTGAAGCTGACCGGGAGGCAGCTGCGGGAATGAGCCTCATCGCCAACATCAGCCGCCGCTCCCTCCACGTCTGGCGCCGCAACCTGGACGTGAGCCTCGTCACCTGGAAGACCAACGTCCTGCCGCCGCTCCTCGAGCCCCTGCTCTACATCCTCGCCTTCGGGGTGGGGCTCGGCGCCTACGTCCAGAAGATCAGCTACGAGGGCCGCGCGCTCGACTACCTCGCCTTCCTCGCGCCCGGGATGATCGCGGTCGGGGTGATGTTCCACTCGATCTTCGAGTGCATGTACGGCTCCTTCGTGCGCATGCGCTACGAGCGCACCTTCGACGCGATCCTCTGCACGCCTCTGCTCATCGAGGACATCCTGGCCGGCGAGATCCTCTGGGGCGCCACCAGGGGGCTCTTCGCGGGGACCGCCATACTCGCCATGGTCTCCTGCTTCGGCTTGGCCTCCTATCCGCACAGCCTGCTCGTCCTGCCGGTCTCGCTGGCGGCCGGCCTGCTCTTCGCCGCCTTCGGCCTCTACTTCGCGGCGATCTCCCCCTACATCGACAACCTGAACCTCCCGACCTTCCTCTTCGTCAACCCGATGTTCCTGCTGAGCGGCACCTTCTTCCCTTTAGACGGCCTGCCTCCTTGGATGCGGGCCCTGGCCCATGTCCTGCCGCTTACCCACGCGGTCGACATCCTGCGCGCCGCGACCCTGGGCCGGCTGAGGCCCGGCCTGCTCCTCAGCTTCGCCTACATCGCGGGGCTGGGGCTGGCGGTGTCGTTCTTCGCCATCCGCCGCATGAAGGCGCGGCTCATCAGGTAGCTTGCGGCAACGACTGTATTTTCCCGAAGGGCTTTAATACAATATCGCCCATGCGCGAGAGAACCAGCACGATCCTGACAGCGTCCCTTGCTGCGGCCCTCGCCGCCTGGGAAACGGCCGCCCTGGCCCAGGTGCAGCCCATCTCAAAGGAGTTCCCGGCCGAGCAGATCAAGCTCATCGAGGTCCAGACGGAGCTGGGCCCGGTGCGCATCGCGGGCGCGGACTCCAAGACGGTCAAAGTGGATGTCCTGGATTCCGACCCTGTCAAATGCCGGGTCACCATGGAGGTGCGCAAGCGCACCCTGCTCCTCAAAGCCGAAAGGCCCAAGAAGTGGCTCTTCGATTCCACTCAATGCTCCTCCGGGTTCCGCGTGCAAGCCCCCAAGAACCTGCCTCTGGACGTCGCCACGGGCGTGGGCAGCGTCGAGATCCTCCAGCACGGAGCGAAAGCCTCCGTCAAGTCCGGCTCCGGGAACGTGAAGCTCGCGAACATCTCCGGGGAGCTCAACGCGAAGCTGGGCAGCGGCTCCATCGAAGGAGAGGGCTTCACCAAGGCTCTGGACCTCATGACGGGCAGCGGCGCCATCCGGCTCAAAAGCCTCGGCGATTCGATCGCGGCGCAGTCCGGGAGCGGCGAGGTCCGCCTCGAATGGACCGAGGCCCCGGGCAAGGGCCGCTGCGATGTCCGAACCGGAAGCGGGGAGATCGCCTTGACATTCCCCGAAGGCTCGAAGCTGTCCGCCAGGCTCCTGACGGCCGCGGGCACGGTCCTCGATGACTTCGCGGACACCAAGGCCAAGGGCTTCAGGGTCTGGGCCCTCTCGGGCTCCGGAAACATCAGCATCCGCAAGCCCGCCCCTGCCCAGAAATAGGCCCTTGGGCCCAGGCGGCCCTGGGCCCATCGTTTCAGGCGCGAGCCTATAAGGACCGTATACAATAACATTAGGATGGCGAAGCGGATGACAGTCGGACTCACCCTGCTCCTCGCGGCCTGCGCGGGACTCTCCCGCGCGGCCTCCGCCGGCTCCTTTTCGGCCTCCTCCGTCGAAGAGTCCAGCCCGCGGGTCGAGTACATCGAGGACAAGGCCGCCGAGCTCAAAGACGCGGTCGCCAATCCGACCTCAGACGCGCAGCAGCTCCATGCGCTCGCCCAGCGCCTCTTCGAGC
Organism: Elusimicrobiota bacterium; assembly: GCA_016212885.1. GTDB lineage: Bacteria > Elusimicrobiota > Elusimicrobia > UBA1565 > UBA1565 > UBA9639. The sequence goes on along the minus strand of JACRDO010000064.1, from coordinate 5,851 downwards.
GCATACCGGAAAAGACCTCCTCCGACATCCCCGCGGTCAGCCTCCGTGGCTGGGAGAAGCCTGAGCGCCGTAGCGAGGGCAACGTGGACGGCCTCATGCAGAAGATGCGCGAGGGGCTGGAGATCCACGAAGTTCCGGCCCCGGCCCAAACGCAGATGATCGACGCCTACCTCTACGGCGACGCGATGCGCCGCGACCGCCTGATGCGCTACGACGAGGATGACAAGCTCACGCCCGCGCAGATCGGCGCCTACGAGTATACCGAGGATTCCGCCGTCGCCATTCTCTACAACAAGGCGATGCGCATCATCCAGCGCTTCCTCGGCGACGAGTTCGCGGCCTCGACCGCGGTTCACGAGTCGGCCCACACCCGGGACCACTACCAGGGCAAGCTCAACCCCATCGAGGTCAAGAAGGGCGAGAAGCTGGCCTTCGAGACCGAGTACTGGTGGCTGAAGATCGTGGACCCCTCGGGCGAGAAGCTCTGCTGGGCCCGCGCCACCCTCGGCAAGTTCGGCGCGGGGAGGCTCAAGGCCCCCGACTACGTGGGCGACTACCTCGAGCACCTGGCCAGCATCCGCGACTACGGCGATAAAGGCGACCTCGCGAGCCTGGTGGACAAGCTGGGCTACCAGGACCGCAAAGTCAACCCCTTCCACTAGCCGCCGAGGAGCGCGAAGCGCTCCGAGCGCTGTGTGCAGATATTCCGTCCCGAATATCCAAACGGCGTATCGAACTCTCCAAACGGCTTAGGTTCGAAGCATGACTCGCTTCGGCTTCTGATTCGCCAATCTACAAAGCGCCGGATTTCATCCGGCGCGGCTAGTTTGGACGAACAGCGGGCGCGCGAGGGCCAGGATGCAGGCGATCGTCCAGATCCAGCACAGCGTCACGGCCGCTTGCAGCCAAGTGAAGGCGCGAAGCATGGTCCAAAGGCCCAAAATCGGGTCGAGCGCTATCGCGAGCCCTTCAGCGGGCTCGCGCTTGACCCGGGCCGCGACGCGGACAGCCGAGAATCCCTCGCGGCGCAAAGTCTCCGACACGGCCTTCTCGAGCGCGTCCGGCCCCAGCGCGGCCTGGCCGCTCACGCGCATCACGTTCCAGGCATAGGCCGCGCGGCTAAAGCCGTGATTGTCGCTTGCCCCGGCCATGAAGAGTCCCTTGCGCCGGCACAGCTCGACCACCTGCCGCCGCTTGCCGGCCGGGAAATCCAGGGCCTTTGGGGCCGAGTTGACGATTTCGACCCCTTTCGCCCCCCAGTCCGCGAACTGCTCCACCCGGTCGAAGTTGTAGAGCCAGTACTCCGGCAGGCTGAGGATGCACAGGGCCTTCAAGCGCGTCCCGCAGTCCCACAGGAAGCGGCGGATCCCGTCGGGGTCCCCGTCGTAGGAGCGGTTGTCGATCCACTCCTTGGGCGTAAGGGCCACGATGTGCGCCCTATGCAGGCTCACCTCCTCGCCGAAGAGCGAGCGGTAGCCCGTGGAGGCCTCGTCGCGGGAGATCTGCCGGGCCTCGGCCGAAGCGGAGACCGTGTTGTGGTCCGTGATGAAAGCCGCCGAGAATCCGGCCTGCCTGTGCCAGTCCATGTTCTTGCGCGAGATGAACGATGGGCGGCCGTCATGAGAACGGTACGTATGCGAATGGAAATCCAGGACCAGATCATCTGGATGCGGGGCGAGCAGGCGCGCCATGGGTCTCTGCGACAGCGCCGCCCATGCCAGCAAACCCATGACCACGGCCAGATACGCGAGATAGCCTCCCACGGCCCGCGCAGCGGCCTTCATCCTGCTCCGCCCTTCAGGGCGGGGCTTCCGGCAGAGCAGCCAAACCACCCAGTAAGCCGCCAGCAGATAGACGATGAGGATCTTGTCCTGGCGAGCGCTGTTGAAAGTGAGCCAATCCGCCAGGGCTGAGAACGGCGTGAGGAGCAGATGCCCCAGAGGGAATGCCAGGGAGAAGCCCCGCAGGGGCTCGCACGTGGCCGCGTCGATGACCGCGGAGGGCAGGCGGAAGACCTGGCCCGCGAGGACCAAGGCGCTAGCCCCTATGGCCAGGAAGAAAGGAGTCTGATTCACGCTTGCACCCGCGCCGGATTCCGTCCGGCGGCGCTATTTTAGCATCTCGCATCCCATTACTCTAAAGCCCGATCCAGAGACTGATGGCGTCATAGCCCACTTGCGGATGCACGGGATTGCGGGGAGTCCGCTTCTCTCTTCCCAGCTTCACAAGGCCGTGCCGGAAGAGGAGCTGGACGTCCTGGAAGACTCCCGGGAAGGCGCGGCTGGCGAGCTTCGCCAGCTCGTAAAGGCTGTGCGGCCGGCGCTCCTTGATAAGGCGGATGAGCTCGAGGCGCTTGGGGGTCAGGAATCGGCGGGCGGCCTCCAAGCTCGTGAAATAGACGCCCGTCTGACGCTCGAAGGGAAGGCTCCTTCGCGCGGCCTCGAAGGCTTGCTCGAATTCGCGCAAGGCCTCGCGCCGGCCTTTGATGCCGATCATCATGACTTTCATGAGGGTTTCATCCTGATCGAACAGATCGCCGTCCGAGTCCGTCAGCTTCTGCCTTAGAAGCAGACGGGGCACCATATATATCCTACTATTATATATATCATAAGCATCCTATGGATTCAAGCACCTGAAGATCTCTGGAAGCGCCCCCCACAACATGTAATACGAGTCAGAATCAAATTAGTTCCAAAGACCCACTTTTTCGGCCCCAGGCATGTTATACTTTCCCTTAGAGAAGCCCCCCTTGGCCCAGCGATGAAGATCTTGCTTTTCTCCATGCCGGACGGGACCCACCCGCTCTATCCCCGCTTCTGCCGGCCTCCGAACCTGGGACTGGCGTCCCTGGCGGGGAACCTGCGCGGGGAGGCGGACGTCTTCGTCGCGGACCTGATCCTGCGGCGGGAGAACGTCCCCGCGGCGATCCAGGAGGCCCTCGATCAGGTTCAGCCGGACATGGTCGGGCTCTCGTGCATGACCTTCCAGTACTTTACGGCGCGGAAGGTCGCCGGGGTCGTGCGCCGCTGGAATCCGGAGGCTCCCATCGTCCTGGGCGGCTATCACGCGACGATCATGCATGAGGAGATCGCCGTTGAGGACCGCCGCCTCTTCGACTTCATCTGCCGCGGCGAGTCGGAGAAGACCTTCCTCGAGCTCGTCCTGGCGCTGAAGGCCGGCAAGCGCCGCTTCGAAGGCATCGCCGGGCTCTCCTGGCGCGATGGAGCGGAATTCCGGCACAACGGCGCCAGGGCCCTGGCCCCGCTCTGCGAGATCGCGCCCCCGGACAGGCGCAGCCGGCTCTGGTCCGGCTACCGCATCCACGGCATGGGCTTCGACACCGCTGAGACTTCCCGGGGCTGCACCCTGCACTGCAATTTCTGCAGCATCACCCAGATGTACGGACGCAGCTTCCGGACGTATCCGCTCGAGCGCGTCCTGAGCGACCTCGACGCGGCGGCGCGGCTCGGGGCGAAGGAGATCTTCCTCGCCGATGACAACATCACCCTGGCCACTGGGCACCTGGAGGGCCTTTGCCGCGGCCTGGCCGAGAGAGGGCTCCCCAAGCGGCTCTATCTCTCCACGCAGGCCTCGGTCCCCGGGCTGGGGCGGGACCTGGGCATCATCGGCCGGATGGCCGAGGCGGGCTTTAACCTGGTCTTCCTGGGCATCGAGAACATCTCTCGCCGCAACCTCCTCGCGTATAAGAAGGGGGACTCCTCCCGCCTCAACCGGGAGGTCATCGCGGAACTGCGCCGCAACCGGATCATGGTCATGGGCGGCTTCATCCTCGGGAGCCCGGACGACGACGAGGAGGACCTGCTGGCGCAGTTCCGCTTCATGGAGGAGCAGGCCCTGGACGCCTACCTCGTCCAGATCCTCACACCGTATCCCAAGGTGCCGATCACCGCGGAGCTCGAGCGCCTGGGCCTGGTGGCCAACCGGGACCTGCGCCGCTACTCCGGATTCTTCGCCAACGTCAGGACCAAGCATCTCTCATCGAAGGACCTGGATTTCATCCGCTGGAAGCATTTTCCCTACTACCGCAGTCCCCGGTGGTTCCTGAATGCGGTGGCCCCGCGCAGGTTCCCCCTCGCCCTGGTTTCGGAGACCCTCGCCCGCGTCGGCGAAGGCCTGCTCGAGAAGGCCCGCAAGCGGCTCTTCTGCGAAGAGTACGCCTTCATGAAGTACATTGAGAGGCACCTCTGCGCCAACCTCTTCTTCGGCGAGACGCCTGAGATCCGCTGGCCGGACTTAGACCGCGCGGCTAAGGCCGCCGGGCCAACGCCGGAAGCGGCACTGAGCGCTTCCGGGGTCTGTCGGGAGCCTTGAGATGACCCCAACCCGCTTCGGCCGCCCCCAAAGCCTCGGAAGCGGGCCGCTTTCTCACGACGCGCGGAAGCGGCATTTCCTCGCCAGAAGACTCGGTCACACTTCCTCGCGTTATCGCTCGGTCGCCCGCCTCCTGCTCTTCCTGGGCGCAATCCTCCTGTGCGGCGCCGTCTCACGCGCCGTCTGCGCCGACTTCGACATCCCGGACCAGGAGATCCCTTTCGAGGAAAGGAAGAAGCGGGCTCTGGAAAGCATGACCCGCGAAGAGCGCGCCCAGTACGAGGCGTTCTTGAAGGCCGCCAAAGACCAGGAGGCGGCCGAGCGCTACGCCGTCGAGATGGCCGAACTCTGCGACAAGATCGACGACATCGAGAAGCGCAAGGACTCTATGTCCAAGGAAGAGTACCGGCAGGCGCGCGACGCGGTGTACGGCCAGATGCGCGCCATCATCAGCGACGAGATGCCCCCGCCCATCCAGCAGGCCTACCTGGACAAGATGCACGACAGCCTCGAGAAGTCCGGCTACCCGTGGATGCCCAAGCCGGAGCCGAAGGAGCCGCACTTCCCATCCGACTTTGAGCCGATCCCCGACGAAAAGCCGCGGGACCCCCGCGAGATCGAGGAAGCCCTCCGGAAGGCCGAAGCCCTCCTCAAGGCCGATCCCAAGAACGTGCAGGCGCTCGTCGCCAAAGGCCAGGCCTTGTCGGATCTGAAAGATTACGCGGGGGCCGCTGCCCAAGCACGCGAAGCCCTGCGCTTGGATCCCAACAACGCGAACGCGCTTGCATTGCTCCAGCTTTCCGCCAGCCGCGCGTCGGGGATCGGCGCGCCTTCCCCGCAAGCGCCCGCGCAGGGCGCCTCGCCGGCCCCCGGCGAGGACGGGCCGCAAGGGGAGCCTTTGCGGCCAGGGCTGGGCCTGCCGGAGCTATCCAAGAGGCTGGACACGGCTTTGAAGATCGGCGACTATCCTGCGGTGCATCAGATCGCCAGCCGCATCCTCGAAGCCTATCCAGACATGTCCCAGGTCTACGGCCGCCGCGCCGAAGCGCTCCTGCACATGGGGCGCTACGCGGAGGCGCTGGAAGACCTGGATAAGGCGTTCTTGGGCGCTCCGGAAGACCCGCGCCTGCATCTCATGCGCGCCATCGCCCTCACCCGGCTCAGACGCTACGCTGAGGCGGCGGAGGCGGCAAAAAAGGCCCTTGGCGCCAATGACAAGCTCGCTGAAGCCTGGCGCGCATTGGCCCACGCGGAGGCCGGCCTGAAGCAGAGGGAGGAGGCCCTCCGCGCCTTGCGCCGCGCCGCGGAGCTCAACGCGCGGGCTTTCGGCCCCATCTACAAGCGCGCGCTCGATCTGCCGCAGACCAGCGATCTCCTATCATTATTCGAAGAAGCCGCGCCGCCTCCCGCTCAGGAGCCGCCTCGCCGGAACCTGCCGGCCATCCCCATCCTGCTCATCGGGCGCTGCGCCGCGGCCGCGTTCTCCTGCCTGCTTCTGCGCCGCGGCGGCGCCTCCCGG
>JACRDO010000063.1 GCA_016212885.1 Elusimicrobiota bacterium | reverse complement strand
GATGCGGCGGGTCACTTGGTAGGCCATATCGTATTATATAATACGATGCTCAAACATGTCAACCCCTACGCCAGTTCTGGTTTATCGACGAGAAATGCGATTACAACAACGACCTAGTGGCTAAGAGGCTCGAAAGGTAGGTCAACACCGAGGTCGTCAGGTCGAGCACGGTCCTGCTCGACTCGACGCCGCCCGAGCTGGCGCTGCTCTCGCCCCCTGCCTGCGACGTTGGAATCTGCCGCGTGCTCAAGGGCAGGTTCCCGGTGCTGGGCACGGCGAAAGATATCCACTTGCGCGACTATCAGATCGAGTTCGCCCCGGGCCGGGATGCCGGCTCCGGCTTCGTGCGCATCGGCTCGGGGACATCCTCGGTCAACTCGGGGATTCTGGCAGTCTGGGACACTACGGCACTCTCGGGCTGGCAGACCCTGCGGCTTGCGGCCGCCGACCTGCTTGAGAACGTCTCGGCGCTGAGCGTCAACGTCTTCATCGGGGACCCGGCCGCCTTGATGAGTCTGGGGGACCACGACATCTTCAACATGCCCGAAGGCGTCGCGGTGGGCCAAGATGGCAAGATCTACGTCGCAGACCGCAACAACGACAGGATCGCCGTCTTCTCTTCCACAGGGGCTTTGCTCGCTTCCTTCGGAGGCCGGAAGGACGTATCGAACCTTCCGGACGGCGTAGGTTCGATACGTCCCGAACTACGCCGTTTGGATGTTCGGGACGAGGATGGCGAGCATCACGGGGAGCATAGGGACTCCACGACGACGCTGAGGCTGAGCAAACCCTCCGGCGTCGCCGTCGATGGAGCTGGCAACATCTACGTAGCCGACACGCACAACGACCGCGTCCTCAAGCTCTCGGCCGAGGGCCGGATCCTGCTGAATATCGGCCGGCGCGAGCGGGATCAAGAGGGACGGCATGAAGGGCAATCCGAGCATTATGAGGAAGGCCGGCTGCCCGGGCGGTTCAACCATCCCTCGGGCGTCGCGGTCGACGCCGCGATGAACATCTACGCGGCCGACACGCAGAACCGCCGCGTCCAGGTCTTCACCTCCACCGGCGCCTTCGCCTTCCAGTTCCCGATGCCGCCCCTGCCTCAGCGATTCGACGACGACGAGGACACCGGCCAGAAGGGCGCTAGGGACGACGACGCGGGCATCGCCGGCCTGGGCAAGCCATTCGGAATCAGTTTGGACGCCGCGGGCAACATCTATGTGGCCGATCCCAAGGGCCGCCGCGCGCTCAAGTTCGGCTCGGCCGGCCGGCTCCTGCTGAGCATCCCGATCCCGGCCGAGCAGCCCGGACGCTTCGGCATGCCCTTCGGCATCGCAGTCAGCTCCAGCGGCGACTGCCTCCTGGTCTCTGACCGCAAGCTCTCGCGCATCCTCAAGTTCGACTTCCAAGGCGGCCAAAACCTCGTATTCGGCGGCAAAGGGCGGATCGAGGACGATGATCAGCCGCGGCCCTCTGCCGCCATCCTCCTGCGCAAGCCCATGGGCCTGGCCCTGGATGCCTCGGGAAACCTCTTCGTAGCCGACCGCAACAACGGCCGCATCCGGAAGTTCGGCCTGCCCGACGGCCGGCCTACCCTCATCGTGCCGCCGCCCGTGCCCGAGGACGATCAAGTCGCGCGCGATGTCGTCGACAAGGACGAGGGCGGCAAGGTCGCGCGCAAGGACAAGGCCGGGGTGATCATCCCTGCCCAAGCCTTGCCCGAGGACCTCAAGATCACCGTGTCTTCGGCGCCGGCTCAGGACGGGATCGGGGAAGACAGCCGGCGCGCCATGGCCCGGAACAACCTCATAGCCGCCTCTCCCCCGGTCGAGTACGGCCCTGAAGGAACACAGTTCAAGACCGAGGTGACCTTGGTGCTGCCGTATAGCCCCTTGCTCGCTTCGGCTCAGGGCGCATCGGAGCAGTCGCTCAAGGTTCATTACTGGAACAAAGAGAAGGGGCGGTGGGAAGAGATGGAAAGCGAAGTTGACAAGGACAACCGGACCGTCAAGGCCAAGACCACTCACTTCTCCCTCTACCAGGTGCTCGCGTCATCGAGAGGAACGGAAGCGGCGGCTCAGCCCACGGCTGATCCGGCCTTCACCCTGCGCGACCTCTACGTCTTCCCCAACCCGGCCAGGGCCGGGGCCAAGCCGGTCGTCCACCTGGCGGTCGGGAAGGCTGACCAGGTGATCATCAAGATCTATAACGTGGCGGGCCAGCAGGTCCACGAGGCGAGCATCGACAGAGCCCCGCATGTCCTCGATGACGGCTCGGGACCCAAGTACGCCTACGAGTACACCTGGGAGGGCCACATCCCGAGCGGAGTGTATTTCTACTCGATCGAGGCGACGAAGAACGGCTACGCGAGCATCCGCGGGACAGGCAAGCTGGCGGTGGTGCGCTGATGAAGACCCTGAACCTGGCCCTTATCGCGATCCTCTGGGCCCAAGCCGCGGCGGCCGAAACGAAGATCGGGGCGGCATTCCTCAAGATCGGCTCCAGCGCCAGGGCCGAGGCCATGGGCGGGGCCTATACCGCGCTGGCCGACGACGTGAACGCGCTCTACTACAATCCTGGCGGGCTTGCCGCTCTCAAGAAGAGCGAGCTAGGGTTCACGCATACGCAGTGGCTGCTCGACTCGAAGTTCGACTTCGTCGGCTTCGCCCAGCCCTCCAAGCTGGGGACATTCGGGCTCTCCTTCCTCCGCCTTGGGACCGGGAGCCAGGAGGCCAGGGATGCGAACCGGCAGGCGGTCGGCGGGTTTACGGCCGCGGACAGCGCCTATACCCTGGGCTATGGCCGGACCTTGCGAGGAATCAGCCCGAAGGGCGCGATCAGTCTCGGGGCCAACGTCAAATACCTGGAGAGCCGCATCGGCTCCGACTCGGCTTCTACAATAGCTCTGGATCTAGGCGCCTTGCACCAATTCAACGGCTTGCCCATGTCGGTCGGGTTCTCGGTGCTCAACATCGGCCGGGGGATGAAGTTCATCGAGCAGCGCGATCACCTGCCGCTGTCGTTGTTCGTCGGCACGGCCTACAGACTAGGCGGAGCGCTCCACTTGGCCCTGAGCGTGCGCCATGAGCCTTACGACCATAGGACAGATGTGGGCATCGGCACGGAGTACGCGGTCCTTCCCATGTTCATGCTGAGGGCGGGCTACGCTTCGCAGGCGGCCCGGGCGTCGTCGGGCGGGACGATGCCGCTGGGCGGGTTCGGCGGCGGGTTCGGGCTCAAGTTCGGCAATTACCGGGCGGACTACACGTTCACGCCGTTTGGAGAGTTGGGCAACGTGCAGAGGATATCGCTCGGTGCGCGATTCTAGGTTTGGTACGTCCCAAAAATACGTCCAAACCTTCTGAACGTCGTAGGTTTGGACGTATCGAACCTACGCCGTTTGGAAAGTTCGATACGCTGTCTGGATATTTGGGCCGGCAGGCCCTGTCGGAGCGTGAAGACCGCGACCTTGGTGGAGGAACTCGGAACTCAGCCCTGCTTGACGAGTATCGACTCGACGATGTTGGCCACGTCCTCGCATTTATCCAGCGTGGTCTCGGCCACCTCGTAGATCTCCTTGCGCTTGATCACGGCGATGGGGTCGGGGGTCCCGTCGAAGAGCTTTCCGATGGCGGCTTCCCGGAGCTGGTCCCCCACGTTCTCGAGCCGGTTGATCTCGATGCAGTAGTCCAGGATTCGGCGGGGCCGCTTGATCTCGCGCAGCCCGTTGACGGCCTTGGCCACGGCGCGCGCGGACTGCTCGATGACCTCCGCGAACTGGATGAGGTCGGGGTCCGGCTCGCTCAGCCTGTAGAGGCGCATGCGGGTCGCGATGGAATGGATGAGGTCCACGACGTCGTCGAGCTCGCAGGCGAGGGCGTGGATGTCCTCGCGGTCGAAGGGGGTCACGAAGGTGCGGTTGAGCGTGTCGATGACCTCGTGGGTCGTCGTGTCGCCCTCGTGCTCGAGCTCGCGCATGCGGCGGACCCCGTCGTCGTCGAACTTCCCGCTTTGGGCGAGCTCCTTGAACAGCACGGAGGCTTCGACCGCGTTGGATGCCTGCTGGTCGAAAAGGTCGAAGAACTTCATCTCCTTCGGCATGAGCGTGAACGCCATGGGAGTCCCCCCTTGAACGGACACAATGATAGAAATTTTCCACTGAAAAAGGCTAGAATATCCACGCAAAAAGCCTTTAACTCAACGCAAGGAGTCTCCCGATGCTCCCACTGGTCATCCTCATCAGCCTCCTCTCTCTGGGCTTCGCGGGCTGGCTGGCCTTCGACGTCCTCAGGCGCGACGACGGGACCCCGGAGATGCGCAAGATCTCGGACGCCATCAAGTCCGGCGCCGAGGCCTTCCTGCGGCGGATGAACACGACGATCGCGGTCCTGGCGGTCCTGCTCGCCGTGGTCATGTTCGGCGTGTACGCGGGCGTCAAGGACATGCAGGTGGCCTGGCATACCTCGGTCGCCTTCCTCCTGGGCGCCCTCTGCTCGGGCCTGGCCGGCTACATCGGGATGTACATCTCCATACGCTCCAACATCCGGGCGGCCTCCGCGGCGCGCAGCAGCCTAAACGACGCCCTGCAGACGGCGCTTCGCGGCGGCGCGGTGAGCGGCCTCGCCGTAGTCTCGATGAGCCTGCTCGGCGTGGGCGGGCTCTTCTACCTCATGGGCGGCTATACGGGCGACCCCGAGCTCATGAAGGACGTGCCGCTCAAGATCGTGGGCTTCGGCTTCGGCGCCTCCTTCGTGGCCCTCTTCGCCCAGCTGGGCGGCGGCATCTACACCAAGGCCGCGGACGTGGGCGCGGACCTCGTGGGCAAGGTCGAGGCGGGCATCCCGGAGGACGACCCGCGCAACCCGGCCGTCATCGCGGACCTGGTCGGCGACAACGTGGGCGACTGCGCGGGCCGCGGCGCGGACCTCTTCGAGTCCACCGCGGCCGAGAACATCGGCGCCATGATCCTCGGCACCGCGCTCTTCCCCGTCTTCGGGATCCAGGGCATCCTGTTCCCGCTGGTCGCCCGCGCCTTCGGCTTGATCGCGGCCATCATCGGGGTGATGTGCGTATCGGTCAAGGAGGACGAGCACGACCCGATGACCGGCTTAAACCGGGGCTACCTGGTGACGACGGTCTTCGCGATCATCGGCTTCTACGCGGCCGTGCGCTGGCTCCTGCAGAACAACTTGTGGCTCTTCGCCTGCGGCGTCATCGGTATCATCACCGCCTATGCCTTCGTGTTCATCACGCAGTACTACACCGAGTACAAGTACCGGCCGGTCAAGTCGATCGCGGAGTCCTCCCAGACGGGCCCCGCGACCACCCTCATCACCGGGCTCTCGGTCGCGATGGAGTGCACGGCCCTGCCGGTCATCGCCATCTCGCTGGCGCTACTCGGCGCCTACTACTGCGGCATCTACGCGCTCGAGGGCACGCCGGGCATCACCCGCAACGCGGCCGGGCTCTACGGGACCGCCATCGCCACCATGGGGATGCTCTCCACCTGCGCCTACATCCTGGCCATGGACACCTTCGGCCCCATCACGGACAACGCGGGCGGCATCGTGGAGATGAGCCGCCAGCCTGAAGACATCCGCAAGCGCACCGACCGCCTGGACGCCGTGGGCAACACCACCAAGGCCCTGACCAAGGGCTACGCCATCGGCTCCGCGGCCCTGGCCGCCTTCCTGCTCTTCTCGGCCTACCTCGATGAGGTGACCCTGCTCAGCGGAAGGGCCTTCCACCGTGTGGACATCGCCAAGATGGAGGTCTTCGTCGGCGGCCTGCTCGGCGCCATGCTCGTCTTCCTCTTCAGCGCCCTGGCCATCCGCGCGGTGGGCAAGGCAGCCTACTACGTCATCAACGACGTGCGCGCGCAGTTCAAGGAGAAGCCCGGCATCATGGAAGGGACGGACACGCCCGACTACGGCCGCTGCGTGGACATCGTGACGACGGGCGCCCTGAAGGAGATGGTCCTCCCCGGCATCCTCGCCGTGGGCATGCCGATCGCCGTGGGCGTCGTGTTCAAGGTGTGCTTCGGCACGGGCGCAGAGTCCGTGGCGGCCCTGCTCATGGTCGGCACCATCGCCGGCATCCTCATGGCGACCATGATGAACAACGGCGGCGGAGCCTGGGACAACGCCAAGAAGTTCATCGAGCTGGGCAACCTGGGAGGGAAGGGCTCCCCCACGCACAAGGCCGCCGTGGTCGGCGATACGGTCGGGGACCCCTTGAAGGACACCGCGGGGCCGTCTTTGCACGTGCTGATCAAGCTTCTCTCGACGGTGACGCTGGTCTTGGCGCCGTTATTCATCTAAGGCCCGCGGAGCGCGCCCCGGTGTGAGAGGGCTCCAAGAATTCACGCTCTACGGCGCCGCCATCGGCGCGGTCCAGTTCGCGGCCACGGCCCGCCTGCTGAAGCGGCGATCCCTTTCTCATGCGCAAGATGATATCACAACTCCAGTATATAAGACCTGTCGCAGCATTCGGCCAAGCCAGCCGTCTCCTCCGGCCGGAAGCCATAGCGCGTGTAGAGCCCGATCGCTTCCTTCAGGGCCGATGCCGTCTCCAGACGGATGCGGGAGAAGCCGAGCGCCTTCGCCCGTCCGACGGCGTGCTCAAGCAGGCTCTTGTCCAAGCCCTTGCCCCTCCAGGACGCCTGCAGGTACATCCTGCGCAATTCGCAGGCCGAGCGGTCAGCGGGCCGCAGCCCCACGCAGCCGACGATGGCGCGGTCCGCATCTTCCAGGACGTCGAAGAATCCGCCGGCCGCAAAGTAGCTCCCGCTGATGTCGTTGAGGTCCGAGTCGACGGTGTCCAGATACAGCGGCAGGCCGTACTCCCGAAGGGCGTCGGAGATGAGCCGGGTGATCCGGTCTCGGTCTTGGTCCGTCGCGGGCCTCAGCTTCAGCTGTGCTTGGTCCATTTTGAACGGGGGTATGATAACATACCGGCGTCCCCATGCCAGCGCCCCCGGCCCTCCCCGCTCCTTTCGACGATGATTCCGGGGTGCTGTCCGCCGTCGCCGCTGTGACGGGGGAGGCCCCGGAGACGGTCCGGGGCCGCCTGCTGGCCGAACAGCGCCGCGCCGGCGCGAACGTGCGCGAAGAGTACCGGCGCCGCGGCCTGCGGCCGCATCAATGGGACGCGGAAGTGGAGAAGCTCTACGCGGAATCGGAGGCCCCGCTTTACGAAGGGATAGTCTGGAACCGCAGCTTCTACAAGGCGCTCATGCGCGCGCGCATCGGCCGCCTGCTCGCGGCGGCTTCCCCTCTGGTCCTGCCGGTCTACCTGATCAACCTCGCCCTCAGCGCCGTGAGCCGAGACGTCCGCTGGGGAGGGCGTTCCTACAGGCTCCGCGGGCCTCTCGATGTCGAAGTCCTGCCTGGGGCGAATTCATAGAAGACTTTTCGAGCTCAGTGGATTTGCATCAAGGCTTTCGGTACGCCTTCTGGTGGGAACCTATCCGCCTGATCAGCACTCCACCTCGAACCCATTGAAAAGTCAAGCGGTAATTCTTGTCGATTCTGGCCGACCATATCTCTCTGATGGGATCGACCTTCTCAGTGTGCAGGGATGGATGCCAGGGGTTCCGCTCAAAGAGCCTGAATGCCTTGTCCGCCTTTGCGCGGATGGGCTTCGGCAGCCATAGATAGTCCTTCTTCGCAGCCGGCAGCCATTCGAAAATCATGCGTTGAGCTGACGGATGATGTCCTCCGCCGAATGCGCCCGCCGGGCTTTGCCTGCTTGAGCCTCCCTGTCCGCTTTGCCTTCCCTCCTCTGCCAGGATTTCGCCCAGAACCACGCGTGGCGTCTCTTGTGAGCGGCGTCGAGTTTTTTCGCGACGCGCTGAAGTATCCCTTCGTCGCGGAGTTCTTCCAGCAATTCCAGGATGCGAAGGAACTCCTCGTCCGGCAGCACGGCCAGGGCGGGCTTGTTGTGAAGCATCACCCGATAGGGCTGAGTGGGGTTGCGGAGGATCGAGTCCAGCCGGAGGCGGAACTCCCGCGCCCCAAGCGTTTCGGTTTCGCGAAGATAGGTCACGGCGTTCATGGCAAATCTCCTTGTTGAATAATTATTCAATAATAGTTTAACATAAATGCGGCCATTGTCAAGGCCCACATCATTCGGAAGGGCTCTGGAGGTCGGCGATGGATGTCACCAAAAAGCAGCCACACCCAAGTTTTTTCATGACGAAGTTCATTCACTTCTCCTTGGGAGCGGATGGCGACTCCGAAGCCGGCTTGAACTCCAGGGTTTGGAGGAAATGCTCGAAAATTTGGGCGTTCCTCGGATAGTCCGCGTACGGCTTGCCGTATTCAGTGTACTGCGAGAGCACTGACGAGATTGATACATAGTTCCCATTCTCGCGGTAGCATTCGGCATTAGCGCTGGCGTCAATACTTCCCCCGAAGTGCACATCGGGGCCTTCAGCAGTGAAGGTCAGGCAATCCACGCCCTTCAGGTTGAGATGTTTCGGCTTGGCTATAATTTTGTCGCGGTCATCGATATATTCCGTGACAATTTGCTCCAAGGGGCGCTTCTCGTAGCGGGTTAGGTCTTCCGAAATAGTGATCCCGGTGAGGGGGTGTCCTTCTGGAGGATCCGCGCCCCATCTATGTTCTTCGTGTCGCACCAGAACGCCGATGTCGTGTCCAAATTCGGCTTACCGCAAGGAATCGAGCGGAGGAATAGTTCGGCATCTTCAACGCTGGTTGGCCGCTTGTTGAGCTTCGCGAGATCCGCCTCCGCGGCCTTCCTCAGCTTGTCCACCTCCGTCTTCTTGCTCGTGCCCCATTTCTCCTTCAGCGTCTTACAGTCCTCCGGCTTAAGCCCCTTCGGCGCGATGTACTTGCCCTGCACCCCGGTCTTGATCGTGTAGAAGCCCTTGTCCCCGGAACGCGTAGGCGATTCCAGGCTCCCGTAGCGGCCGGAAGGGGCGTCGCCGTTGGGGCGCAGGAAGACGACGAGGTTCTTGGGCGTCATCGTCTGCGCGGTGAGCGGGTGCACGGCGCGGTGCAGGCCCGCAGAGTCCGCCTGGGCCGAGAAATAGGGCACACAGCCCTCGCCTTCCAGGCGCCTGAGCTCCCCGAGGTCCAGGCCCCGCAGCGGCATGCCGTCGGAACCCAGCAGGGGGAAGGGCGAGCGGGCCAGGGCCTCGCTCGCGGCCCGGGCGGCCTCGGATGGGCGATTGCTAGCCGTTTTGGCTCCCAAACTCAGCCGCCGCTTGAAGGTCTCAGCCACGCATCCAAGACCAACGGCCAGTCCATTTGAAAGTGGCAAGTAGTCGCTCGAAAGCGGGCTTGTATTTCTCATAGAGAACCACGGGCGCCCCATAACTAATGTGGTACGCGTCATATGGCGTGTCGAACCAAATATCAGTTTCCCTATACATGAAAGGTGGAGGCATCGGGCCAGTCCTGTGGCTGGCGAAGCTGTGTTCTGATCGGACAGATGAAAGCATGAGTCCTTGATATTTTCCCACACTCACTCGCGTAACCGGATCTATCGAGAAGTCGGGTTCATCTCCACGAAGCCTTCGCATGGAATCCCTGAGTTTCTCCGGTCGGTCTCCAGGCTCCCCCAACGTCACTAAGATGCTGGCACCGCGCTCATTATCATAATCGTGGCTAAAGATGGCAAGATGATCGCTTTTTGAATTTGTGTTTATATACTTCCAATCCGATGGGATTTCACATTGAAACCGCGCAGTGCGAGACGTATAACTTTTTGAGGAGGCATCCCTAGGACGACAGCTTTGCGAGGGCATCGTTGCCAAGCAGACTGCGAGGACAAGCAAGCCTACTTGAATTCTTTCTTGTGTTTTGTAAACCATGTCTTTGCCCATGCCTCACGGGAGTCGTGCAAGAACTTTGTATCCCTGACCTGAGTTGGAGGGGCTTGAGAATTTGCCAAATGCGTGTAACCCAATTTTGAATCGTCATATACATCGACGATCCAAAGATTAAAGGCATCCAGCGCTGCTTCTGAAGTCTTATTTTTTTGCATTATTCCGTAGAAGTTCTCATAGGCCTTTTCCATCTTGTTATCTAGCGGAGGCCGTTTGGCTCCAGCCTGAATCATTTCGTGATAAATAGCAAGTTCCACGAAGTTTGAATCCTGTTCATCCTCAAAACTCTTCACGGTATTTGGGTGCAGCGCATGATAGCCTTCGTGGCCGATGCTGGCAGCCAATTCAACAGGCAAGTCCTTCGCCATGTCCCGGCGAATATAGATTTTCCCATTGCCGTATTGCGCCCTCATGGTTGGAGAAAGGTCGGCGTACTCGAAAGGGATGTTCTTCTCCTTGAGGAACTTGGCGATCTTGGCCCCTTCGGCGCTCGTGTCCATCAATCTGATTGCCTTCGCGACCTCTTGGGGGAAGTCCGTGCATTTTCCACCCGTAGTCTGAAATTGTCCCAAAAAGATCTTCTTTTCAGAACAACAGGCGTTCTGGCGATCGAAGATCTTGCCCCCGCACGCGGGTTTGCACTCCTTTCCAACCAGCATCGTCCCGTCGGGACAGCCGCATTTGCCCGCCAGCGCGACTTGTCCCTTGGGACAAGAGACGCAGCCGCCTTTTCCGTCCGGCACCTTATCGCCCGTGCATTTTACCGGGGCCTTGCACTGATTCCCCACCACTTCCTGGCCCTTGGGGCATGCTTGGCATTTCCCTCCAACCACAACCTGATTCTTGGCACAGGACTTGCACTCTTTCCCAACCACGATCTCGTTAGCCTTGCAGACCGGCGGCTTGGGCCCGCATCCGGCGCCCGTGCATGGCCCGCCCCCGCACTGCGCCGCCAACTGCTTCGCCACGCCGTCGATGTTGTTCGTAGCCTCCAGGCTTTTCAAATGGAATGCGTTTACGATTTCCTTCGCTTGAATGATCTTGTCCTTGTTGTTCCCCCCGCACAAAGACTCCCATGTCGGCCCTGTATTCGGGCCATTGCACAGCTTGAGCAGATCTTCAGCATCTTGGATGCTTATGCCGATCCCTTTGTTGAGCTTGGTCAGATTCGCCTCAGTCGTCTGTCTGAGCTTGTCCAGCGCGGTCTGCTTGCCCGCCTTGAGCTTGGCCTGCAGGGACTTGCAGTCCTCGGCAGCCAGCCCTTTCTTCGGTGCGATGTTCTTGCCTTGAGCAGCGGCGGCGACGATCTGGTTTATCTGCTGGGCCGTCAAATGCCCGCCTGGAGGGATGACGATATCGCCCGGCGTCTTCGGCGGAGCGGCCGCGGCCGCCGCAGCCGCGATGCCGGGGAGCGATCGGCCGCCCAGATTCTTCGACTTCAGGCTTTGATCCAGGATGCTCTCGACCTTGCTCAGCGAGCTTCGCAGCCTCTGAGCGTACTTGCTCAAGTCCTCCGCGGCGGCTTTGCCGCCGTTCGCCAGCAGCTGCTTTACGCTCGCCTGGATGATCTTGTCCGATTCCGTCCTCGTCCATGCAGCCTGGACCTTGGCCTGCTTCGTCTTGTTCACGGCATCCATAAGCTGCTTCTGGCCCGCAGCGGCCGACTGTCGCAGATCCTTGCCGGAAGAAGACAGCCTCCCCAGGCCGTCCAAGGACTTCGCAAGGCGCCGCTCGATGTACTACAAGCGCGAAGACATCCCGCCGCCGTAGGCGCCGGATGCGGGCGGCCTGGAGGAGAGGCCTGCGTGGATGCGGGAAAGGCCGCTGTCTTCGGACGCATGCCTTGAGCGCATGCTCTGGGTGTCCCGGGCCAGGTTCGCGAT
>JACRDO010000062.1 GCA_016212885.1 Elusimicrobiota bacterium | reverse complement strand
GCGCGAACATCTCGTGCCAGTAGTTGTAGTGATGTGCCAGCAGGCCAGACTTTGTCTTGTCTCCCGGCGGTATCTTACTCTTCGGATAGGGCAACCTCTCTTCATTCTCCTTCCATAGCCGTTCCGCCCGCATGAGCCGCGCCTGATCCGAAGCCGTAAACCGGCGGAAGAACTTGCCGTTCTTCGGAATGAGGAAGCCGGGCGGCGGGACACGCCTTTCCGCCTTACGGTGCTCGCCCGTCTCAAAGAGATGGCCCTGTTCCTCGTCCTCTTCTTCGTCGTCCGCCTCGTCTATAGGATAGTACGCCTGGATCGCGTAGGGGCGGATCGGCAGCCGTTTGTCTTGCGGGAGCCGGCGGATGGAGGCGATGATATCGTCCCTCTGGCCGCAGGGACACCGGAACACTCCATCGTCCGGGACGTTGCCCTTGCGCGGGTCGTAGCCGTGCCGGCACGCCGGGCATTGCAGTGGCTCGTCAGACACTTGGCCCCGCCACTGCCAGACTGCCTCGCACGCCGGGCAGAGGAGTACCGAAAGGGAGACCTTCTTCCTTGCTTTCTTGCCTGGCACGCTTAGGGTGACGCGCTCGTCGCATGACGGGCACTTAAGCTTGACCAGCCATGCTGTCCCACTGTCCCTGGGTTTGGGCGGCTCAGGCGCATATGTCCACTTGGCTGTGGGCCGCCCTTCGCCCGCGGAACCCCTTGGGGCGTTCACCATCAGAGCCGGCTCCGCAATTAAGGTCGTCGGCTCGATTTCCCAGTCGAACTTCTCGTGGCAGCGCGGGCAAGGTATGTCCTTATGGTAACGGACGCTCATGGTCTTCTGGGCAATGAGGTAGTCCTTGAAGAGGGGCGTCTCGCGGTGGCAGTTGCCTGCGGTACAGATCGCGTGCTTGACCCAGAAGGTGTAGATGACGTCGGCCTCGAATCCCGGCGCCAGCTCCGTCTTGTAGAGGCTCTTGAGGGACTCGGCGAGAGGGCGCCCATTGTTCCAGTCTACCGGCCTTTGAGCCAGGCGCTCGTAAGCCTTCTTCAACTCCTCCAAATCCACCGGTTCGACCTCGGTCTTGACGATGAACCAGGCGACTGGGTTGAGGTCGTTTCCGATCACCCGGCAGCCGAGGCGGAGAGCCTCAACCACTGTGGTGCCTCCGCCCATAAAAGGATCGACGACGAGCGCGCCCCGGGTGTCCGGATCCTTGGAGTGGTCCTTGTAGAACTCCTCCATAATGTCGGTCGGCTTGCCGTCAGGGCGCGAGGCCGGCTTAAGAGCGCCAAGCAGGATTGCGCGGAAGACGCAGGAGGCCCGCCGGGCGAACCGCTTGTGCATCTGGTAGATCGGCTTGAAGGAGTTCCGCTCGGGAACGGCGAGGCGGTTGATCTCCGCGATGGGGAAGCCCACCTCGATGGCTCGGGGGCTCATGCGAGGCCTCCGTCATTTTGAGGTTGAAAAATTTCGGCTGACAAGGTATAATGATTATGGAGCTGGTGCGGGGCACTCTTGTCCTGCAATAGGTCGAACGTATTCCCGTCTGGGAACGTTTTGACCGCCAGCTCTTTCGTCATTTAGGGCTCTCCTCGATGGGCAAGCTTTCATCTTCCCGCCCTTTCTTGATTACTTTGAGGCCCCATAGCTTGCCAGGGCTTCCGCCGGGCGTTTTTCCGACCAATTCCTGGCTCTGATACTGGAGAACTTTCACTCTCTTGAAAAAGTCCAAGGTCAATTGTTGATCTCCGGTAAAGCGTCGTCCGATGACGTGTGCGATGAGATCGGCGATCTGTATGCCGACATTTTCTCTGGAAATCGCAAATAAGGGCACCTTCATGATCCTGTCGAAGGATTTTCCTGTGCTGGATTTGTGGAAGAAGTTGCTCACGCTTCTTGAAATGCGTTCGTTGGTCGATACGCCGCGGTCGTCGAACACCAGCTTGGCCACTGCATCCGGATGAGATTCCTTCATGAACTGATTGATCCGCTCAAAAAGGAAGAAGAAGGGGCGCTCCAACTGGTTCGGATTGGCGCAGGCCAAGTCAAGCTCCTGCTCCGGGAACGTGAGCGTCGCGAATACCTTAAGGCCGTTCGTCTCGCAGACTGAATAGATGCTTCGCGCAAGATTGAGCTGATTGCTCGGCACCCCCTTCTTCTCGAGACGGAAATAGTACCGCTGGAAGATTTTATTCCCTTTCAATTCAAGGCCGTCCGCCTGGAACCCCAGGTGCTTGCACTTGAGTCCGCGGACCTCCGTGGATATCTCATTGAATTGCTGGCTGGCTATGGCAACGGCTGCCAACACGCCAGCCTTGTACTTTCTGTCATCTGACTGCTGCCAACTTTCATCTATGAAAAGCAACATGGCTATTGCCTCTGCAAGGCCTCGATAGGGGTCACGGCAGGCCTCCCAGCCGCAGGTCCGTGGGCCGGAAAACAGGGATATCCTGAATGGACAAGAGGGCCTGGTCCGCCGTGACGAGCGCGTCGGCCTTAAGTCTCAAGGCTATGGCCAGCACCACGGAGTCATTGGTGAGCAGTCCATACTTCCTTTGCTGTTCAAAGGCGTTCTCCATGAAGTCCTGCCGCGTGCAAGGCTCGAACCCGAATCCCATGGTGGAGAGGGCCGTAAGCTTGTCCCGGTAAAGGCTGAGTCTCCGAACCGTCTCCGGGTTGACCCCCAGTCGCTGGGCCGGCCGTGAGGCCGTGACGAGGCCCAATGCCAGAGCCTCGGCCAGCATGAGCTTGTGGGACAGCTCGTGCCATACCGGCTGGGGCAAAGTCCCTACAAGCTCTCGGCGGACGATCCGCTGCACAAACCTCTGTGCCTGGAGGGACGCGCCCTCCTCGGCGTAGAGGAGGATATTGGTGTCCACCACGCACAGGCTCCCGCGGGGGATGTCGTCCAGGCTGCCAGGGCTCACTGGTCCCACGCGTCCGCCTCTAGAATATCCTTGAACTGGGCCGCGTCCAGCTTGAAGGGCCTCTCGCAATAAACCTGATACGCCGCCTCGCGCTTCTCCTGGTCCGCCGAGCCGCCCGCGAGGTACTTCACGAGCGCGTCTTGAAGAAGGTCGCTCAGCGAGCGACCTTCATCAACGGCCTTGCGCTTGAGGAGCCGCAGGATTTCCCCATCGATGAGGGTTCCCACCTTCCGCTTTGCGTTCATGGTTGCCTCCCAAGACGATGGACGCAACCATTTCCTCGCTTAGGCTCGGTCATCGTCCATCCTCCGGCCCGAGCACCACCCAGGGTGTCAGTACTTCCATCAAGCTCAAGCCCCCGTGCCGGAACACCGATTGCGACGGAGACGGAGCCTGCGGCCGGTTGTGGCACCGGCCGACGAGGACCGCCAGCCGGCGATCCCGGTCGATCCACAGGCCTGTGTCCATTTCAGGCATGTCCTCGGGCCGCTCGTAAATCTTAAATCTCTTGCCGTCGAGCACTCGCTCATACGGCTTAAGCCTGGGGTCGCTGAGGCCGCTGCCCAGATAGACGTAGCCATGATCGCTGGTCAGAAGCACCGTCCGTGAAGTGGGCAGGCACTGCACGGTGTTTTTCCAGACGACTTCGAGCATCTCCCACAAGGAGTCGTAGATTTCGGACCCGTGGGCCGCACTGTCGAGGTAGCGCTGGTCCGGAAAGCGGGTCCAAAGGAGAGGACGCTCTGCGGAGTCGGCGATCGTGTGACGGTCCGAGGGGTTGCGGTAATAGTAGAAGCGCGCCCCATGCTTTGCCAGCTCGGCCCGGCCGGTGAGCTGCGAGGGTCCAAGACGGGGAAGGGCGAATCCCAGGCGGTCGGACACGTAGAATTCCGTCTCGCTGGGCATCGCCGACTTGGCCCAAGAAACTTCCTTCACCGTCCGCCGCGAGACCGCGGCCAACTCGAGAAGGCGCGGAATCTCCCTGAGGGAGAGACCGTCAAAGACTACGGCCGCGCCGTCCGGGTGCCGATCAAGGAAGGTTCCGATGGTCAATGTCTCGGGCGATGGTTCGGCAAGCTCGCTATAGATGGAGGACGCTGCCGCGCCAAGGAGCGCCTCCCTCTGGCATACAAGGTCTTCTCCTTCCTCAAGATATCTTGAAGGTGAGCCGGCCTTTGCAAACCTCTCCGCGGTCCAGACGTCGTTGATCAGCCAGGTGGCCAGGGCGGGCAGCCTGGGTCCCGGCGCGGTCAGATTTTCGAGCAGTTTCCGCTCCATCTCAGACCCTAGCCTCCGTTGGTTTGCGCTCCACGCGCATTCGCGCGATGTAGCTGCAGCCGGGAAAGGCCGGCAGGCTTTCACACAACGCTTCGACCTCGGCCTTGGCCAGGGGGCCAGAGAAGCCGATCTGGATTTGGATGTCGAGGTCGCCTTTCCCCCTGAGCCCTCCTCGGAAGGCCGGCGGAAAAGACGAAAGCTCGGCGTCCTTGGAGGCGGCCAGCACGGTAAAGGCGATCTGCCGCACCTCTCCGTCGATTCCGTCCAGCTTTGCAGCCACCTCCTGGCGCAGTTCGCCCAAGGTCGGGCAGTACTGGGTGCTCCGTTCCTCGAATGAAACGGGCGGCAGGGCGGCGAGCATCTCATCCTCCCCTTCGGACAGCGGCGCGGGAACCGCCTGCTGCTGGGAGGCCGGCCTGGGCGTGGTCTCGGCCGTCACCTGCGTCCAAGGTTCGGTCAACCGCGCCTTGCAGAGCTGGGGCTCCGCAAGCTGGACAGTCCGCCCGCAGAAGCCGCCGCCTGTGTGCTGCAACCCTACAGGGGCGTCTTGGCCCTCTACGATCCGGCGGATGGCCTCGCTCACCGCGGTTTCGTGAAGGGGAACGGGGTAGCCGAGAGTCTTCCGGTAGAGCCGGTCTACGTCCTCTACCGCTTGACCGACGAACTGGCGGATGTGCTCGCGCAAGTGCTCCTCAACACGGATGGCAGGGTAGATTTGGGTCCTGAGATGACTTAGGATCTCCTCGCGACTGGCGGCTTGGCCGAGGGCCTCATCCTCGAACACGGTCTCTTCCTCTTTCTCGGACCAACGGTCCACCCGGACGTAGATGCAGCCGCCGCCCTTGATGATGTTTCGGACGGCGCTCCTGGACTCCCGAGCGATCCTCTCATATCTGCCCCGCCGTTCCGCGTTTCTCGTCCCTTCGGCAAGCGCCTGCGCAGCCAGGGTGCGATTAGCCAAGCTCAGGAGGTCGGGGTTGTTGAAGTGATCCGCCGCGCTTTCCTTGGGCTCCAGCAGGATGATCTGGTTGCGCTCTCGGGCATCGAAGTAGAGCAGGTGCCTTTCCTTTTTAGAGAGGCGTCTGGGGGCGAGAAGGAACCGGGGCTTGCCGATGGGCAGGCTTTCCAGATCGCCCTTCGCTTGCTCCTCATCGTGGCAGAACACGGCGAGGCGACTGTCCCCGAATACGTCCTGGAGCCAGATCCTCTCAATCTCCATCCGCGCCTTCTCGTCACTTCCCTGGCGCAAGGCCTCCATCTCAACCTTCGCGTACTCGTTTTCCTCGATGTCGAAGAAGAAGCGGCCTTCGGCGGCGTGGAAATGCGAGCCGTAGCGCGAGAAGCTCTCAAGGGCCGCGTGGAATCGGTTCGGGTCCATCCCAGGCTTAGCGGCGTGTCGGATCAACTCTTCCTTAGAAAGACCGCGGGCGCGCGCGGCGGGCGCGAGGCTGGCGAGGAGCGTCGCGGACGCGACGGCCTCCGCCATCTCAAAGCGTTTGAGGTCCTCCAGGTTTTTAATTGCGCTCTGGATTAGTCCGCCGGCCGGATCGAGGTCCTGAAGCCTGTTGCAGCAGGAAGAATCAGTCAGCCGGCACTGGGCAGCGGTCAGGAGCCCGATATCCTCCTCGGCGCAGTCGAGCATGGATGCCAGCAAGCCGAGCGCGCCGCGAGTGCCCTGGAACATGTCGGCGGTGGTCAAACGGCCGAACACAAGGTCGATAAGATCGGGTAGGAACGGATAGGATGACCGCAACTTCGCGACGTACTCCTCGCCGGTCTGGACGCCGAACTTCTGCCACACATTGAGATAGGACTGGATCACGGACTCGGCGGCCTTCCGATCGTACCGATCTCCTTCCTCAAAGAGGCGATGCCGCACCACGGCGCTTCTGTCCTCGATTTTTCGGAAGCGGAGCTCAGCTCCCCTGACTCGCCTTAGTGTCGCGCCCGGCTCTTTCGAGCCGTCATAGACCGCGGCGACGATGGTGACGGCATGGCTCTTGTTGGCCTCCTCGGAGACCATCTGCAAGAAACTCAGATTCTGGCTTTGGCGCGCAGGGCTTGCGATGTTGCCGATCCCTCGTTCCAACTCGTCCAGGATCAGGATGAGATGCCGATTCTTCAGCGCCTGGCGAAACTCTTTCAGGGAGGGATGCCGGGCGGCGTCCCAGCCGGCCTTGAGATGCTCGTCCACGTACAGCCAGAGCGCCTCAGACGGGAAGTGTCGGTCCGTGAACTTGTCCACCGCGATGATGCAATCAGCAGGAGGTGTCCAGTCGTAGCCTGCGGACCGCATCCAACGCTTCGCCGGCTCGGGGTTGGCGAACAGGTGGAAAGCCGTCGCCAGGGCATGTGACTTTCCAAAGCCCTTGACAGCCTCGGCAAGGATTACACCGGTTCCCTCACCGGACTTGCTGAAACGCTGGCTCAAGGTCCTAATGAGGACGTGGATATCTTCCGAAGGATAGGTCGCACCAAGGAAGCCTTCAGGATCTCTCTCGAATGCGTCTTTGGGGCCGGACTGGAGTCGCTCCAAGTCCACGACACTATCAACTTGCAATGCTGAGGCAAAGCGCTTTTTCATCATATAGCTAGTATATACTAGATTTCAAGAAATGTCAAGACCCAGGTCGTGTTGGACGACGAGGCGGATGCCCGGACCGGCAAGATCAGCTGGGGCTCCCCCTTGGCGGAAGCCCTCTTGGGGCTCAAGGCCGTCCCGAACATCCATACGGCGTTGTTCGGGACGGCCCAAACCTACGGATTTCGGATGTTTGGGCCGGGGGGCAGGCCGCGTGGGAGGGCCCGGACGGCGCGTCCCGGCGAGGGTCAAGTCTGTCCGCTACTAGCCCCGCCGGACGAAGTCCGGCGTGTGTATATCTAATACTAAGATATCGTTTCTACGCGCGCCGCGAAGATTTGTATCGGAAGACACTGGATACGGCGCGCATATTTCTTGAAGCTCTGAGCGGTGAGCCATGAGCCACGACCTCATGAGGAACGTTGACGACAAGCTCACGGCTCATGGCTCATAGCTCTTGGGCT
>JACRDO010000055.1 GCA_016212885.1 Elusimicrobiota bacterium | reverse complement strand
GATGCGAGCTACGTCCTGACAGGCGAGAGGATGCGCGCGACTCCGAACAACTCGCTGGCCCTCGAGGTCATCCCGCAGCGTTCGGGATACTCCGTCCGCATCACCGACCTCGACTACCAGCCGGGCCTCGACACCCCCCAAACCCAGACCTTCGCCCTGCTGGTCGTCAAGAAGCCCGTGCGCTTCTGGGCCGACAAGAAAGTCGCTGAGACGCGTCTGCTGCTCATCAACGGCAAGTCCGAGATCACCGTGGACCAGCTCCTGGGAAACACCGTCCCCAAGGGCGCGAGCTACTACATCGAGTACTCCTTGAGCCGGATAAACAGCCGGATGTCGGACGAGTCCTCAAGCGGCGCCAAGAGCACCCTTCCCCTGGTCCTGGCGAGATAATAACCACTACACCCCACGCCCTTCTCCGGCGAGATCAGCGCCTTGGCGCGGCTGTTCCTGGATTACGTGCGGCGGCTGCATGAAGCCTGCGCGCCGCGGTTGCGGCGGGCGCTGGCGCAAGACGGCGGCTGGCCCATGCACGCCGACGCCACGTGCGAGGACGGGCGGGGAACGATGCTGGTGATCCTCGCGGGATGGCGCCGATGGGTGTTGGGATCATGGAAGATCCCGACCGAGAACGCCGAAGCAATCCTCGCCTGCGCCCGCTTGACGATCCAGCGCTTCGGCGAGCCCTGCGCCATTATGCGCGACCTGGGCAAGGCCATGATCTCCGCTTGCGATGACTTGGTCGCAGGCCTGGCCGCCACGATCAAAGTGCTCGGCTGTCACAGCCACTTCCTCGCTGACGTCGGCCGCGACCTGCTCAAGCCGGGGCACGACACGCTGCGCGACGCGCTGCGCCGCCTGAAGCTGCGCGGCGCTCTACGAACCTTCGCCAGGGACATGAGCCGCGAGCTCGGCGGCGAACTGGAAACTGCCCGCGAGGGTTTCCGCGATTGGCAGCAGCAGGAGCCCAAGCTCCACGCCCTGCCCGCGGGCGATGCCGGTATCGCCGTCGTCCGCGGCTTGGCTCAATGGGTCTTCGACTACGCCGCCGCCCAGAAGAGCCGCAACTTCCCCTTCGACCGGCCTTATCTCGATCTCTACGACCGCGGCGTGCGCGCCCGCCGCGTCGTGGATGGTTGGCTGCGCACGCCGCCCGAGGATCGGCGCGTCTTGCGGGTCCTCAGGCGCTTGGGCCGCCTCCTGGACCCGGTGCGCCAGGAGCCCGGCCTCGTTGGCGTCGCCCGGGACCTTCGCGTGCGCGCCAATCTCTTCGACGAGTTGCGAAAAACGCTCCGGCTCTCGCCCGGCTCCTACGGCCGCAGCCAGCCTTTGTTCAAACGACCGATGACGCTTCGGCAGGCGAGGGAGGAGCTTCGCGACGTCCGCGCCGCACTCACGCGATTCGTCGCTTCCCTGCGCAAGCGCCGTCCCCAGCGGGGCCCCGCCCAGGACCTTCGCGAGGCTTTGACGCCCACCGAGACCGGGCCGGTTGTGGTCAGCCAAACAGAGCCAGACTTGAAGGCAGGATTTCAGGCAGCGGCGGCGACGTGACCGCCGGCGTCGCCGGTTTCGCGGCGTGGAAGGGCACGAATAGGAATCATCTCGGCGGCGATGGCGGCGGCCGTCTCGCTTGAGGCGATCGGGCCGCCGCCATGTTGGATGCTGCGGCTGGCGCGGGACGTCTGCGCGTTCACGGCTGGTCTTGCGGTGGCGGCAGGGCGTGTTTGGGCTTGCTGAGGTTGACGCCCTTGGGGAACGTGATCGTGTGGCAGTTGTGCAGCAGGCGCCGCAGCAGCGCTGAGGCCATCGGCCCGTTGCCCAGGAACTTCGGCCATTCCTTGTAGCCTAGGTTCGTGGTGCACAGTGTCGGTCTCTTACCGTAGCGGTTCTCGACGAGGCGGAAGAAGTTGTTGATTTGGCCCGGCTTAGGTTCGACATACCCCAGTTCGTCGACGAGGAGCACGTCTACGCGCGAGAGGCGCTTGAGCAACGCCTGGGTCGAGCGGTCGGTGATGCTGTGGTCGAACTCGTCGAAGAGGTCCTGGGCCTTGACCATCCTCCCCGTGCGTCCGGCGTAGAGCGCCTTGAGCAGGACGGCCTCCGCCAAACCTGTTTTCCCGACGCCTGTTCCTCCCATCCAGACTATGTTCTCCGCCCGGGCGATAAAGTCCAACTCGGCCAGTTCGTAATGCTGCTTCTTGCTGATGCAGGTCTGGATGTTCCAGGGATAGGTATCCAGGGACCAGCGGTCCTGCAGGCCCGACTGCTTGATGCGGCCGAGGATGGCACGCTGGCGCTTGTCCTCGTGCTCTTGGCGCAGGAGGCTGAGCAGGAAAGCGCTGTAGCTGGATTTCTTGGATTGTGCGAGCTTCAGTTCCGCCTGTAGGATATCCCGAGTCTTGTGCAGCTTGAGCGCGTCGAGGCAGGCATGAATATCATCGAGCATCGTCGTTTTCCTCCCGATCCGTCTCCACATCGTAGGGGCTCATGTCGCTGGGCGGCGTGCCGGCGCCTTTGATGAAGCCGGGGCTGTCTTCGTAGTCCTGCGGTTCCATGGGCAGCAGGTACTCCTGCCGGGCCAGGTTCTGAAGCAGGATGCCCTCGATGCGCGCGACATCGTAGAGCCCGTGCGCGGCGGCCAACTCCACGGCCCGCAGAAGGTCCTCGGTCTTGTATTGGCAGAGAATGGCGTAGAGCTTCCTCACGCTCCAGCCGTAGCGGTGACCGCGCCGGACCTTGAGCCGGTCCAGGTAGTCCGCCATGGCCGGGCCCAGGGCTCGAAGCCGGCTTTCCTCGGGCGGCGCGGTCGGCGGGCGATTGCCGCGGCGCTCATGGCCGGGCAAGGTGGACTGCGTGCGGCCGTCGGTTCCGGACAGCTTCTGGTGCCGGGCCAGCTCCTCGTGGCCGTCAAGCAGGATGACCTCGCCGTGGGTCTCGCGCACCGTCACGGCGCGGCCCAGGGCCTTGGTCGGCGCCGAGTAGCGCATGCCGTGCAGGTGAACGTACCCATAGCCGTCCACATCCCGCCGGTGGAGCTGGTAGACCTCCGGGACGTAGAGGGGCAGCGGGACCAGATGCGGCTTTTCCGCGACGAAGAGTTCCTTGGGGCTGGCTCCCAGCTCGCGGATGCGGCGGGCGTTGGCCGTCTGCTCCAGCCACGACTGCGCCTGGCGGTTCAAGTCCGCATCATCCTTGAATGTCCGGCCGGCCAGAAGGTTGGTTTCAACGTGCCAAAATCTTTTATGCGGTGCACCGCATAAAAGATTTTCAGCGAAGCTCATGGTTATGCAAAGCTGGAAGGCGTTCACGCCGATCGTTCACGAGATTTCACGAGGGTACCGCAGCGGCGCGCCCGGGCTAATTTCGAGGTTCTACTCCGCATAATCTACAAGGGCTAAACTCCTCCTTATCGAAGCGAGCGCGACGCTCGCCGAGAAGGAGGGGTTCATGATTGAATTGTTCTTTCGGTGGCGGTCGGCCCTCACCCAAGTCCTATCAACTCCAGCTGGATCATTTCTTGACGGCCTTGTCGCGACGCTGGCGCGACAAGGTTTTGGACGATGGGATCTGCGCCAGCGTGTTCACGGTGCGGCCCACTTCAGCTTCTGGTTGGCAGGGAAAGGGGTATCGCTTAATCGGTTCCATGAAGACGCTCTCCCGTCGTTCAAGGCGCACCTTAACCGTTGTCATTGCCCAGGAGGCTGGCGCCGGTCACAGCTTGCCACACAGTCCGCGGTAGCCGGCGCGTCGCTGCTGCTGCAGCATTTGCGGCAGCTCTCTGTCGTGGTCTCACCTACCCCGACGATGCCACAAGCCAGGTTGCCGCCGCTCCTACAGGGCCTCAACGAATGGCTGCGGCTGCGGCGAGGCCTCCAAGAAAAAACCTTAACGGAATACGGACGAACAATTAGCAGCGCCATTGCCACGCTGGGCAACGAGCCTGCAAAGTACACGCCCCAATCAATTCGTGCGTTTATTTTGAAGAAGTCTAAGAACGCGGGCCGAGGCGAAGTGAAGCTCATGGCAACCGCCATGCGCCATTTTCTGCGCTACCTCGTCGCGCAGGGACAGTGTCGCCCAGGGCTGGAGGATGCGGTTCCAAGCATCGCGATGTGGAGGCTGGCGGTCCTGCCGCGGTATCTGCCTGCAGACGACGTCAATCGTATTATCGCCGCCTGCGATCGGGACACCCCGGTAGGGCTGCGAGATCGCGCCATACTTCTGCTATTGGCACGCCTTGGCCTGAGGTCGGGTGACGTCAGCGCCCTCGCAGCTTCGGATATCGATTGGCGCCAAGCCAGTGTTCATGTGGTCGGCAAGAGCCGCGTGGGGACCAAATTGCCGCTGACTCAAGAAGTTGGCGATGCACTGACGGAATATCTAAAGAAGGCCCGGCCTCCCGTCGACACGGACCGAGTCTTCGTACGCATGCAGGCCCCTTGGGGACCTCTTAAGGTCAGCGGGATATCGGCACTCGTCGGCCGAGCCATCCTGAGGGCCGGGGTTGAATCCCCGTCGTATGGCGCCCACGTCTTGAGGCACTCCGCGGCGACCGCCATGCTCCGGGAAGGGGCGTCCCTCGATCAGATCGGGGCCGTTCTTCGCCACCAATATCTCGATACCACGGCCATCTACGCCAAGGTGGACATACCACGTCTGAGACAAATCGCCTTGCCGTGGCCGGAGGTGGAACCATGCTGACGAATCTCGTTGACGCCTATTTGAGGCTTCGGAGGGCAACGGGATGGCAAATGAGGGTGCAGGAATACATCCTGCGCGGCTTTGTAGCCTTTGCCAAGGCACGCGGCGAGACACACATTAAGGCGCTGTCAGCCATCGAATGGGCCGCGCGGGCCCCGTCCGAAGGCCAGAGGGCCAACCGCCTCGGTATGCTGCGGGTGTTCGCCCGATTCGCCAGAGCCGAAGACCCCGGTCACGAGGTTCCGCCCCATGGTGTTTTCGCAGCACCAAAGGTGCGGTATGCGCCGTTCATCTTCAGCGAGAGCCACGTCAAAGAACTTGTCAGGCGCGCTTGGCAGCTGCCGCCTCCCGGCTCGTTACGTCCATGGACCTACTCCACGCTGTTCTCGCTGCTCGCCGCCACTGGCTTGCGAATTTCTGAAGCCCTGAACCTGCGCTACGATGATGTGACTTCAGATGGCCTCGTGATTCGGGAAACCAAGTTCCGTAAGAGCCGTCTTGTTCCCCTGCATCCCAGTGTCGCAACCGGACTGGAGCGCTATCTGAAGCGCCGTCAGCCAACGGCCCACAATGAGCATGTCTTTGTAACCTTGCGAGGGACTGCGATCCGGTATCAAACCGTGATCACAACCTTCCTGCGCTTGGTCCGAGCTATGGGAATTCATGCGGAGGCCGGCCACGGCGGAGCACGCATCCACGACCTTCGCCACAGCTTCGCTGTGAGGGCGCTCGAATTATGCCCTGCGTCAAGACCGGCCATCGACGCTCACATGATGGCCCTCTCGACCTACATGGGCCATGCGAACGTCGAAAGTACGTATTGGTACCTCCATGCAACGCCCCGACTACTGGCGGAGGTTGCCGATGCCACCGAGAAATTCGTCAAAGGAGAGTGACCACTATGACCCCAATCGCACCTCACATCACTGCATTTCTGCGCGAGCGTCTTCCACTCGAACGTCGAGCCAGCCTCCATACTTGCGAGACGTATTCTCACGCCTTTCGGCTTCTCTTCGAGTTTGCGGCCGCACGCCTGAAGACGACGCCGTCCCAACTTCAGTTGGAACAGATCGATGTCCAGCTCATACTTGCCTTCCTCGACCATTTGGAACGTGATCGAGGAAACGGTGCCGCCAGCCGCAATAGCCGGCTGGCGGCAATCAAATCGTTCATGCGCTTCGTCGAGTACCGCGTACCTTCGGCTTTGGATCAGGTCCGACAGATTCTGGCGATACCCCAGAAGAAGACCGAGACGAAACTTGTACGCCACCTCACCATGGCCGAGATGCAGGCCATTCTGGATGCACCCGATCCAAGGACGCGCCTCGGCATTCGTGATCAGGCCATGCTCCACACCTGTTTTGTCGGAGGGCTTAGGGTTTCTGAACTTGTCGGACTGAGGATTGAGAACGTCAGTTTCGATCCTCGACCCTGCCTGAGAGTTGTCGGCAAGGGACGGCGCGAACGGTTGCTGCCCCTGTGGAAGCAAAGCGGAGCGTTGCTG
>JACRDO010000054.1 GCA_016212885.1 Elusimicrobiota bacterium | reverse complement strand
GCGGGCAGGAGAGGCTGTACTCGATGCCCATGGCGCCGGCGCGCTCGAGCTTCTTCGTGTTGGACTGCCAGCCCTTTCGGTCGCTTTCTTCGTAGCCGCAGACCGGGCCCCCGGTCGAGGCCATGGTCAGGCGGTCCGGGTACTCCTTGATGAGCCGCTCGATCTCCCGGCAGACCCGGTCGAGCGGATGGCCGGACACGTTGTCGCAGTTCGCGTAGGTGGTCGGGTTGAAGGCGAACATGTACTCCCCGGGGATGTGGATGGGCACGTTGTCGAAGGCGGTTTTCATGACGCCCCCGGCCCAGCCCGCCTCGTAGGCCTTCTTCATCTGGTCGTAGCCGTCCGAAGGCGGAGCGGCCGAGAGCAGGAAAGGAGAGAGGATCTTCCGCCCGAAGAATTCCGTTTCCAGGGGCACGGGCAGGAGGCTCCTTCCGGCCAGGACCACGCGGCTCTTGGTCTTCTTCTCGAAGACGGGCTTCTCCGCCCCCAGGACATAGGCGTCGAGCTCCAGCGCGGCGTTCTTGCCGGCCGCCGCGGCCTCGACCACGGTGCAGGGGCCGTTGACCGCGTCGCCGGCGAAGAACACGCCCTCCGCCCGGACCGGCTTGAGGCTCGGCCTGGCGCCGACGGCCATGAGGACCGCGTCGAAGTCCCTGCGCGCCTGCTCCGTGCCCGGACAGTCCTTCACGAAGCCGGGGTGGAACTTCTTCCCTTTGGGCAGCTCGACTTTAATGGTCTTGAGGCCCGCGACCTTCCTTCCCTTCTTGAGGATGGCGCAGACCCGCACGCGGCCGTTCAGGTGGGCTCCCGACTCGATGAGGCCCGTCATCTCCTTTTTGGTCAGCGGCATCTCAGCGAGCTTCTCCAGGGCGAACAGCTCCGCGGCAGCTGCCCCGGCCTTGAGCGCGGTCTCGGCGCAGTCGCAGGCGATGGCGCCTCCGCCGATGATGGCGACCCGCTTGCCTCTCATGGGATGCTTGCCGGGATCCGCGAGGTAGTCCAAGCCGGAGCAGGCGAGCTCCGCGCCGGGGATGGGGAGCAGGATGGGATCGTCTAAGCCCGTGGTGAGGAGGACCGCGTCATAGCTCTTCTTGAGGGCCGCCGGGTCTAAGACCCTCCTGCCCGGCTTGAGGCTGATGTCGCCGTAGGACTTCGCGAAATCCAGGTCGGTCTTGAGGACCCGCTTGTCGAGCCGGAAATCCGGGATGAGCCTGCACATGCCGCCCGGCTCCCTTGCGCGGTCGTAGAGGTCCACCTTGTAGCCTTTCTGGGCCAGCACGGCCGCGGCCCCGAACCCGGCGGGGCCCGCGCCCACGATCGCGGCCTTCCTGCCGTTGGGCTT
The DNA here is from genome assembly GCA_016212885.1 of Elusimicrobiota bacterium. Lineage (GTDB taxonomy): Bacteria > Elusimicrobiota > Elusimicrobia > UBA1565 > UBA1565 > UBA9639. The sequence continues at coordinate 41,249 of JACRDO010000054.1, read as the reverse complement.
GGCCTTCTTGAAAGCGGGCAGGGCCCCCAGGTCCTTGGCCTTCTGGATGATGGCAGCCTGGATGGATGGGATATCGAGCGGAGCGTCGAATTCGCGATGCACGCAGGCCTTCATGCAGAAGCGGTCCGGGCAGATCGCGCCGCAGACCCCGCCGAGCGGGTTGCTGCCCATGATCAGGGCGGCTGAGCGCCTATAGTCGGACTTCTCCCCGACTTTCGCCGCCATGATGAAGTCCGCGGGCGAGCAGTCGCAGGGGCAGGCCTCCCGGCAGGGCTTCTCCTCGCAGTACTCGCACTTATCGAGCTCTTCCCGGAGCTGGGCGTCGGAGAGGAATATCGGATGATTCTTGCGCATGCCTTCCCCCGCTATCTAGCGGATAGGAGATTTTACATTATTGATCGAGTTTCGTTTCCCCGCCCGGCAGGCGCGGGACGGGCAAGCCTCTCCCGCGCTCTAATGTCGGCGGTGCTGGAGGGCGACGAGGGCGCCGAGCTGCCCGGTCTTGATTTCCGCGGCGTTGGCCTCGTCCGTGTCGATGTGCATGGCCAGCCTGAAGCTCGGATGGACGCGGACCGTCACGTCGCCGAAGACAAGCTCCCGGCCGCCCGCAACCCTGACCTGCACCACGTCCCTGTCCATGAGGCCGAACGAAAGCGCTTCCTCCGGCGACATATGGATGTGCCTCTGAGCCAGGATCACTCCCTTCCCTACAACCAGGGTCCCCTTCGGCCCTTCAAGAGTGATTCCGGGGGTCCCCTCCAAATCGCCGGACATCCTGATGGGGGCATGGATCCCCAGGGCGTATTCCTCCGTCATCGAGATTTCGACCTGGCTCTCCTTGCGCTCGGGGCCGAGGATGCGGACCCTTTCGACCCTGCCCTTCGGGCCGACCAGGTTGAGGGTCTCCTCGCACGCGAACTGGCCCGGCTGCGAAAGCTCGCCTCGGACCGTGAGGGCGCAGCCTTCGCCGAAGAGCGCCTCGACATGCCCGCGGCTCAGGTGCGCGTGGTGGGCCGAGACCTCTATGGGTATCGGGGTCGCGTTGCCGCGAATCATGCTCACGACCTGGTCGCGGCCCAAGGCGCGGATCGTCTCCCTGGCGATCATCCGCGATTCGTCCGTATGAACGACCAGCACCCGCGCTTTGGAGTCCCGGCCGGAGATGTCCGCGACCCGCACGCGGTCGAGCCTCGCGCCGCGGTTCTTCTCCTCGTCGATAGAGATGCCGACGCCCGCAAGGCCCTGCGTGGCGAGCGCCCGGACCTCCGCGCTCCCCTCTCCTATGCCGCCCGTGAAAATGAGCGCATCCAGCCCGCCTACGGCCGCGAGCCCGGCGCCGATGTATTTCCTGACGCGGTAGGAGAAAGCCTTCAGCGCCAGAAGCGCGCGCCGATGGCCCTCCCCGGCCGCCTTTTGCACTTCCCGCATGTCGCTTGAGACCCCGGAAAGCCCCAAAAGCCCCGAACGCTTGTTGAGGAGCTCGTCGAGCTGTTCCGGGGTCAGACCCTCCCTGCGCGCGATATGGACGAGGAGCCCGGCGTCGACGTCTCCGGCCCGCGTGCCCATGATGAGGCCTTCGACCGGCGTCATCCCCATGCTGGTGTCCACGGACCGGCCGTGATCGACGGCGGCCACGGACGCGCCGTTGCCGAGGTGGCAGGAGATGATCTTGAGTTCGCCGACCCGCCTGCCGATGAAGGTGGCGGCGGCTAGAGAAACATACTTGTGCGAGGTGCCGTGGAAGCCGTAGCGCCTGAGCCTGTCGCGCTCGTAGTATTCGTAAGGCAATCCGTAGAGAAAGGCGGAGGGCGGCATCCGCGCGTGAAACGCCGTGTCGAAGACCGCCACGTTTGGAACGCCGGGGAAGACCTCCATCGCGGCCTTGATTCCCAGAAGGTTCACGGGATTATGCAGGGGCGCGAGGGATGCGGCCTCCTCGATCGCGTGGAGCACATCGTCGTCGACGACCGCCGCGTTGCTGTAGCGGTCCCCTCCATGGACGACGCGGTGCCCGACGGCCGAGAGCTCGCCCGCATCACGGAGAACGCCGCGCTCCGGATGCGTGATCGCCGCGACCAGGGCCTTCATCGCGCCTGAATGATCCATTTTCCCCAGCGCCTGAGAGGAGGCTCCCTTGGGGCCGCTGAAGGCGTGGCGGGCGCTCTCGGAGCCGATGCGCTCGATCTGGCCCTCCGCGCGCCTTTGCTCGTCGGCCGTGTCAAAAAAAGAATACTTGAGCGACGAACTCCCGCAGTTCACGACCAGCAGGGTCATGGCCTCCCGCGTGCGCAGGTCGAGGCCGTAGGGATCCTGCGCCGCCGCGCCCGTGCGCGCGGCCTCGACCTGGACTTTCTCCCGCTCGGCGAACCTGCCCGCGATCGTCTTGGAAAGGAAGCGGATCGCCTGGGGGTTCGCCGTGAGATGGCGGGTGAAAACGTCCTGCCGGATCAGCATCATCCGGCAGGGCGAGAGCGCGACGACGTCCGCGAAGGTGGGCTCGCCGGTCATCAGGGACATTTCGCCCACGACGCCGCCGGGCTTGACGATGCCGAGCCGCCGCCGCTCGCCGAGCTGGTCCGTCATGACCGCCTCGGCCTCGCCCTCCAGCATGAGCCCGAGAAACCAGCCGGGCTCCCCCTGCGCGATGATCATGTCGCCGCGCTTGAAGCTCTCGATGCGCGACGCCCCGATGACCTCCGAAATCTTCTCCGGCGAAAACCCGGCGAAGACCGGCTGCTCCCTTAAGAACGCTGAAGTGTCCATGAGCCTACCTCCCCACGGCCATTTTACCCCTTAACCTCCGCGGCTTGGCCGGTCACGACGCGGAAGGTGTCCCGCGCGATGAGCAGCTCTTCATTGGTCGGGATGACATGGGCCTTGAGCTTTGAGTCGTTCCGGGTGATGATGCCCGCCGTGCCGGGCGCGATGCCGTCGTTCTTGCTTTTGTCGAGGTTCAGGCCGAGGCACTCAAGGCCCCCGCAGATGCGCCTGCGGATAAGCGGCGATCGCTCTCCGATGCCGCCCGTGAAGATGACGGCATCGGCGCCGCCCATCTCCGCCAGGTAGCCGCCGATGTAGCGCTTGACCCTCTGGCAGAAAATATCGATGGCGAGGCGCGCGCGCCTGTCCTGGTTCTCCGCCTCCTCCTCCAGGAGCTCCCTCATGTCGTTGGTCAGGCCGGACACGCCCAGAAGCCCGGATTGCTTGTTGAGAAGGGAGTCCACCTGATCGTTGCTCATCCCCTCCTTGTGCGTCAGGAAGTCGATGATGGAAGGGTCTATTTCGCCGCAGCGCGTGCCCATCAACAGCCCCTCCAGGGGCGTAAATCCCATGGAGGTGGCGAAGGAGTTTCCGCCCTTGATCGCGCAGGCTGAGCAGCCGCTGCCCAGGTGCAGCGAGATGATGTTGACCTGCTTGCGCTCCAGCTTGCAGAGCTGGCGGTACCTGTAGGCGATGTACCGGTGGGACGTGCCGTGGAATCCGTAGCGCCGGATCTTGTGCCTCCGGTAGAGTTGGTAGGGTATCCCGTAGAGATAGGAAGTCTCCGGCATGGTGGAATGGAAGGATGTGTCGAAAACCGCAACCTGCCGAATCCCCTCGCCGAGAAGCTCCCGCGCGGCCAGGATGCCCTTCAGGTTCGCTGGGTTGTGCAGCGGGGCGAGCTCGATGCAGTCTTCGATCTTCCGGAGAACCTCCTCGTCTATGCGCGCCGACGTCCGGAAGCGCTCCCCGCCGTGCACCACCCGGTGCCCCACGGCTTGGATGCCTGAAAGCGTCTTGATCTGCTCGATCTTGGAATCCTGCGAGATGATCCACTTCAGGATCATGTCGACGGCGGCCTTGTGGTCCCTCAGGGGCGCCGCCTTTTTGACCGGCCTTTGCCCCTCGGCTTGAAGGGTGATCAGGCTTTGGCTGCCGATCCTCTCCAGCAGGCCCCCGGCCAGCCGGCGGTCTTTGTCCGCCTTGATAAGGTCCGAGTCGGTTTCGATGAGCTGGAATTTGACCGTAGACGAGCCGCAGTTCAGGACGAGTATATTCATGATGCAGGGATTATAGTAAGTGCGGGCGGCTTTGAAAATCCGCAGGAAGGTCCCTTGAAACTGATTGACTAAAATCACTATTGACATTTGCGGGCCGTTTGTCTAACATTTAGTATCTCTTGGAGGACACACCATGAAACAAATTTCCACTATCAGCAACGCGCGGGTTCTAAAAACAGCCGGTCTTCTTGCGGGCTTTTTGCTTTCGGCCGGAGCAGCGCCGGTTTTAGCCGGCAACGCGGGTTTCTATGTTTACGTCCGCAATTCCTCCGGAACAGCGGTCGCAAGCGCCCAAGTGGCGGCCCTGCACTTCGCGAACAACGGCCCTGACGCGAGCCTGTCCACCTACGCCTTCACGAACACAAACGGCGTCGCCTTCTTCACCCTGCAGGACAACTACGAATACGACGTTTTCGCCACCTCGCAGGGATTTTTGCCGAGCATTCGGGACCAGTTCAACGACCCGTACCATCTGCATCTTGTCCCTCCATTTTCGGTTTCCGCCGGCACGATCACCTTGAGCTCTTTCACCGCGGCCAATCTCGGGGAAATCGACATAACGGTCCAGAACTATCCCTCAAACAACAATCTGGTCTTCGGCAGCGTGAAGCCCTCGGCCGGAGCCTACACGGAACCCGTGGCTTTCGGGGTGAGCAAAATCGTCTCCGGGACGAACGACACGGTCAAGATTTTCAACGTGCCGTACTCCCCGGCGAACACCTACAACGCGGAAGCCTTCGACCCGTCAACGAACAAGGCAATTTCCAAGCCGGTCGTTTCGGACCTAAACGGCTCAAACCAGCGCATCTCCGTCACGGTCGACTTCAGCAATTCGATGGCGCCCGTCACCGTTTCCAACGAGGCCCAGCAAGCGGGGAACGCGGGCAATTTCAGCGTGGACGGAGTGGTAACCGACACCGCCACGCCGAACTGGACCGCCTTGGTCCCGTGGGTGGGTATAAACTTCTATGGGCAATACGCCACGGGATTTTCCACGCAGACCGACTACCGCTGGGTGAACGCGGACCGCGACGGACGCTTCCAGCTTTACGGCCTCATGCGCGGCGTAACCTATTACGCCCAAGTCTATTGGGGGTGCAGTTGGGACCAGGGCCAGTGCTATGAAGGCAACAACAGTACGGCGGGGACGAGCGGAATCTTCGGAGCCGCGCCCGCCTTGAACGATTTCCTTTATACAGGCGCGCCCATCATAAAGAGGATCCAACTGAGGGCCGCGGCAGCCAGCAACGGACAAATCAAGGTCGTCGTGAAAGACACCGAAGGAAACCGCATCCCGCAAGCCTGGGCCAATGTCTGGCCTGACGGCAATCAGTACCAGATCGGCGCACAGTGCTTAAGCCGCCCGGGCATGGGCAATGCGGGAGAACAGACGAACGCAGCGGGAGAGGTCACTCTGGATGGGCTCCCGTCGGGAAACTACGAGGTCCAGGTCTGGACCCCGTTTACCAAGCAAGGCGGCACGCGCTACACCGGCAGCCCTGACGGGAAGTCCTGCTGGGAGCAGCAGCCTCAAACCTGCGGCTGCAGCGCGTCGAACAAGGACTATCGCGTAACTATCGACACGAACGCCGGCCCCAACTATGTATCCGTCTTCAACGCGATAGGCAACCCGATCTACCCGGGCGTCTCCTCCGTCACCATCCAGGTTCAGCTTTCCACTTCCAACACCGGCATGCTTAAAGGAACCCTGTATTTCCCATGGGGCGGCATAAATCTTTCACTCAACCCCATCAGCATCGTGCTCCAGCCCAACTGCCGCGAGAACGAGGAGTGCAAGGGCGGCGGCTTCAAATACTTCAACGCTCCCTCGACCGGCCCAGTCATCAACTATGCCATCCCCATCTCCACCGGGAAAAGCTACTGGATGAACATCACATCGAATTACTGGGGCATCATTCGCGAAGGAGGCGGCCAAAACCAGGTGGACATGAGCACCGGGGTCAACGTTGTGAACCTGGATCTTAAGTTCGCGCCTGCGGGCCGGCTCGTCGGCAATCTCTACAAGCCGGACGGCAGCATCTTTCAGCCCAAGCAAGGCGAGGGCGTATGGATCAATGCGAACGGAAACAATTCCTGGGGCGGAACCCAGGTCAACAATGACGGCAGCTTCATCCTGGGCGGGCTGCTCCCTGGAACTTACAAGATCAATCTCAACGGCTGGGGCAAATTCACCTACGCCTCTCCAACTCCGGCGCCCACGGCCTCCATTTCCGCCAACCAGGACACCTACCAGAACGTCACCATGCTTAACGGAACCCCTGTGCGCGTCAAAGCCACCATGTCCAGCCTCCCGCCCATGCCCGTCTACGACTGCTCAGGGACAAGCAGCGGCGACTGCCCTCCGGAATTCTGGAAAGCGCGCGCCTATCCTCAAGGGACCATCTTCGACTCGGAGAAAATCGCGGCGCTGATGTTCGGCGATAACTCGTCCGCAGACTTCAGGTACTTCCCGGATCCCCTTAAGACTTGGTGCGGGAACCTGCCTGCAGCAGGCTTCTGTCCGGAACGGCTCCCGTCGCCAGGAGTCTATGACTTCTACCTCTTCAGGGCGGGAGACATGAACACCGATCTCGCCCGGGAGATGGGCGTTCTTTCCTGGCCCTATTTCGCGGTCGTCAGCTCCACGCGCAACATCGTGCTGGACCCCAATGATCCCCGCACCAAGGGCAACTACACCCCGTTCTACTGGCAGGGCTCCACGGTCTCTGTGCTTCCGGTGGACCTCACTCCAACAGCCTCCATGGCGTCCATAAGCACGGTGGCGGTTCACGGCTTTGTCATCGGCCAAAACATCATACGCAAACAGGACTTTGTGGCCTTGGGCGGCAACTTCGACAACTTCATGAAATATATCCCGGCCCTGGCGCTCTACGATTCCAACAACGCCCTGAAAGGCGCCGCCATGGTCATCCCCCACCCGGCCTGCTTCAAAGATCCGCTCAACATCGACGGCGTCATTCATAGCTTCGACGCCTGGGTCGAGCAATCCGTGGCCCAAAACAACTTCGATCTCATGATGCGCGTCTTCCAGAGCTGCCCAGGCGGCTGGCAGTTCGAGATCCACGGCATGAGCACCGGGACATACACAGCGGTTCTGACCACGCCGAACTATCCGCCCTACCAAACCTCGGTGACGCTGGACGGCTCAATCTCAATGGTCACCATGCCTGTCATCAACCTGGACGCAGCGGGTCAAGGCGCGACCTTGCAGGGCGTGATCACAAGCACCCCCACCTCGAACTGGGTCGCAATCGCCACCGCCTCGGTTTCGATCGCGGGGGAAGCCTACAAAGAACGCACGGTTACGACGGACGGGGCCGGGTTCTACAAGCTGGAAGGGCTTCCGGCAGGCGCCTATAGGATCAAGGTCGCGGCCGCAGGCTACGCGAACGCCTATGCGCGCCAGGATGTCGGCTCCTCGGGAACTTATGAAGCGAACTTCAGGCTGCGCGCGGCCGGCTCTTCAATCACAGGAACCGTCTACTCGCAGAAGGTGCCGTTCGTCAAGGTCCAGCCCGGCGCCAAAATCCTCGCCTACAAGCAGAACGATCCGAGCGATTCCTCCGAGCCGGCCCTCTACAAAACCATGACGAGCTCGACCGGATTCTACCGGCTCGACGGCCTGGAGGACGGCAAGAGCTACAAGGTTTCCGTGAAGTACCCGGGCAAGTACGTGGTCAGCCAGGACACCGCAACCCCAGCCGGCGGAGGAACCGTATCCGGCATAGACTTCGCTTTGCTTCCAAAGCCGCCGGACATCGAGATATTCGGCCGGCCGGTCCCGCCGAACTACGAGTTCTACGTGCTCAATCCCAATGACTTCAAAGACGGCCACGTTTGGATCGGCAGCGTGCCGTTTGATATGGGCACGGCGCAGAACATGGACAGCTACTTCACGCAGCTCTCAACGACCCAACTGCTGCTGAGGATTCCGCTGGACCTCGCCCACGTGCCGGACCCGAACGGGGACTACACACTGCACGGCGAAGCCGAGACCATCTCGGGCAAGATCGTAACCAAGGAGATCGTGTTCGGAGCCAAACGAAGGGGAAATTCCGTCCAGAACATCCGCGACGCGCTGCTGGGCGACGACAGCGAGGACGAGCAGGGCCGCAAGGCCAACCAGGCCTATCTCGACGCGAGCGGCGAGAACGCCTCAGCGGTGACCTTGCCGCGCGGCTCCCTGGGACTCATGTCCGAGACCGCGATCCCCACCTGCCGGTTCTCCAACATGGACGTCAACGCCGCCACGGTGGCGGCCCTGGTCCAAAACATCAGCACGTCCGCGTTCGCCAGCGGCATCTACCAGATCACCTTCTCAAGCATAGGCTACGTGCCGGGCGGCAACGGCTTGGACCTGACGCTGGCTTACGACAAGACCAACACCTCGCTGGCCGACCTCTCGCTCTACCATTACAACGATACGGAGAAGAAATGGGAGGAGGTGCCGGGGCAGAAGACCATCGATCCCGTCAAGGGCACCATCAGCGTCCGAAGGATCAAGTCGGTTTCCAGCGTCTTGGGGCTGAAGTCCGGCCATCCGCTCATGCTGCGATGGACCGGGGCCTCCTATGCGGCCAGCTCCCAGTACCGCGCGGCTGGGCTCATCCCGGACGATTCCGGCTCCTTCGCCATCATGCGGCCCTCGCTCACGGGAAGCGTCTATTCGGGGACGACCATCAAGATCTACAACTTCCCCAACCCCTTCAACCTGAGCGCCAAGACCCCCACCCTGGTCCACAAGCAGGGCGGCCAGATCGACCTCACCACCTACGGGACCATCATCAAGATCGAGGTGCCGCCCGGGGTCAGCGGCCGCGGGGTCATCCGCATCTACACGCTCAACGGCGAGTTGGTGCGGGAGCTGGACGTGGACCTGACCGCAAGCACCTACTATTACAGGGAATGGGACGGCAGAAACAAGAGCGGCAGCAAGGTGGCCAACGGTGTCTACTACGGGATCCTTTCGATCCCGGGCGTGAAAGCCAAGGACGCGACCTTCAAGATGGCGGTGATCAAATGAAAAAGAATCTTGGAATTCCGGCGCTGATCGTTTCAGCCGGCCTGCTGTTCTCTCCCGCGCCTCTGGCCGCGGCCGGGGTCGGAACCACGGGAGCGCAGTTCCTCAAGGTCGGCGTGGGCGCCCGCCAGCTCGCCATGGGCAGCGCGGCTGTCGCCCTTATTGACGACGCCAATGCCCTGAACTGGAACCCCGGGGCCTTGGGGGCCGTCAAGCGCAGAAACGTAACCGCAAGCTACAACTCCCTATTCAAGGACCAGAACCAGGGATTTCTGGCTTACGCCTCCCCCCTGCCGGACGACATGGGAACCTGGGCAGCTGGCTTCAACTATCTGACGGTCTCAGACATCGAGAAAAGAACCGCGGACACAGAGGACCCTGAATCCACATTCAGCAACCAGAACTTCGCATTGAGCGCCTCCTATGGACGGCCCACGCCGGTCAGCGGCCTGTCCATAGGCGGCAACCTCAAGTACATCCGGGAGAAGCTGGACACCTTCAGCGGCAACGCCGTGGCCCTGGACATAGGCGCCCTGTATCAGACCCGCATCGAGCATCTGAGCGCCGGTTTCATGATGCAGAACTTGGGAAGCAAGATCGGGCCGGACCCATTGCCCCTGACGTTCAAGGGCGGAGCAGCCTACAAACTGTGCGGCGAGAAGCTGGTCCTGGCCTCGGACATAGACTGGCTCGCCATTGACCAACGAGTCTACTGGGACATCGGCTCCGAGTTCTGGGCGAACAAGAACCTGGCTGTGCGCGCCGGCTACCAGTTCGGCCATGCGCAGGACCGCCTGCAGAGCAGCCTCGTGGGGTTCGCCTTCGGCCTGGGCCTGCGCCTGGAGCAGCTGCGGGTGGATTACGCTTTCCTGCCGTTCGGGGACCTCGGCGACACCCACCGCATCACGCTGGGCTGGAATTTTAGGTGAAGAAGGCCTTCCTTGCGGGACTCCTCGCCTTCCTGCCGCTCACGGCCCAGGCTCAGCGCTGGAGCCTCATGGGCGAGGCGAACCTGCTCGCCGGGCAGTACTTCTACAACAACGCAGCCGGCTCCGCCAACGGCTATGTGGACTTAAACCTCCAGCAGGCGCGCAGCTTCTCCCCGGAGTCCGGCTTCTTCATCAACGAGCGCTACCTCTACACGGGGTTCAAACAGGTCAACGAGCTCGCGGGCGGCGGGACACTCTTCCAGCAGAGCATGGACAGCTCCCTGGGCGCGAAATACATCAAGCGCTTCGAGGGCGGCTACAGCATCAAGCCCCGCATCGGGGTCAGGAACCAGCTCTTCCGCGAGACCATGGACGAGGACTGGGGCAAGGGGCTCTACGACTACTGGCGCTACGAAGGCGGGCTGACCTGGGAGCGCAAGACGCGCCTGGGCCTCTCCGTGCCTTGGACCTACCAGATCTCCTACGACCTCTATTACACCTACTACCCGCGCTTCAAGTCCCTCGCGAGCGCGTTCGGCGCGGCCCTGGCCACCCCGGATCCGGGAGAGCGGCCTCTTAACACCCTCACGCACCAGTTCTCCTACCGCAGCGAGTTCGACCTTCCGGGCTTCGCCAGCGCCTGGGGCCTGGCCTCGCTCTCCATTATCGACTTCACGGACCAGAAGATCGTCAACTCGAAAGGCGATTATCTGGACTCGAAGCGCTCCGACGTCTACGCGACGATCGGGCTCGGCTATTCCAAGAGGTTCTCCGACTTCGAGGCTTTGGGGCGCGTCCGGCCGGGCGCGAGCATGGGCTTGACCCTCTCCAGCTTGATGTCGAACCAGAACAATTTCGATACGGACCCCAAGCGCCTCCAGTACGTGGCCGGCTACTATAACTACTGGGAAGCCCGCCTCTCCCCCGTGGCCTCGGCCCTGTTCCTCAAGACCCAGATCAACGTCCGCTTGGGCTATGATTTCGGCTACCGCTCCTACTCGGGCCGCCTGACCCAGAACTCCGGGGACGGCTCCTATACCGGCGAGAACCTCCATCAATACACCCACGGCCTGACGCTGGAAGCCTCGTATCCCCTCTGGCGCCAGCTGGAGTTCAAGGCCCGCGGCCTGTGGGCCAAATCAAGCTCCAACAACAGCTTCCAGCAGGTCTACACTTACAATTACTCCAGCTACAACTATTTCGCGGGGATATCATGGAAACTCTGAAGGTTACTGCGCACGCGGTTTGGGCGGCCCTATTCCTCGCGCAGGCGGCTTGGGCAGCTGCGCCTTCCGCGGTCATCCTGGTCCCGAGGGGCTCCGTGGACATGCGCGCGAGCGCGAGCGATAAATGGGCGCCGGTCGCCGGCCGGACAGAGCTCGGCCAGGGCTATGAGGTCCGCACCCGCGCGAACGCGGCAGCGGAGCTCACCCTCTCGGACGGCTCCAAGGTGGCCCTCGGCCCGAGCTCCGTCTTCACGCTGGAGACCCTCGACCGCCGCGAGTCCCTCTTCAACCTCGCCGCGGGCAAGCTGCGCGCCTTCATCTCAGGCTTCGCCAGCAGCCGGGTGCGCGTGCGCACCCCCACCGCTGTCGCGTCGGTCCGAGGCACGGAGTTCGAGCTCTCTTCGAGCCAAGGCCTGAGCGAGATGAGCGTGGCGGAAGGCCACCTCGAGGTCCAGGATAACGCGGGCCACAACGCGGTGCTGACATCCGAGGAGACCCTGAGCGTCAGGCCCGAGGGCATGGACAAGCCGAAGCTGGTTTCCCTGAAGGACGAGCGGGCTCGCGACGCCGCCCGCCCCATCGCGGTAGCCATGGAGATGGCGCGCGACCAGACCCGCTCCATGCTGGAGGATATGCGCAACCGGGAGCTCAAGGCCAACGAAGCCCAGCTGGGCAAGGACGTCATCGACGCCTTCGGCAACCGGGTCCGCATCGAGGAGTACCTCCTGCGCCCGGCCGCAAACGAGTTCAAGCTGCTCTTCTTGAGCTTCCGGGACAACCGCTTCGACTGGGGCCACCTCATCGAGCGGTTCAAGTACAAGATCCCGGACGATCTCACGCAGGTCGCGGCCATCATCGCGGGCTCCTACTTCTCAAGAACCATGCCCTCGAACTGGATCAAGTACATCGAGGCCTATCTGACCAACACCGTGGACGCGGTCAGGGAGACCATCACCTACGGAGACCCCGTGGCGATCAACTTCTCGGGCTTCGGCGCGGGCATCGGCACGCGCTACTACCCCGCCTCCATCGATTACGTGCAGACCCTCATGGGGCCCGGCATCGCCGGGGGCTCGAAGGTCATGTTCCAGCTGACGCAGGATTACGGCACTTCGACCGTGGGCCAGATGAGTTGGCGGCAGCAGGTGCGCAACGCCGGCGACGTCCTGACCACCTACGCGCACCTCCGCGTGGACCCGACCAACGCCGCGGCCGTGGCGAACCTCAACGGAGGCGACGGCTGCGGCTCGGGCTGCTACCTTGACGACGCGGTCGGCTTGGGCTTCGACCCGGACACCAGGACCGCGTTTCCCAGCGGCCCCGGCAAAGCGGACTTCTTGTCCTCCACGAAGTACGCCAACGGCGACACCGTCTCCGTCGAGAAACTTCTCGTGAGCAACGATGGCGAGGTTTTTGATTTCAGGAATCCCACCTCCGACACGTTCACCAAGGAAGGCAACTACAACCTGGAGATCGTGGTGAACTCCTCGCTCTTCCAGGGCCGCAAGATCGACGTGCTCATCGCGCCGGAGATCCTCTCGGCGACGAAGCAGGGCAAGACCGATTCGACCAAGTTCACCCCGAGATAGGCGCCTTCCGCCTACTTCTGCCCGAACTTCCAGCCGACGTTGAGGAGCATGCTCATGAAGGTGAAATGGAAGCCGCCGACCTTGTCCTCGCTCGTGCCCAGGTAGTTCCAGCGCAGCTCGAAGCCCGCGAGGACGTTCTCCGTAAAATCGTGATCGACGCCCGCGGCCAGCGCGAAAGCCACGCCGGTGGACTTCCTAAAAATCTCCTCCCGGTAGTAGCCGGGCGCGATCCAGACGAGCCTTCGCGAGAAGTTGTTGACGCCGATCCCAAGCAGGCCGTAGGGCCTGAATTTCTTCTCCGGCAGCAAGTCGTCCCTGAGGACCGCCATGTAGGTGGCGGCGGAGGGCGTATCCTCAACCGTAACGGAACCCCAGCCATCGTCGTCGAGATCGTAGGAGTTCTTGCTGAAAGCCATGTATTTGACGTCCACCCCAGCAGCGAGGAACGGCAGGATATAATAAAGATACTGCGCCCCGCCGCAGACTCCCGTCAAGCCTTCGGTCTTGTAGATGACCTCTTCTCTGGTCAGAGGCGAGCAGGCGCCCATGACCAGCTTCCCGGTCTGGGTCCCCTGGACCAACTGGGCGTCCGCGAGCGCGGCTCCCATCAAGAGCCACGCGCACAGCAGAGCGGAGAAAAGGTTCTTCATCGGCTGTTCAGCGCGCTTGCTGAATCCTGCCATCCCTAAGAGCTGTGCTTGACAAGAAACCGAACTTCCAGACCCGTAGGGCGTTCAACTCGCTTCTCCGCCTTCCCATACCGTCACTTCGTCCTTCTCGATGACCGCCCTGAAGGACAGGCTGATGGAAGCCCAAGCGACGAGGTCCACTTGAAAGGGCAGGTCGGACTCGTCGAACTCTTCCCGCAGGGCTGATAGCGTCTTGGAAGGCAGAGGGGAATCCCCCATCACGGCAAGGTCCAGGTCCGAATTCTTCTTGGCCTTGCCGTTGACGCGTGAGCCGAAAGCCCGGACATTCCTGCCCGGCACATGCTTCTTGAGAATTTCAAGCACTAACGCCAGATGCTCCGGCTGAAGGTCAATCCTTCGCATTCCGTTCTTTCAGCTTCTCAAGGAGCCTGCCGGCGCAGCCTGAGAACCTCTCGATCACCGAAGCCACCTGCGCCGCCGTGGCGCCCTCGTACGTATGCGACGTCAAGTTGCGCTTCTCCAGGGAATCGAACCAGGATTCCACGTCGTCTATCAGGCCTCTCTCGCCGCCCACTCGGAAGAGCTGCCTCTTGCTGTAGCTGTCGACCTCCTCCGAGTTTCCGACGTCGATCTCGATCCGGCGCTTGAGCATCTTCCAAGCCAGTTCGAAGGTGTACTCGAACCGTTGGATTACGCCGTCGCGCAATAGGTCATTGCCAAGATCCCCCCCCATTTGCGCAAGGCCGGCTCGTAGTTGGACGAGCGCCTTTTCGAACGGTTCCAAATGGATTTTCACTTCTTCGCTCCAGCCGTCTCCCTGAGCAGCCCCGTCCTCTCGTTGAACTCCCCGATCATCTTGTCGTACTCCGTAACCTGCTCGAAGGTCCTGTCCCAGAACTCCGGGTCCCAGAGGGCATTAAGTTCCTCGACCGTCTTGCCCTGCTGCTCCACCCAGGTGAAGTACTTAAGATTATGCAGGGCCTTGCGGTCCTGGTAGCTCAACTCCCGCAGATGGTCGATACCCACGCCTCGCAGGCGCCGCTCCAAGTCCCCGATCGCCTGCAGTTCGGTGTAGGCGCCGTGCTCCTGGTGCATCTCCTTCAGGCGCGAGCCGTAGAGCTCGACCGAGTCCGTGAAGATGGTGAACAGGATGTCGTCTTTGCCAAGCTCGTAGTACTTCGCCATCTTCACGCAGGAGAGCATGTTGCAGATGCTCGAGTAGCCCATGAGCGGCAGGGACTCGATGAACGCTTCCTTGAGCCCCTGGCTCTTGAGGACTTTCTTTCCGGCCGGCTCGTTGAAGAGCCTCAAGATGCTCACAACGCTCTCGTCGTCTATGGCCAAGACCATGTCCGTGTTGCGCACGTTGTGGATCCACGGCACGTGCTTGTCGCCGATGCCCTCGATGCGGTGCCCGCCGAACCCGTTTAAGAGCAGGGTCGGGCACTGCAAGGCTTCCACGGCCGCGACCTTGGAGAGCGGATAGTTCTTCTTCAAGCGGTCCCCGGCCGCGATGGTGCCGGCCGAGCCCGTGGCCGAGGCGTAGCCCGCCAGGCGGCTCTTCCTGCCCCGCGCCTTCGAGAACGCTTCCTCTATGGCCGGGCCCGTGACGTGGTAGTGCCACAGGGAGTTGCCGAACTCCTCGAACTGGTTGAAGATCACGCAGTCCTTGCGGTTCTTGCGGATGTCCCAGCACTTGTCGTAGATCTCCTTGACGTTGCTCTCGCAGCCCGGGGTGGCGATGACCTCGGCCCCGATGGACTTAAGCCACTCGAAGCGCTCCTTGCTCATCTCCTCGGGCAGGATGGCCACGGCCGTGCAGGCGAGCACCGCGCAGTCGAAGGCCCCGCCCCGGCAGAAGTTGCCGGTCGAGGGCCAGACCGCCTTCTGGGAGCTCGGGTCGAATTCGCCGGTCACAAGGCGCGGGACCAGGCAGCCGAAGGCCGCGCCGACCTTGTGCGCCCCGGTCGGAAAGTATTTGCCGATGAGCCCGATGATGCGCGCGTCGACCCCGGTCAGCTCGCTCGGGATCTCCAAAAAGTTCACGCCGCCGTAGAGGCCGCTTTTTACGTCGTTCTTCCAGGAGATGCGGAAAAGGTTGGCCGGGTCCACGTCCCAGAGGCCCACGCCCTTGAGCTTCTTCTTGACGCTGTCCGGAACCTTGGCCGGGTCCGCGAGCTGGGCGAAAGTCGGGATCACGATCCCCTTCTCGCGGCAGCGGGCAACGGTCTTCTTTATGACGGCCTCGTTCAGCTTCGGCATGCGATTCCTCCTGAGTTGATCTTCTCCCGCTCGACTAAGCGCTTGAGCTCGCCTACCTCCGGCTCGATGAGGTGCGGCTTGCCCACGGCCTTCATCGCGCTCGCCACGTCCTTGAGGCCGTTGCCTGTGATGAGGGCCACGACCTTCTCCCCGCTCTTGACCATCCCCTGCGCGGCAGCCTTCCTGAGCCCCGCCACCGAGGCCACGCCCGCGGGCTCGCCGAATACGCTCTCCCGCCGGGCCGTGTCGCGCATCGCGGCCAATATCTCGTCGTCCGTGACCGAGACCGCGAAGCCCTTGGATTCCTTCAGCGCTTTCACGGCCGCGTCGCCGTCCCTGGGAAGGAGGACCGAGATGCTGTCCGCGATGGTCTCGCCGCTCACCGGCCGGATCTTCCCGTCCGACTCGAAGGCGCGCTTGATCGCGTCGCTACCAGCGGCCTGGACCCCCACGAGCCGGGGCAGGCGGTCGATGAGCCCCAAGGCGTAGAAGTCCTTAAATCCCTTCCAGATCCCGCTGATGATGTTGCCGTCGCCCACGGAGACGAACACCTTGTCCGGACAGTTCCAGCCCAGCTGCTCGACCAGCTCGAAGGAGCATGTTTTCTTGCCTTCGCGCGTGAACGGGTTGTGCCCCGTGTTGCGGTTGTACCAGCCGAACTCCGCGCTCGCCTGCAGGCACAGGTCGAAGGCCTGGTCGTAGGTGCCCTTGACCGCGATGACCACGGCCCCGAAGACGAGGAGTTGGGCGATCTTGGCCACCGGGGCCTTCTCCGGCACGAAGATGATGGTCTTCAAGTCCAGCCCCGCGCTCAGGCAGGCCATGGAGGAGGCCGCGTTGCCCGTGGAAGCGCCCGTGATCGTCTTCTCGCCGAGCTCCAGGGCCTTGGCCACGGCCACCGAGCCTGCGCGGTCCTTGAAGGAGGCGCTGGGGTTCCTGCCGTCGTCTTTGAGGTAGAGGTTCTTCAAGCCCATGTCCGAGCCGAGCCTCTCCGCCTTGTAGAGCGGGGTTCCGCCGATGTGCACGATCGGCACGCCTTTGTACTGAGCGATGGGAAGGATGTCTTTGTAGCGCCAGACGCTCTTGTCGGGGTTGCTCTCCAGGCTCTTGCGGGTGAGCGCCTTCTTGACGGCCTTGTAGTCGTAGACCACGTCCAAGTTGCCCGAGCACGCGGGGCAGACGTAGTTCTTCGCGCTCGGGGTCTCCTCACCGCAGCGGACGCATTTAAATCCCAGGATATGACCGGTTTTCATATGGAGTCTCCCAAAAGAATCCCCCGCGCCGGAAAGCCCGACGCGGGGAGATTCTTCATGGACGTTACGGGACGATCGTGGTCCCGGCGCTCCCGACCAGGGTTTTGTCGAAGAGCTCGGTCTTGCTGATGTACGCCGCGTGCCCGCCGTCCTGGATGAACTTGATGGCGGCCTTGATCTTCGGCCCCATGCTCCCGGCCGGGAACGGGCAAGGCTTGCGGTTGTAGATCTCCTCGGCTTCCTTGAGGGTCAGCTTGCGCAGGTCCACCTGGTCGGGCTTCTGGTAGTTGAGCTTGGCCCCGTCCTCGCCGGTGAAGATGGTGAGGGTCACCTGGTAGTCTTCGCCGCGCGCCCTGGCCCGCTTGAGCAGCATGTTGCCCAGCAAGGCCGAGGCCAGGTCCTTGTCGATGACCGCCTCGACGCCGGAGTAGATCTTCTCCGGCTTGCCCTTGACCTTCCTAAACCTGATGCCGTAGTTGCACTCGTAGACCTCGTTTAAGCCATCGGCCTTGGGGGCGACCACGGAGACGGGGATCCCTCCCCCGCCGACCGTCACCGGGATGATGCCGGCCTTGATGAGGGCCTCCACGGCCTCGATCTCCACGATGTCGGTGGGGACCGGGGAGGGGACCACGCGCCGCCACAATTCCTTGCCGGAGGCGTCCTTCTTGTAGAGCTTCACGGCCCAGCCGTCCTTCTCCTTGCGATCCAGGGCCTCTTCCTTGCTGTAGGTCGGCCCCACGTACTTCGACGGGCTCCGGAAGTCCGGATCCGCTTTGTCCACGACCACCTGGGTCACCACGGCCGCGACCTGCTTCTGGATGCCGCGCATCTTGAGCTCGCTGGAAAGCAGGCCCAGCATGTAGCCCATGGCGCCCTGGCTGTCGGCGCCGCAGACGTCCAGCGGCAGAGACGGCAGGATCGAACGGGAATATTCCGCGCGCAGGAGGATGTTGCCCACCTGTGGCCCGTTGCCGTGCGTCATGACGTAGAGGTCGTCCGGGTGACCTTCGATGATGTCGGCCACCAGCTTGCAGGTCTCGACCGTCCTCTGCCACTGCAGGGCGATGTCCGGGATGATGTCCCTGCCGGTCTTGGGGTCCTTTAAGCCCACCGGGGAGACCTCGTTTCCGCCGAAGGCGAATATGCGCAGGCTTTTCTTCTTGGCCATTTCTATCTCCTAGGCGGCTACTTTCTGCTTGCCGGCCGGCTTGCCCGCGGCCTTGCCCTTGTAGTCGAACTTGCTCATGGTCAGTGCCATGATGGCCTTCTGCGCGTGCAGGCGGTTCTCCGCCACGTCGTAGATGATGGAGCGCGGCCCGCTGCAGACCTCGTCTGAGACCTCGTGGCCGCGGTCGACCGGCATCGGGTGGGTGTAGAGGGCGTTGTGGGTGATGGCCATCTTCTTCGAGTCCGTGATCCACTCCGTGTGCTTCAGCGCGGCCTCGATCTCCTTCGGCTTTTGGAAGCCCTTCTCCGGGTCGTAGGCATGCGGACTCATCCAGTTGCGGGAGTAGACGATGTCCGCCCCGCGGTAGCACTCGACGGGCTCGTTGGTGATCTCGAACTTGGTCCCCGCGGCCTGGCAGTTCTTCTTCACGTTCGCGATGACCTCGGGGTCCAAGTCGTAGCCCTTCGGGTAGGCCAGGGTCACGTTCATGCCGAGCCGGGAGTTGATGAGGATGCTCTCCTGCACGCTGCACCACGAGCGGGCCAGGGCCCCGTGTCCCCAGACCATGAGGAGCTTCTTGCCCTTGATGCCGCCCAGGTGCTCGCGCGCGCCCTGCACGTCGGCCAAGCCCTGGCAGGGGTGGAACTTGTCGTGCGCCATGCTCACGACCGGGATGGCGCCGTGCTGGCAGTACTCGCGCAGGAACTTGTCGCCGTCGCCGTACTTCTGGACCTTGTCCTCGAGGATGCGGATCCCGAGGCCGCAGGCGTAGCGGCTCATGACCTTGGCCGCGTCCTCGTTGGTCTCGCCGGCGCTCTTGCTGGTCTTCAGGCGCATGCTGGAGGGCTCCAGGAACTGCGCGTGGCCGCCCAGCTCCGTGGCCGCGCACTCGAAGGACTGGCGAGTCCTGACCGATGGGTTGTAGAAGAACATGAAGAAGGTCTTGTGCTGCAGAAGAGCAGTGTACTTGGGAGAGAATCGGTCTTTCTTCATCTCAGCGGCCAGCCCGAGCACGGCCTCCAGCTCCTCCACGCTCCATTCCTGCGTGCAGATGAGGTGCTTTCCGAATAGATTCATTGGGTTTCTCTCCTTGGTTGATAAACTGTTACGCCGTCATTAGGATTATAATGCATTTCAGGAGGAAAAGTAAACGATTGATTCTAGACGAGGGAGTGGATGTGGATGGCGCGGTACGGGACTGAAATCTCCCGGCCCAGTTTGCCCGCGGTGGCGCTCATTTGAACCAGACCGTAGCGCTTCAACAGCATGACATCAGCGTAGACGTTCTTGAAGTCCCTGCCCGCGATCTTCGTGAGAGCGTTGATGGATTTGGGCTGATGCTCCCGGATGGAGTGGAGGAGGGCCATCCTCTTTGCGCTCAGCAGAGCCCGGACCGCTTCGAGGCTTATGAAATAGACGCCTTCTTTCGGCGTCGTCTTCTTGCCGGCCCGCGCAGCTTTGAACGCGCGGATGAATTCGGCGTCGGCGCGGGCGCGGGGCAGGATCTCGATGTTCAGTGTTTCCATCTCAATTCCTCCACATCACGCTTGAAGTCATCCAGCAGCTTCTCCACTCATGAAAAGGCATAGGGCGACTCATGCCCTTGGATATGCCGATGATGCCCTTTGGGATGATGATTGTCATATAGAACCACCGGCTTCTTTTCGCCTTGCCGGATGTAGGCCAGCCGATAACGAACCCTCTCCGGGAACCTGGCGCTTTTGGGAACCGCCCAGAGAATCCTCTCTTCGATGCCCCCGGCTTGGTCGATCAGTTTCAGCCGATGGAGCAGGCGGGCGCGTCTTATGGTATAGTATGCCATAATAGGCCGTTATTGTCAAGCCTCGGCGCCAAGCAGGGATAGGCAGGCATGATGGTAATACGAGCGAGGCGCGAAATAGTTCCCTAGGCACACGACCTGATCGCTTGGCACACCGCAATCCGGAGGCCTTCTTGGGGTGGACGGACATCATCCCCACGCTGAGGGCGTCGACAATAAAGGAGGTCTTCGAACGGGAGGGATTATTCTACAGCTTCAACGTGACGCTCAGTCGAGCGCGCTACCAGCTTCCTTCACGCGCTTCGGTTGAAGCGCGTCTTAGCTGACGCCATTGTGGCATCTTCTTGCTCATTCACGGATGACGCAGTGGTGTCCCCCGGCTTGGCTCGCCTCGCCAATCGCCGTGATATTCGTAACCAATTTTGACGTCGCGATATTCTGTCAGCCGAATTGGGCTTTCCACCTTTGATTTCGGGTCGCAGACTGAAGTCACGATGAGATCTCTCGGGCCTGTCCATCGAATGCCTATTCCATTACTCTCAGAGCACACGAAGATTCGGTCGCTCAAGGTGCGGATATGTGTTCCGAAAAACCGATTGCGCCTTGAAATCCAGACATCCAAAAAATCGATTGCGGCAGGCGTCAGACCCCTACTCGAAATGCCGGCGAAGGCGCGATATTGTCCATCCGGGGAATCGGCAATCTGCTCTGCCTGCAGAGAAAATATTGCTGGTATCGCAAAAATACCCACGGCAACAAATAAGATTATTAGGCCGTATCCACCCAACTTTTCATTTTGAAAAGATTTAGTTTTGGCTGTTGTTCCTACACGCATAGCCTCTTGGCCAGGCGAATGAGTTCAGAAGCTGTGCGGCATTCGAGCAGCCGCCACATCACCTTTTCCAACGAGGGCTTCTTGACCACGCCTGCCCGCCGATGAGCAGGCATTTTACGCGGCATTTTCGGAAAACGGAAAGGACTCTGAGGATCGGGTTCCGGGTCAAGGCTGCCTCCCAGAGCGAGGTACGCCTGCCACAGCTTGGATGATTCCATCATCCTCCGGACAGGTCCGAGGCGGAGCCATTCTTCTCCTTCATCAGCATATCCGGCGGCCATACTTACTGAAATTATAGTAAATGGCCGCGGCGCTTAGGGCTTCGCCGCCTGATACTCCCTTGGATAGCAAGCGTAGAACCTGGCCGCCTTGACCATATCTTCCACCGCTATCCGGTCCTCGTAATTATGGAGGAACCGCTTTTCGCCCGGGCCGAACCCCACCGTGGGGATACCCAGCAAGCCGCAGGAGGAGACCCCGTTGGAGCTGACGGTCCACTTGTCCACCACGGGCTTGCCCCCCAGCGCATCCTGGTACGCCCGTTTGGCGGCTTTCACGACTTTGGAAGATTCGGGCATGGACCATCCCGGAAAGTACTTCTCCGTCCTCTGCACCAGCCCGGTCGAGGCTGGCTTCTCGTAGAACAAGACCTCGACCTTGGCGCTCTTCGCGCCCGGAAGGGAGCGTATCTGCCGAAGGGCTAGTTCCTTTGTTTCCCCCGCAGTGAGCCTGCGGTCCACGGAAAGATAGACCTCGTGGCCGAGCCGGTTGAATCCCGGGCTCTTGACGCTGAGCTGGGTGAGCGCGATGGTCCCTTTGCCCAAGAACGCGTCCTTTTTGAGCTTGGCATTGAGCTTTTCGATCCCAGCGATGATCGGCAGCGCCGCGTAGATGGGGTTGACGCCTTCCTGAGGAGTCGAGGCGTGGCAGGACTTGCCCTGGACCGTGATCTTGATCTCCATTCGGCCGCGCTGTCCCCGCATGATCTTGAGCTCCGTGAACTTCCCGACCACCACGGCCGCAGGCTTCAGGCCGGTCTTGGCCAGGGCGTACCACAGGCCCAGCCCGTCGCAATCCTCTTCGAAGGTGCTGCCGGTGACGACCGCGGTCCCGCGCAGAAGGCCGGCTTCCTTCGCCGCCTTGAGCCCGTAGACGATGGCGGCCAGAGCGCCCTTGTTCTCGGCCGCGCCGCGGCCGTACACGTATTTCGAGTCTTCTTTCCCCTTGAAGGGATCGACCTTCCACAAATTCCGGTCGTGGATCCCGACCGCGTCCATGTGCGCGTCGAAGAGGAGGACAGGCTCCCCTGAGCCGAGGACCCCGATCGCGTTGCCGATCCTGTCCACGAAAGCCTTGAAGCCGCAGGCCTTCATCTCCTGAACCGTCCTCTTCGCCACCCGCCCCTCCGAGCCGCTGGGGCTGGGCATGGCGATGATGTCGCGCAGGAACTTGACCATCTTGGCGCGGTCCCGGCTCAGGATCTGCGAAAGTCTCTCTTTTTCGCTCATGGCGGACTCTCCTTTAAAAGGTCCGCCGCCTCTCTCGAAGCGGCGGAACCTTGTTCTTCCGTCCTTCCGGACCCTAGCCCTTGCGCGCAAGCGAAGCGCAGGGGCCAGGGGGATTTGCGTTCCCCCCAGCCCTAGCGCATCGTCAAGGCCATGATGGCCTTCTGCACGTGGATGCGGTTCTCGGCCTCGTCGTTGACGATGGAGATCTTCGGGTCGTCGATGAGGGCGTCGGTGACCTCCTTGTTGCGCTTGGCCGGCAGGCAGTGCATGAAGTTCGCGCGCGAATTGGCGACCTTGAAGTGGTCGTGGCTGATGCACCAGTCCTTCGCGTACTTCGGGCCCGCCTTGGCGTGCTTGTCGGGGTCGCGCGCCCAGGACTTCGCGTAGATGACGTCGGCGCCCTTGGCCGCCTTCCAGATGTCGTGCTCGATCTTGAGAGAGCCGCCGGAGACCTTCGCGGCCTGCTTGGCGAACTCCACGTACTCGGGGTCCACGTCGTAGACGCCGACCTCTTTGGGATAGGCGAGGACGATGTTCATGCCCAGGATGCCCGCGGCCGCGATCATGGTCTGCGGGACCCCCGCGGACTTCGCGCGGTCGTCGTAGGCCCAGGACATGACGATCTTCTTCTTCTTGAAGTCGTCTTTGCCGAACTTCTCCATCATGGTCATGATGTCCGCCATGATCTGGCAGGGGTGCTCCTTGTCGTCGAGCATGTTGATGACAGGGATGCAGGCGTCCTTCGCGATCGCGCGCAGGACCTCGCGGGCGTCGCCGTACTTGTAGGTCTCCGTGCCCATCTGGGCCTTGAGGTTGTAGAGGCGGATGGAGAAGCCCGCCAGGAAGCGGCTGATCATCTCCGCGGTGTCCTTCCAGGACTCCTTGTTCTTGAGCTGGAGCTGCTCCGGCGTGTAGTATTGGCCGTGGCCGCCGAGCTGTGTGATGCCGGTCTCGAAGGAGATGCGGGTGCGGGTCGAGGGGGAGGCGAAGAGCATCCCGAGGCTCTTGCCGCGCAGGATGTGGCTGTGGTCCTCGCCGATCGCCACGCGCCGCTTGAGGTCGAAGGCCACCTCGAATATCGTGTCCAGCTCCTCCTTGCTGTAGTCCATGATGCTGATGAAATCCTTGCCCTTCATGTTGGTGATCATGTCGCCTCGCTCCCTCCTTTTCCGTGTTCTGCTTCTGTCGAATAAACTTAACATAAACCCATTTGCCCTTGCAACCGCTGAGGCATATTAAGGAAAATGCCCTAGGCATACCGGAGGATGACGATGAGAACTCTGAGCAGATTTGCGGTGATCGCGGCGTGCGCGGCCCTGCTGGCTTCCCCGGCAACGGGGGCCGAGCCGCTCAAGAAGCTGGCCGACAAGCTCGCCAAGGCCCTCAAGGACCAGCCCAACAAGAAGGCGGCGGTCCTGAACTTCTCCTACCCCGACGGGGCCCTGAGCAGCGGCTCCACCATCGTGCAGGAGCGGCTGACCACCCACTTGGTCGAAGGCGGCAAGATCGAGGTCATCGAGCGCAACCTCATCAAGAAGATCCTTGAAGAGAAGAAGCTGGAGACGACCGGCCTCATCGACCCCGCCACCACCAAGGAGCTCGGCAAGCTCCTCGGCGTCGGCGCCATCATCACCGGCACCTTAAACGACCTCCCCAAGAACAAGACCGAGGTCAACGCCCGGGCCATCGACACCACGAGCGGCAAAATCCTCGCCGCCTCCCTGACGAAGATCGAACGTACTTGGACGGACTCTCCCGTCAGGCCTGGCGGGGCCGTGGTCGTGGGCCCGGCCACGCCCGCCCATCCGCCGGGGCCCCTGTCTGGCAAGCCCGCGGTGCAGCTCGCCATCCTGCTCGACACCAGCAACAGCATGGACGGCCTCATCAACCAGGCCCGCACCCAGCTGTGGAAGATCGTCAACGAACTGGCCGGCTCCGAGAAGGGCGGCAACAACCCCACGGTGCAGGTCGCGCTCTACGAGTACGGCAACGACGGCCTGGGCGCGGGGGACGGCTACATCCGCCAGGTCCTGCCCTTCACCACGGACCTCGACCACGTTTCAGAGAAGCTCTTCGCCCTCAAGACGAACGGCGGGCAGGAGTACTGCGGCTGGGTCATCAAGCACGCGGTCGAGAACCTGGGGTGGGATCCCCACGGGGACGTGTACAAGGCCGTCTTCATCGCGGGCAACGAGCCCTTCACCCAGGCCCAGGACAAGGCGGATTTCCGTGATTCCGCGGCCGCGGCCGCCAAGAAGGGCATCGTGGTCAACACCATCTTCTGCGGCCCGCGCGCGGAGGGCGTCTCGACCCAGTGGAAGGCCGGGGCGGACCTCAGCGGAGGCGATTACACGAACATCGACCAGCAAGCCCGGGTGGTCAGCATCCAGGCGCCGCAGGACGACGAGATCTCCAGGCTCGGCTTGGAGATCAACCGGACATTCATCCCCTACGGCTCAAAAGGCCGGGAAGCCAAGATGAAGCAGGAGGCGCAAGACAGCAACGCTCTGGCCGCTCCTGCGGCCGCGGGCATGGCGACTCAGCGCGCGCTGTTCAAAGCCCAGAGGCAGTACAGCGAGGCTTCCTCCTGGGACCTCGGCGGGGCCCTGGAAAGCGGACAGCTCAAGGAATCCGAGATCCGGGCCGAGGAGCTTCCGGACAACATGCGAGGCATGAGCGAAGCGGAGCGCAAGGACTACATCCAGAAGCAGCAGGATGAGCGCAAGAAGATCCAGGCCCGCATCAACCAGCTCAACGCTGACCGCTTGAAGTACGTGGCGGATAAGGAAAAGGAGCTGGCCGGCAAAGGCGCCCAGACCTTGGATACGGCCGTCATCAACGCCATCCACACCCAGGCGGAGAAGAAGGGCTTCAACTTCAAGAAGTGAGCCGAGGGAGAACTCGATGATCCAGTCTCAGACCTATCCGACTCTCGTCCAAGCCGTCCTGCCCAAGGCCGGCGCCGCGGCCCGCTTCGGCGAGGCCCTGGGCTTCAGCCTGCTCATCGCTCTCTCGGCCCAGCTCGCCGTCCCCCTGCCCTTCACCCCGGTGCCGCTGACCGCTCAGACCGCGGCGGTCATGCTCGCCGGGGCCCTGCTCGGGCGCAGATGGGGCGCGGCATCGGTCATGCTGTATCTGCTCGAAGGAGCGGCGGGGCTGCCGTTCTTCGCGGGCGCCTCCGGCGGGGCCCTGTGCTTCGCGGGGCCGACCGGGGGCTACCTGCTGGCCTTCCCCCTGGCGGCTTACGTCACGGGCTTCTTCGCCGAGCGCGGCTTCGACCGCACCTTCCTGCGCGCCGCCGCCGCGATGCTCGCGGGCTCGGTCATCATCCTTTCCATCGGCACGCTCGCGCTCGCGCGGTTCGTCCCCGCAGGGAAGGTCTTCCAACTCGGGTTCCTTCCCTTCATCCCGGGGGACATCCTCAAGATCGGGATCTCGGCCGCTGCCCTGCCGCTGGGGTGGCGCCTGCTGGGCAAGGACCGCTGATACAAGCTATTCGAGCGGCGCGATCTTCTGAAGCGCCTGCTGTGCTTGCGCCCTTTCCCAGTCAGCGAGGAGTTCCTGCTGGTGGAGCGTCGCCCATTCGATCACGAGGCCCATCACTCGAGGCGGCAAGCGACCCGAGAAGGTCGACAGGTTGCGGATATCAATCAGCGCGGCGTCGCCGCCATATTCCGCGTGGAAATGCGGCGGATTGTGGTCATCAAAGAACATCTTGATGACGATGCCGAGGAATCGGCTGATTTCAGGCATGGGAAGGCTCGTGCCGCAGCGCGACGAAAACGTCTTCAGGCCTCTTGCCCGTTGCTTTGAGGTACAGGGCGTCCGGGCAAAGATCGATCTGGTCGCCCCAGACCAGTTCGCCGGATGAGCCGATGCGGACAGACTCAAAGGCATGGCGGTCGCGCCATAAGGCGAAGACGCCTTTCCCGGCCAGATCCGAAAGGTCGACCATTCCAGTGACTCCGTCATCGAACGCGATTTCCAGACGGTATCCCTGCAGCACACTGACCGCCGTAATCTTTCGCATATGTCTGCCCCTCAGTCCGCTCTTATTATACCAGAAGCATCTGTCCTTGAAGATGTCAACAATGAAACGACCCCGCGCGTCTCTTCGCTGAACCTGGAGAACTCTTCGTCAGTTAGCAGCCCTTGCGCCCTCATGCTTGCAAGGCGGCTGAGGGCGGTGGACCGGCGCAGGTCATTGAAAGCCCGCCCGATGTCTTTGTCGCGGTCATAAATCAACTGGTAGACCTGCAGGTAGCGTTCGTGAAAAGTCTTGGAATCCGCCGAACAGACGCGTTCTGCCTCCGTCAGGATGCGTTTGCAGAGGCGCTCGAGCGCGGTGGATTTCAGCTGCCGGAGGAGTTTCCAGTCGGATTCTTTGATTTGTCTCATCTGTCGTGCCCTATACTATACTATGAAGCCGCCGTTTCTGCGCGCGCCGCGAAGATTTGTATCGGAAGACACTGGGTACGGCGCGCATATTTCTTGTAGCTCTGAGCGGTGAGCTCTGAGCCACGACTTTATGAAGACCGTTGACGACAGCTCACGGCTCATGGCTCATAGCTCTCTTGGGCTGCGGGCGAAGCCCGCGCTATGAGAAAGGTCACCCAAAGGCCATTGACGTAACTACTTACGTCATCTATAATATCCCGATGCTCCCCTTGCGCCTCCTGCGCGAAGCCCGCGGATTTTCCCAGCGACGCCTGGCCCGGCGCGCGGGCATCGCCTACAAGACCCTGCAGCTCCTCGAATCGGGCCGCCACGGCCCGCGCTGGTCCACGCTCGAGAAGCTGGCCAAGGCCCTGGACCTCAAGGCGCTGGACCTGGCCCAGGCCATGGAGCGGCCCCGCCAGGAGACGCTGCGCGACGCCACGGCCAGGATCGCGCGCGACGGGGAGCGGTCATGGACGGCGCACCTGCTCGAATTCACGGACGACTTCCGGAGGCGGCCCTCCGCCGGCCTCGTAGCGGATGCGCCGGACCCCAGGTCGGGACCGAGGATCATGGCGCTCGCGGCATCCATAGTCGAGCGTCTCTGCGCGCTGGCCGGGATTCCCGCCCCCTGGTGGTGCGCGGGAGTCCCCCCGCTGGCCGATCCATGGTTTACGGCCGGGGCCGAGAGCCTGAAGGTATCCGCCTTGGTCGAGTCGCCGGCCCAGTTCCGCCAGCGGAACATCTTCGTCCTCGGAAATTTCCTCTCCAGGGCCTGATGCTCACCCGCTCCCTGATCCTTGACTCGGTCAAGGGCTACTTCCACGCCGAGCCGCCCCGCGAGGAGGTTCTCGATTTCTCCAACCTCCGCATCTTGACCCCCACGGCGGACTATCTGCTCGCCATGAAGTGCGTGGCCGCCCGCTTCGATACCCACGACCGGGGAGATGTCGTCTTCCTGATGCGCTACCTGGGCTTGAAGACGCCCGATGCCGTTTTCGCCGTGATCGAGCGCTACTACCCGCGGCGGCTCGTCCCGGCGAAGACGAAGTTCTTCGTGGAGGAGATCCTGGAGGGAGGCGGCTAGGGATTCAATTCAGTGTCCGCTTGAACCGGCGGGCGCTCAGCCACACCATGAAGGCCGCCATGGCGGCCAAGGCCGCGAGGTTCATCCCCACGACGCGCGGATCCCCCCCCTTGAGCATGACGTTCCTCAGCAAGGCCACGAAGTACTTCAGCGGGTCCAGGTAGGCCGCCGCGCGGATCAGGAGCGGCATGCTCTCCACCGGGAACATGAGCCCGGACATCATGACCGCGGGGAACAGGAAGAGGAAGGCCCCGAGCATCGCCTGCTGCTGGTTGGCCGCCAAAGTCGAGATCAGGGTGCCGACGCTCACCGTGGTGCAGACGAAGACGAAAGCCGCGAAGAACAGGACCAGCCACGAGCCCCTCATCGGCACGTCGAAGATGATGACCGCGGCCGCGCCGATGAGCAGGGCGTCCGCCATGCCGAGCAGGAGGTAGGGTGCCGTCTTCCCCAGAAGGATCTCCCGCTCCGAGACCGGAGCCGCGAGGATCGTCTCCAGGGTCCCCGACTCCCTCTCGCGCGCCATGGACATGCTCGTCAGGATGATGGTGACGAGGCAGAGGACCATGGCCATCACCCCCGGCACCATGAACACGGCGGACTCCATGGCGGGGTTGTAGAGCACCCGGACATCCAGGGATATCGGAGCGGGGCCGCTTCCCCGCGAGAGGATCGCCAAGGCGTAGCGCTCCACGCTTCGGGCTTTGAAAGCGTTGGAGGCGTCCACCAGGAGCTGGAGCGAGCCTCTGCCCCTTTGCGCGGCGCGGCTCAGGCCCCCGGCCGGCGCGATGAGCATCGCGTCCGCGGCGCCGGAGCGGACGCGCTCGAAGGGCTCCCAGCCTGCTCCTTGGGCCGGCACGAACCAGCCGGAGGCGTAGAAGCGCTCCGCGGTCTGCCGGGCGAGGAAGTCTCCGGGCGCGTAGTCCGCGCCCAGCCGGATGTTGCGCACCTCGGTCGAGATGGCCAGGCCGAAGACCGTGAGCTGGAGCACGGGCAGGACGAAAAGGATCACCCGCATGCGCTTGTCCCGCACGGCCTGGGCCAGCTCCTTGCGGATGAATGCGAGGGTGGTGTTCATGGCTCCAGGTCCGCCTTGAAGCGCCGGGTCGCTGCCGCGATCAGGAGCGCGTCCATGAGGAGCAGAGCGAGGAGCGGCCCGGCCAGCTCCAGGACGTTCATCGCCTTGAGGAAGAGGCCCCGCGCGACCTCGAGGAACCACCGGGGCGGAAGGATCATGGTGAAGTACCGGAAGAAGGCGGGCATGCTTTCGACCGGGAAGATGAAGCCGGAGAGGAGCATCGACGGCAGAAGCCCGGTGACGATGGAGAGCTGCATGGCGATCTGCTGCTGGCGCACTGCCACCGAGATCAGCAGGCCCTGGGAGAGGCAGGCCAGAAGGAAAAGCAGGCTCGAGCCGAAGAAGAGCGGGTGGCTTCCCGCGAAGGGCATGCGGAAGAGGAGCCGGGCCACGAGGTAGACGATGAGCAGGGCCGCCAGCACGAGCGCCACGTAGGGAGAAAGCTTCCCCAGCACGATCTCCGCGGGCTTGACCGGCGTGGAGAGCAGGAGCTCCATGGAGCCGTTCTCCCACTCCCGCGCCACGGTGAGGGCCGTGAGCATGATGGAGAGGAGCCCGACCACGATGACGGCCAGGCCCGGCACCGTGAACCACCGCGTATTCAGCTCCGGATTGAACAAGAACCGCGTTTTCAAGATCATGGATCCGGCTCTATCGCCGCCGGGCGGCGGGGCCGGGGCCAATTTCTTCTGCGCGGCGCTCTGGATGCCCGCCAGATACCCCAGCACCGTGCCGGCGCTCGTATTGTCGGCTCCGTCGAGCAGGAGTTGGGCCTGAGCCCGGTCCAGGCCGATCCTCTTCGAGAACTCCGGCTCGATGACGAGGACCGCCGAGGCCTCCTCGGCGTCCAGATCCCGGGGCACGGACTCCGGATGGGCGCCGGGGCGGAGCTTGAAATAGCCTGAGGCGGAGAAGGCCTCCGCGAGCCCCCGCGAGGCGGGCGTGCGGTCCCGGTCGTAGACCGAGAGGCGGATGTCCTTGACGTCGAAGTCGATGGCGAAGCCGAAGAAGGTCACGAGCAGGACCGGCAGGCCCAGGGCCAGGGCCAGGGTGAAGGGATCGCGCAGGACGTGGCGCACCTCCTTGCGCGCGATCGACAAGGCCCGGCGCGGGTCGAAGCCGCTCACCGCTCCCTCCCCTCGACCAGCCGCACGAAGACGTCCTCGAGCGAGGGGGCGATGCGCCGCGCGGAGCCGGGAGGAAGGCTCTCCTCAAGCTCCTGCCACGCCCGCTCATCCCGGAGCGCCAGGTGCCAGCGCATCCCGTGCGGCCGCAGGCCCAGCGCCGCGGGATCGGCCCTCAGCCGGCCGAGCAGGGCCTCATCGGCCCTCTCCAGCTCGACGAGCGGCTCCGGGAAGGCCCGGGCCTTGAGCTCCTGGGGCGTTTCCAGGGCGATGATGCGCCCCGCGCGCATGAGCGCGATGCGCCCGCACTGCTCGGCCTCGTCCATGTAGTGCGTGGTCACGAACACCGTCTTGCCCGACCCCGCCAGCTTCTTGATGAGCGCCCAGAAGCGCAGGCGGACCGCCGGCGCGACCCCGGCCGTGGGCTCGTCCAAAAAGACGATCTCGGGCTCGTGCAGGAGCGCGGCGGCCAGGGCCAGCTCCTGCTTGATCCCGCCGGGCAGGTCTTGGACCGGCGTCGACGCCGGGCGCGTGAAGCCGATGAACTCGAAGAGCTCCCGGGTCCGGCGCTCGAGGGCCTCCCACGTCATCTTCCGCAGGCCCGCGGCGAAGGCGAGGTTCTCCGAGACCGTCAGGTCGTTGTAGAGGGTGAAGCGCTGGGACATGTAGCCGACCTTGCCCTTGACCGCGTTCGCGCCGCGGCTCAGATCGAGGCCCGCGACCTTGACCGTTCCCGAGCTCGGGGCGAGCAGGCCCAGGAGCGTGCGGATGGTCGTCGTCTTTCCGGCGCCGTTGGCCCCAAGGAAGCCGAAGATCTCGCCTGGATCGACGGAGAAGCTGATATCGTCGACCGCGGTGAATTCTCCGAAGCGGATGGTCAGATGGGATACTTCAACGGAAGGATTCACCGCGCCTCTACTGCGCGTCTTAAGAAAAGCTCCTCGAAGCTCGCCGCCCCCTCGCGCTCGAGCACGGAGCGGGGCTCCCCCTCGGCCAGGACGCGCCCCCCCTCGAGGAGGTGGACGCGGCCGCACCGCTCCGCCTCGTCCATGTAGGCCGTGGTCATGACCACGAGGATGCCCTGGCCGCTCAAGCGGTAGACCAGGTCCCAGAACTCTCGCCGGCTGATGGGGTCCACGCCGTTGGTCGGCTCGTCGAGCAGCAGGACGCTCGGGGACTGCAGGAGCGCGCACATGAGCCCGAGCTTCTTGTACATCCCTCCGGAAAGCTGGGCCGCGCGGCGCTCGGCGAAGCGCTCGAGGCGGGTGATGCGCAGAAGCTCCTCCCGGCGCGGCGCGAAGACCCCCTCCGGGAGCCCGTAGAGGTCCCGGAAGAACTCCAGGTGCTCGGCGACCGAAAGGTCCGGATAGAGGCTCTGCTGCTGGGGCATGTAGGCCATGGAGGGCCGGACTTCCGCGAAAGGAACCGGCTTCCCGGAGGCCTCGAAGGCAATCTCTCCTTGGTCCGGCTTCAGCAGGCCGATGAGGGTCCGCATCAGGGTGGTCTTGCCGGCGCCGTCCGGGCCGATGACCCCGTGCAGGAATCCCGGCTCGAAGCGGGCGTCCGCTCGGTCCAGGGCTTGGTTCTTCCCCAGCCGCTTGCGGACCCCCCGGACCCGGATGCCGATCCTTTCCACTACAGCCGCACCTCGATGGACATCCCGGGCTTGAGCAGCCCTTCCGGGTTGGGAAAGGCCACCTTCACCCCGTGCACGAGCCGGGTCCTCTCCTGGCGGGTCTGGACGTTCTTCGGCGTGAACTCCGCCTCGTCGTTGATGCGCGCGATGCGGCCGGGGAAGGCCTTCATGCCCAGCTCCGGGAGGAAGCCCGTGGCTTCCTGCCCGAGCGCGAGCTTGACGAGCAGGTTCTCCGGCACGTAGACCATGGCCCAGACCTCGCTGAGGTCCGCCAAAGTCAGGAGTCTCGCGCCGGGGCCCACCAGCTCGCCAGGCTCGCGGTAGATCTCGAGGACGGTCGCGGTCGAAGGCGCCCGCACATCGCACCAGGACAGCTTCAGCGCAGCGTCGTCGCGCTTGAAGCGGAGGAGGTCGTAGGCCTCCTGCCGGATGGACCCGGTCTTCAGGAGCGACGCCGCGCTCTTGTAGTCCTTCTCAGCCAGGTCCGCGGCCAGGGCGAGGTCCTCGCAGGCGAGGCGCATCAAGGCCTGGCCCGCCGCGACCCTCTCCCCCTCCCGTGCCTCCTTCTTGGCGATGACGGAGCTCACGCGGGAGGAGACGTCCACCTCCGTCGCTTCGATGGTCCCCGCGTAGAGGAATTCGGAGCTGCGGAGCAGCCGCCAGCCGGCGAATGCGGCCGCGGCCAGCGCGACGACGGCGATGAGGATCCGTTTGGGCTTCATGGCTCACTCCTCCGATGAAAGGCTTCTCAATACGGCCAGTTGGGCCAGGGTCTCGGCGTCCGTGCGCGCGGAGCGAACCTTGGCCTCGAGCGCGCGCAGGTTCGCGCTTTGGACCTCCAGGAAGGTCGAGCGGCCCGACTTGTAGGAATCGTAGATGAGCCGGGCGAGCTCCTCGGTCTCCGAGACCGCCTGCCGGCTCAAGCCCTGCTGGACCCGCAGGCCGGCCAGCTGGTCTCCCGCCTGCTTGCGGTCCCGCTCGAGGTCCAGCTCGGCTTGGGAGCGGCGCTCCTCCGAGGCGCGCGCCTGCAGGGCGTGGCGCTGGACCTCCTCCGCCACCCGCCAGCCCTCGAAGAGCGGCAGGCTGAGGCTTACGCCGAGCGCGTTCTGATGGATGTTCTCGCGCACCGGACCGTTGGGGTATTCGACCCCGGTCCTGGCCGTGAGCTGGAGCTTCGGCCAACGCTCGGCTCCGGCGCTCCGGGCCGCGAGCCGGGAGGCCTGCGCTGCCTCCTCCAGGGCCCGCAGACGCGGGTCCGGGGCCTCTTCGGCCCGGACGTCCAAGGCCGCGAGCGAAGTCCCCAGCGGCTCGAGCTCCAGGAGCAGGCTCGCAGGTTCTGTCCCTTGAGGCAGGCCCGAAGCGGTCCGCGCGTCGAGCGGCAGGGACGGGTCCGTGCCGGCCCCGGCGCCGGTCTTGGAGAACAGGTCCCGCACCCCGGAGGCGAGGTCAGAGCGCGCCTGCCGGAGCTGGCCGAGCCGGTCTAAGACCTCCTGGTGCGCGGAGAGCAGGTCGATGCGGCTCGCGTTCCGGTAGCGCAGGCGCTGGGCCACGTCCTCGTGCTGGGCCTGCGCCAGGCGCAGGGAATCCGCCAGCAGGCGCGCATGCTCGAGCGCCAGCTGGACCTTGAAGTACGCGAGCCGAGTCTCCAAGAGGAGGAGGCGGCGCAGGGCCGCGGTCTCTTGGCGTCGGGAGCGGGCCGCGGCCTCGAGGCTGCGCGAGGCGTTCCAGGCGGCCTTGGAGTCCCAGAACGTCCAGGAGAGGTTCGGCCCGACGCCCCAGCTCTCGTGCGTGCCGAAGCTGAGGAGCGGAGACCCGGGGACCGGGAGCGCCACGGAAGGGACATCGGTGACTCCGCGCCAATAAGCGTCGAAGCCGAGCCTGGGCCACAGGGCGGAGCGCCGGCCGCGCGCCTGCGCTTCGGCCGCCTCCCTCTCGCGCTCGGCGGCCCGCAGGCCGGGCGAGAGCTTGAGCGCGTCGGCCTGCGCAACCGCGAGGCTCAGCGAAAGGGCCGGTGCGCCCCGCTCCTCGCCCCGCGCCGGGAGGGCTGCGAGGAGGAAGCCTAGGGTGGACATCGGCCAGAATCCGGTCACGGCTTCGCCCCCTGCAGGGCCATGCGCACGCGTTCGGCCACGGCGTCATCCGAAAGCGCGGCGGCCGCGATGGCCTTGACCGGCAGGCCGGCGAGCCCTCCTCCCAAGGCCCTTTCGAGGGCCGCCACCATCAGGGCCGGCGCCATCACCCCTCCCCCGATGAAGGTCAGCACCCGGGCGATCGGCGCGCGGCGGACGAGCCCCGCCTTCTGGCACTCGCGCAGGAGCCCGATGAGGATCACCGCGTGCCGCGGGAAGTTCTTGAGCAGGAACTCCAGCGTGGGCTTGTTGCCGGCCGCAGCGTCCTGGGCAATGCACAGGGCCAGCGCCCGGTTGTCGCGCGCGAACCGGCCGAGGATGTTGAGGGTCCTTTCCAGACGCTCCAGCGGGCCGCCCTCCGCGGTCTCGAAGCTCAGGCGGCTGAAAAGCTCCTCGTACATCTCCTGCAGGACGCGCCGGGCGAACTCGCCCTTGGTCTTGAAGTGGTAGTGGAACATCCCGAGGTTGACGCGCGCGCGCTTGGCCACCTCGCGCAGGGAGAGCCCGGAGACCCCCTTCCTGGCGAGCAGCTCCCGTCCGGCCGCGATCAGCAGCTTGTCGGTGTTCCTCGAGGGTCTGGGCATGGGGCCTCCGAAAGCGATACTAACTATACGCCTGTATAATTATACACGTGTATAGTACGCTTGTCAAGGCCCGGACGGGGAAAGGCTACGCGGCTTGCGGCAGCTCCGGATCCCCCTCCTCGTACGCCGCCAGGACGATCCTGGCGCAGGCCTCGGCGTCGGAGAGGGCTCCATGGTGGTCCAGCTCGAGCCCGAGGCGGCGGAAGACGTCCGGGAGCTTCGTGGGACGGATGCTCCACACCCGCCGCGCGAGGCGGACCGTGCATAGTCTATGGCTGCGAAGTCCGGCGGAGCGCGGCGCAGCGGAGGCTTTCGCATGGCATCCGGCCATTATACCGCATAACCACGGGCCGGGGCTGTCAAGTCTTTTTTTTATTCCATAAGGGGCTGAAACCGCCCCGGCTTGGCGCCTTTCTCCGACGAGGATCCGCCTCCTCAGGGGGATGGGTCAAAGGGCCTATTCCGGCCCTGGGCCCTTTGGGCCCGATTTGTGGTATAATGAATTTTAGGTCGGCAAGCCCTGCCGCGCTCTATTGCTCCGCACCATCGCAGGTCGCCGAGTGCGCATGGCAAAAACCGGAGGATGAGAATGCTCAAGAAATGGCTCGTCGGGCTCCTCGCAACCGCGTCTCTGCTGGGAACCAAAGCCGCCGCCGCTGAGAAGATCGACTTCGACCAGGGCGTCGACGTCAAGAGCGTCATCGAATCCATCCAGGCCCAAGTCGCCCAGGAACGGGCGGACGAGAAGGCCCGCGCCGCGAGCTGGACCGTCATGGTCTTCGTCAACGCGAAGAACAACCTGGAGCGGTTCGGCCTCAAGGACGTCAACGAGATGGAGAAGGTCGGCTCCACGGACAAAGTCAAGATCGCGGTCGAGCTGGGCCGCATCAGCGGCTACGACTCCTCCGACGGCGACTGGAAGGGCGGGCGCCGCTACATCGTCAAGAAGGACAACGACGCGAGCCGCATCACGAGCCCCGTGCTCCAGCAGCTGCCCAAGGCGGACATGGGCGACTGGCGCCACCTGGTGGAGTTCGTCAACTGGGCCAAGCAGGCCGCCCCGGCCCAGCGCTACATGCTCATCGTGTGGAACCACGGCAGCGGCTGGGACAAGGCCCGCATCCAGAACATCTCGATCCGGGGCATCTCCTATGACGATGAGACCGGCAATCACATGAGCACCCCGGACCTCGGAGCGGCCCTGGCGGCCGTGGGCAAGATCGACGTCTACGCCTCCGACGCCTGCCTCATGCAGATGGCCGAGGTGGGCTACCAGATCAAGGACTACACGGACTACATCGTGGCCTCCGAGGAGACCGAGCCCGGCGACGGCTACACTTACGACACTGTCCTCGCCCCGCTCGCGGCGAACCCGTCCATGAGCGCCCTCGACCTGGCCAAGGCCGCGGTCAAATCCTACACGGAGCACTACGGCGGCATGGGCGAGGCCGGCACCCAGTCGGCCGTGGCCTCCGCCTCCCTGTCGAAGCTGCAGTCCCTGGCCGACGATTGGGCCAGAGCCGTCATGGCCGCGGGCGAGACCGAAGCGGTTAAGAGCGCCCACTCTCAGGCCCAGCAGTTCTACGTCAGCGACAACAAGGACCTGCTCCACTTCGTCCAACTCGTGGACTCCGCCTCGAAGAACAGCACGGTCAAGTCCAAGGGCGCCGCGCTGGAGGACTTCCTGAGCGGAACCGTCATCGCCTACAACGGCGCGGTCGGAGACAGCATGGCCAACGCGAAAGGCCTCGCAGTCTACCTGCCGGACTACGGCTACAACAGCGACTACGAGACCCTGGCCTGGGCCAAGGCCGGCTCTTGGCCGCAGTTCGCGAAGTGGGTGTCGGGCCTCAAATAGGCG
Organism: Elusimicrobiota bacterium; assembly: GCA_016212885.1. Classification (GTDB taxonomy): domain Bacteria; phylum Elusimicrobiota; class Elusimicrobia; order UBA1565; family UBA1565; genus UBA9639. The sequence goes on along the minus strand of JACRDO010000054.1, from coordinate 5,029 downwards.
GACCCGGACGCCGTTGAGCAAAGAGCCCCATCCGCACGATGGGGCTCTTCCTTTTATATGGGCGCAAACCCGTACCAAACATCGGAAATGCGTTGGTTTGGTACGTCCCAAACCTACGCCGTCTGGATGTTTGGGACGCCTTGCGCGCGTGTCCCGGCAAATGGGAGAATCCGCCCGATGGCCCGCTTCACGCACCAAACATCCAAAAGCCGTTGGTTTGGTACGTCCCAAATCAACGCCATCCGGATGTTCGGGACGGAATTCATGGCCAAGAGCTGCAAAGGGTGCCCTCTCTGCGTCTATGCCCGGGAGAACCCTCAGCATTGGTTCGGCCGGCTCATGGCTTGGCACGGCAAGTACTGCCCGTTCTGGAAAGCCTACGACGAGATCTACGGCCAGGAAAGAGGCGGCTCATGAAGCAGTCCCTCACAGGAGCCCTGCATGAAACCCTACGCCGCGCCGCTCATCCTCACTCTGCTCTTTACCTCCATGCCCCGCGCTGAGGCCTTCTACCCGCTGGATTTCTCCATCAACGCCGCGGCCCTCACGCAGACCTGCGCCGCCGCCAAGGCCAAGGCCGAGGAGCGGCTCAAAACCGTCGCGGCCGCCAATCCGCCGGCCTTCAAGAACACCTTCGTCGCCTTCTCGGACATCCTCTCGGACCTCTCCGACGAGACCGCAGCGGCGATGTTCCTCGGGCACGTTTCCGTGGACAAGGCGGTCCGCGACGCGGGCATCGCCTGCGACACGGAGATCTCGAAGCACATCGTTGAGGTCTTCTCGCGCGAGGACCTCTTCCTTGCGATGAAGGCCGCCGCGGACCGCGGGGAGCTGCTCGAAGGCGAGGACGCGCGCCTAATCGAGAAGACCCTGCTCGACTTCAAGCGCAGCGGCTTGGGGCTCGCCCCGGCCGCGCGGCAGAGCTTGAAGGAGATCCGCCAGAAGCTCGTCGCCCTCTCCAACGACTTTGACAAGGAGGTCGCCGAGACCAAGGACTTCGCCCTCTTCACGCAAGCGCAGATGAAAGGCGTGCCGGAGGACATGAAGAAGCGCCTCGAGAAGTCGGAGGGGAAGTACAAGGTCACCCTGGATTACCCCGACTATTTCCCATTCATGGAGAACGCCAAGGACCCCGAGGCCCGGCGCATCCTCGAGGCCAAGTTCAACACCCGGGGCGGAGAGAAGAACAAGGAGCGCCTGGCCGAGGTCCTCAAGCTCAGGGTCCAAGCCGCCGATCTCCTCGGCTACAAGACGCATGCCCACTACGTCCTGGAAGAGCGCATGGCCCAGCAGCCAGATGCGGTCTTCTCCTTCCTCGCTCGCCTGCGCAAGCGCCTCTACGAAAAAGGCCGGCCGGAGCTGCAGACCCTGCTGGCCCTCAAGAAGAAGGAGGCGGCGCCGGAGTCGGACGGGGTCCTGCGCGCCTGGGACTGGCGCTACTACCACGAGACCCTGATGCGCACGAAGTACCAGGTGGACGTCCAGAAGATCAAGGAGTACTTCCCCACGGACCTCGTCATCGAGCAGATGCTCAAGGTCTACCAGGAGCTCCTCGGCCTGAGCTTCAAGGAGGTCCGGCCGGGAGACCCTCTCAAGGACGTCTGGCATCCGGACGTGAAGCTCTTCGAGGTGCGCGATTCCAGGACCGACGTCCTGCTCGCGCGCTTCTTCATGGACCTCTTCCCGCGCGAGGGCAAGTACAAGCACGCCGCGGCCTTCACGCTCATCCAGGGGCGGGCCCTGCCGGACGGCTCCTACCAGAAGCCCATGAGCTCCATTGTGGCGAACTTCGACAAGCCGACGCCGGAGAAGCCTTCCCTGCTCCCCCACAACGACGTGGAGACCATCTTCCACGAGTTCGGACACATCATGCACCAGGTGCTCACGCGCGCCAAGTACCAGCGCTTCTCGGGCACCTCGGTCGCGCGCGACTTCGTGGAAACCCCCTCCCAGATGCTGGAGAACTGGGTCTGGAAGGAGGATATCCTCAAGCGCATGTCCGGGCACTACCGTGACCGCTCCAAGAAGCTCCCACCCGAGATGATCAAGAAGATGATCGCGGCCAAGAACGTGGATTCCGGGCTCAAGTACCTGCGGCAGAACTTCTTCGCGACCTACGACATGACCCTCAACACCGAGGGGACCCAGGACACGACCGAGCTCTACTCGAAGCTGATGAAGGAGGTCTCCCTCATCCCCATGAGCCCCGGCACGATGCCGGAGGCGAGCTTCACCCACCTGATGGGCTACGACGCGGGCTACTACGGCTACCTCTGGTCCAAGGTCTACGCCCAGGACGCCTTCTCGCGCTTCGAGAAGATCGGGCTCCTCGACGAGGAGACCGGCCGGGAGTTCCGCAGGCAGATGCTGGAGGTGGGCGGCGCCCGCGAGGAGTCGGCCTCCCTCGAGGCCTTCCTGGGCCGCAAGCCGAGCGACGAGGCGTTCCTGAGGGACATCGGGCTCAAGGGCCGGAAAGCCAAGTAAGAGCATGCGGAGCCTTCTGCTCGCCTGCCTCGCGCAAACCCTCCCCCTGCATGCGGCGGAGCCGGTCCAGCTTCGGGGAATCGACACGGCCCCGGACCTCGTGGTGCTGCGGCTCAGCGCTCCCGTGCAGTACAAGATGAGCGTGGAGGGCCGGCCCCCCCGCCTCGTGATCGACTTGTTCAACACCCGGCTTAAGCGCGCCTTGGAGCCCGCGAAGGGCTACGGCGCGCTGCTCAAAGGCATTCGAAGCGCCCAGCTTTCAAAAGAGCCGGATTGGGTCGCGCGCGTGATCCTGGACGTAGAAAAGGAGCCCGAATACAAGATCCGGTGGGGGACAGACCTGATGACGGTGGAGCTGGCGGAGATGCCCGCGGGCACGCCGAACGAGTCCGCTGCGGCGGCCCCCACTCCGGAGCCTGCGCCGGGGCCGCCCCGCGCCGAGACCCCAGCCGCGCCTCCGGCTCCCGCCCCGGCGTCCGCGCCTGAGAAGAAGATTTCCCGGTACGCGGTCCAGCTCGGCTCCTTCACGGAGAAAGACCGCGCCATGAAGGTCGTCGAGACCCTTCGTGCGGCCGGCCGCTCCGCCAGATTATCGGTCAGGAAGTCCGGCCGCAGCCGCTATTATTATGTGGTGCGGGTCGGCCCATTCGAACGTCGGGCCGATGCGGTGGCTGCGGTCAAGCAGCTCTCGGGACAGGGCTATCCGGCGCTATTGATCAAGCAGTAGGCCACGCCTCATTATTCCACCCTATTTGCTAACGGCAGGCAGAATGCCAGATCAACCCCCTGGCGGACTTGTGACCGAAGCATTCGCGGCCGAATGCGAGGGAATGGTTGAGCCAAGAAGGCGAAACCATACGATGGAATACCTGCATACCCGACCTGCTTGAAGCGCGCTACAGAAGGAGCCACTCCCATATCGGCACGCATTTTACGCTGCGGCCGGCTATCCGCTCCGTGCCGCCGCGGTCAAGGGTGATAAGAGTCAAGCCGCCGGAGGGAACGCGCTTAAAAGCGTTCAGCGCGCTCTGCAGCCCCCTCAACTCGCGCTCCCTGACTTCCGCCATAGCGGTGTCCAAGCAGACCTGAATCAGCTCCGTCGGCCCTCCACCGCTGCGGCGGCACACGAAATCCACTTCATACTTCCGCTGCGGGTCGCTGAAATACATGACCTGTTTTTTCCTCCGCAGCAGCTCCAGATAAACCAGATTCTCAAGCAGCCTGCCTTCATTTCTCTCGCCGGATACGGAAACCGCGCGCAGCAAAGCCGCATCGATGCCGTACATTTTCCTGGGCAGCCGCACGCGCTCCCGCGCCCTGTGCGAAAAAGCCTCCACGGCAAAAAAGAGGTAAGCCTCCTGCATATACGAGAGATAATTCTTGACCGTGTGTATGCTCCCGAGCGAATAGGCGTCCTTGATGTTCTGATAGGAAAGCCGCGATGCGTAATTGTTCGCGGCATAAAGCGCGATATCTTTGAGGGTCTTGATATGCCTTACGCCGTGCCGCAGGGCGATATCCCGCGTAAGTATCTTGTCGTAAAGATCGCGCAGATAGGATTTCTTGTCCACAATAGCGGGAAGTTCCGGGAATCCGCCTTCGGCGAAATAGCCCGAGAAGGCGGCGCCGATTTCCGCCCTTGCACCGGTGCTCAAGGCCTTGCCGCGCGGAGAATCGATGCCGCGCGAACGAAGGTATTCCGGGAACGAAAAAGGGTAGATCTCGAAGACTTTATGCCGGCCGGTCAAATGGGTCGCCAAGTCGCGGCTCAGCAGATGGGCGTTGCTGCCGGTTATGATGACTTTGTAGCCGCCGCGCTGCAGCCGGGCGGCGAACAGCTCCCATTTGTCCACGTTTTGTATTTCGTCGAGCAGGATATGCCTGAACCCGGGGTTCAGCTCCAGCAGGACCTCCAGCACAAGATTCAGGTCGGCGGCTGTGACATCCGCCAGGCGTTCATCGTCAAAGTTGACATAGCCGTACGGCAAGCCTCTCAATACGCGGTGGGCCAAGACGGACTTGCCGCACCGGCGCACCCCGCTGATGACCTTGATGAGCGCATCCGCCAGCGCGCCGCGCAACTCCGGCTCGATAAGACGCTCAACGCGGCACTTGTCCAAAATGCCGGAGATATCGCCGCGCTGGTCGAGCAGCACCTCTCTTATTCTCGGTTTATCAATCATAATGCATTAAGTATATAATATATTGTATCATGATGCACTAGATATCAACGCCGCTGTGGGAAAGCCGCTAAGTCGCGGGCCATCGGACTAAGGGCTCGCGCAAAAATAACTTCGCATTTTCGGACGCCGATGCATCCCGCCCGGCTGCGTTGCTTGTCGCTTACATGCCGACGGGCATGCTCGCTCCTCGCGCCCCTGGCGCTTCTGGAAGCCAGGGGCCGTGCGGTTAAGACGTGCTCCTTATCCGCACGGCCTTGCCGGCCGGGCGCCTCGACGCCCGAAATCTGCGAATTAATTCTTGCGCGAGCCCTAACCGCGCCGGGCATAGGCCTTTGGGCCCAAATCCGATGATAGGTCCTTTG